>JAIORB010000095.1 GCA_021108325.1 Bacteroidales bacterium | reverse complement strand
TCCTTGTCTTTTATTGTTTTAAGTTTTTTTATTAACTCGCTTTCTAAAAGCTTATTATATTCCATTTCAGGAATTTCATCTAAGGCATATTTAATATATTCGTAAGGGATTTTTTTTTGTTTTAGGGTATATTCAATTTTTATTTTGCCCCATTTATTAAAGCGAAATTTATCTTTTGCAAAAAACAGAGTATATCTTTGTTCGTTAATAAACTGGTCTTTAATTAATAGATCAATTACTGCATCATGATCTTTTGTTGGGAGTTTCCAATCGAAAAGCTTTTTTCGAATATCAAATACGCACTTTTCCTGTCCTGCACATAGGTTTTGTGCTTTAAGTATTGCTTCTTTTATCGATATTGGGTTTTTTGAGTTTGACACAATCTCTTAGTTTAAAACACCTTTTAACATTCGATCTTTTCCGTTTATATCTTTTTTAAGTGAGATATCCCGGAAATCTCTTTCTTCAAGCAATAATGCCGTTTCTTTTCCAAACGATTCATTTACTTCGAAATAGATTTTACCTCCCGGATTTAAATGATTCATTCCAAAATCAATTATAGCTTTATAGAAAAGTAATGGGTTATTGTCAGGAACAAACAACGCCAATTCTGGTTCAAAATCAAGAACGTTTTTATGCATTAGTTTTTTTTCTTTTTCTGTTACATACGGAGGATTACTAACAATAATATCGAATTTTTCATTTAGCTGATTATCAAAGTTCAAAATATCAAGTTTCATGATTTGGATATCGACATTATTTAATTTACTGTTTTTTCTTGTAACTGTTAACGCTTCACTTGATATGTCGGAGGCATACACAACCGATTCCGGAAGATTTTTAGCGAGTGATATAGCAATACATCCACTTCCTGTACCAATATCTAAGATTCTTTTGTATTTATCAGGGCTTTCTTTTATAATCCAATCGACCAGTTCTTCTGTTTCCGGGCGTGGGATTAATATACCCGGAATTACATTAAAAGTTAAATTATAAAATATGGTTTCCCCCAATATATACTGTATAGGTTTATATAACTTTAAATCACGAATTATATTAAGAATGTTTTGATATGAATCTTCCAGTATTTCAACATCTTGCGAAATAAGGAGTTTTGTTCTTGAATAATTAAATAATTGTTCAAAAATCAGGTAAACGAAACTATCAATTTCACTCATTGGATAAAATTCTTTTAATTCGGATTTTATGAATGAAATTACTTTCTTTATGTTAATATTTGAAGCCATTGTTCAAATTTAAATAATTTGTATGATCAATAGAACAGTTCACGAAAAATATATGCAACGATGCATCGATTTAGCAAGGTTGGGAAGTGGGAATACTGCTCCAAACCCTATGGTGGGCTCTGTAATTGTTTATAATGGTAAAATAATTGGCGAAGGATATCACAGAAAATGTGGAGAAGCCCATGCCGAAGTAAATGCTGTTAATTCTGTTAAAGATAAAAGTTTAATAAAGAAAGCTACTTTATATGTAAATCTTGAACCATGTTCCCATTTTGGAAAAACTCCGCCTTGTGCAAACTTAATTGCTGGTTTAGGTATTCCTAACGTTATTATTGGTTCAATTGATACTGCTGCCCATGTTTCGGGAAAAGGAATTCAAATCCTGAAAGAGGCAGGATGCAATGTTATTATCGGTGTCTTGGAAAAAGAATCAAGAGAACTGAATAAGAGATTCTTTACTTTTCATGAAAAGCAACGCCCATACATTATATTAAAGTGGGCACAGACAAAAGATGGATTTATAGATGTTAAAAGAAATAAGGACAATCCTGTTGAACCAACATGGATTACAAACGAATATGCTAAAACCCTGGTACATAAGTGGCGTTCCGAGGAACAATCAATTCTTATTGGCACCAATACTGCAATAGTTGATAATCCAAGCCTGACATGCAGAAATTGGAAAGGGAAGAATCCTGTTAGAATTATTTTTGATCGTAATTTAAAACTGCCCCAAAGTCTTAATGTTTTTAATACTGAAGCTGAAACACTTATCATTGCTGACGATATTGCTAAAACACAGAAAGTAAAAACTTTAAATTCAAATGTTGGTATCAAATTTGTTGATTATGAAAATGATTTCTATACTCAACTCTTCCAAATTCTAATTAAAAAAGATATTCAGTCAATTATTATTGAAGGAGGAGCAAAGGTGCTAAAGTCTTTTATTGAAAATGATTTATGGGATGAGGCCAGAATATTTTATGGAAAAAAAGAATTTAAAAAAGGGATCAAAGCACCCAATATAGAAATTGATAATTTGTATAATGATTATTTAGGCAATAGTAAATTAACGTTTATCAAAAAACAGAGTATATTTAGTCAATAAATTGAACTGATTGATCATAAAATTTCAAAATGATTAAAAGCTTTTGTAAATTTGATAAGATTATATAATTATTTAACCATTTGAAATGAAATATTAAACACTAATCGATATGGGAAAATTTAAATTTAAACGTTCGTTGTTCTTTACCCCAATGCTGCTTGTTCTAATTTCATTTATTGAATGCAGTCCAAAGCTATACAGTACAGGTAAAGATTTTGTAGCATCAGGGAATTACGATGATGCTATTGTTCAGTTTACAAAACTGATCGAGGAAAATCCTGAGTATACTGAGGCTTATCTTGCCAGGGCTGATGCTTATGAAAAAGCCGACAAGAAAGCTGAAGCTGCAAGTGATTATAAAAGAGCCACTGCTTTCAAAGATAAAGATGAATCGATCTACTATAATGCCGGAAGATTATATTATGAGTTAGAGCAATATGAAGAAGCGATTCCTATGCTTGAAAAAGTTACCACTATAGATAAAAAGCATATAAATGCTTATAAGTTTAAAATGGAATCTTACATTGCATTAGAGAAGTACGATAAAGCATTGAAAGAAAGTAATGAGTTAATTAAATTAAATGAAACTGCAAAGAATTACTCTCGACAAGGTTTTATAAACGACAAACTTGAAAACTACAATCAGGCTGAAACAGATTATCGAAAATCTATCGAAAAAGCTTCTAATGTATTAGAAACATACGTAGCTCTTGGTGATGTTCTTTTCAAAGCCAAAAAATATGATCAGTCATTGGTTGCATGTAATCAGGCATTGGGAATTGACTCTAAATCTAAAGAAGCATTATGGATAAGAAGTAAGATTTATAAAGAAAAGATCAACTATCCAAGCGCAATTAATGACCTTTCAAAAATGATTATTTTCTCTCCTGATGATATGGATGCTTTTTTTGCTCGTGGAATATACTATCAGGAATTTAACCAGCACCAAAGCGCTATTAACGATTTTAGTAAGGTAATTTCAATGGATTCGAAAAATGCCTTGGCTTATTTCCACCGTGCAAAATCTAACGAAGAAATTACCCAGTATGCAAAGGCTATTTCAGATTATCAAACTTATGCTGATTTGTCTGATAAGGAAGATGCAGATGCAAAAAAACGTTTGGAAATTGTGAAAAATCGTTTATATGAGTTAAACAGAGAAAGCAGTAAACCAAATCTCACTTTTATTGAACCTTTGGAAAGAGAAGGTAATATCTTAAATGTTGTTGAAGATGCGGTCGAAGTTACCTTAAAAGGACAAATTGTTGATCAAAGTGATATACAATATGTAAAAATAGACGGTATTGATGTTACATTTGATGAAAACAGTGAGAACAATGAATTTTCCGCTACAGTTAATGTATCAGGAAAAGAGACTATTTCTGTTGCAATAGCTGATGTATATAATAATGTGCTAGCATCAACATACAAATTAACCAGAACCGAGATTAATGCTCCTCAGATTAGTCTGATTGCTCCTTTTGCATCATCATCAGGAGAAATCTATTTAGATGTTGAAAATCGAAAACTTTACGTAGAGGGTAGAATTACTGATGAAAATAAGATTAAAAGCATTATTGTTGATGATATGACTGCAAGCTATTCTGTCGATGCCAGCAATCCTGAATTCTATGCTACAATTGATATTGCCAATAAAAATAAATTTGTTGTTAAGGCTGAAGATGTTTACGGAAATGTTGGTGAAATGGAATTTAGGATTAATCGTGAAGCACTTGAAATATCTCAGGAAAACCCAATGGGTAAGACCTGGGTTATTTTTGTTGAGAATTCAGATTATGAGACTTTTGCCAGTTTAGAAGGGCCCGTTAAAGATGTTAGTATGATGAAGGCTGCATTGGCAAATTATAAAATTCATAATATTCTTCATAAACAAAATATGTCCAAAGCTGAGATGGAAAGATTCTTTGCAATTGAATTGCGTGATCTTGTTAGAAGTAATCAGGTTAATTCGTTACTTGTTTGGTATGCCGGACACGGTAAGTTTATCAATGACATTGGATATTGGGTGCCGGTTGATGCTACACGTGATGATGAGTTTACATATTTCAACATTAGTACATTAAAAGCAGCCTTACAATCTTATGCAACATTTGTTACTCATACTTTAGTAATATCAGATGCATGTGAGTCTGGTCCTACATTTTATCAGGCAATGCGTTCGGGATTAAAAGAAAGAGATTGTGGCGACTGGGAAGCAACTAAATTTAAATCATCACAAGTATTTTCTTCTGCGGGATATGAATTAGCTGTTGATCATTCACAATTTACAAGGACTTTTGCTAATAGCTTAAGGAACAATCCAAATGCATGTTTACCAATCGAGAATATTGTTTCGAAAGTAACAGTTGCTGTGGCTAAAGACGGTATGCAAAAACCGCAATTTGGTAAAATAGATGGATTAGAAGATGAAGGAGGAACATTTTTCTTTATTGCAAAAGATAGATAACAAAAAAAATAAAATATGATTTTTTTACATAATCCGAAAACTAAAAGAGTTATTCGCTTATTACAGCGAATAACTTTTTTTTATGCAGTAATACTGCTAAGTATATCTACTATTTCTGCTCAAACTTATTATTTCGATTATTATGGTGTAAAAGAAGGTCTCCCGCAATCAAAGGTATATGATGTTATACAAGATAACCTTGGATATTTATGGTTAGCAACTGAAAGTGGAATTTCAAAGTTCGATGGAGTAAATTTTACAAATTATACAGCTGAGAATGGATTAGCTGAAGGAGGAATAAAGGCTTTATTAAAAGATAATGATGGCAACATTTGGATGGGACATAAATCTGGAGGTATTTCCTTTTTTGATGGTAAAGAATTTAAAATACACCCTATTAGCGATTCTCTGAATGCAGAAATTTCTTCAATTTTAATGGATAATGATAATATTTTATGGATTACTACACATGGTGATGGTTTAATTAGATTAGACAATCCTTATGAGTTTGATCCTGAAAAAATCAGATACGAACAATATAAAGGACGACAAATAAGTGATTTGGTATTTTCCGGAACAATGGCTAAAGGTGACACACTTTTTTTTATTACTGATATTGGGTTAAAAAAATATAATAAATCAGAAAATTCATTTGAAAAGTATACTCCTAAAGGATTATCGCGATATTTTCAAATTTCTGCAATGTTTGAAGGTCGAAATGGAGATATTTGGTTTGGAACACATAATGGAGGATTATATCGATATATTAAATCGAAAAATGAGTTTAAAATTTACGATGCCCGTGATGGTTTGGCTAGTAACTTTATAAGTACCATTTCTGAAGATTCCCAAGAAAATATTTGGGTAGGAACTTGGGGAGGAGGTATTACAAAGTTTACAGGCGAAACATATAAAACCTTTAATAACTTAAATGGACTCTCTGATTTAAAAATAAGATGTATTCTTGAAGATATTGAAGGGAATATTTTAATAGGAACACATGAGCATGGTTTGGCTATATTTAAAGGAGAGAAATTTATTTCTTATAGTACTGATGATGGGTTAATTGACCAAAACGTTTGGGCTATTGTGCAGGATAAAGGAGAAAAGTATTGGGTTGGTACTAATAAAGGAATTTCGGTGTATAATCCAAATGCCGGAGATAAAGGAATTAAGTTTGCTCATTATAACATGGAGTCCAATGCTATAGGTGACCAAATAAGATATTTAAAAAATGATAATAATGGCAACGTTTGGATTGGGACAGATGATAATGGTGTTAGTATGTATAATTATAAAACAGGGCGTTTCGAATATAATCCTATAATTAACAGGTATTTTAGTACTAGCAACTTGGTTACTGCTATGGAAGTTGACAAGCAAAATCGACTTTTGGTGGGTACGTTGTCCGGGTTAATCTATTATGATATTGATAATGAAAAAAGTCAGTTTTTATCACAAATTCATGGTTTAAACGGGTCTGATATTTCTGCCATTTATGCCGATTCAAAAAATCGTATTTGGGTTGGAATTAATAATGGAAAAGGATTAAATCTTATACTTGGTGATAGTATTGGAAAAATTGAATTTGAGGGATTGGTTACGCCAAAATGTATGGTCGAAGACAAAGAAGGTAATATATGGATTGGAACACAAACTAAAGGTGTTTTAGTTTATGATGGTGATAAAGTTATTAAAACAATTACGGAAAATGATGGTTTGCTTTCAAATTTAATTAATCAACTTAATGTTGATGATAACAATAATATATATATTGGAACAAGCAGGGGCCTTAATAAGATTGATACAAAGGGGAATATCCGGACTTATACCGAAAAAAGTGGTTTTACGGGTATCGAAGCAAAGGAAAATGCAACTTATAAAGACAATGAAGGAAATCTTTGGTTTGGAACTGTAAAGGGGGTAACTAAATATCAACCGTCACTGGATATTTGTTTTCAGCCGGAACCATTAACACATGTGGCACGTTTGCAAGTAAATCGTGAAGACAGGGAAATGATTCCGGACCAGATATTTAGTTATTTAGAAAACGATTTTACATTTGATTATAATAGTATTTGTTTAAATAATCCTGATGCAGTTAAATATCAAATTATGCTTGAGCCGGCAGATAAAGACTGGCGCCCTGTAACTGAACGTACTGTTGAAACATACTCATCATTAGCTCCGGGGAAATACACTTTTAAAGTAAAAGCAAAAAACAGTGCAGGTGTTTGGAACTCAGAACCTGTTACTTATACCTTTACTATAAGACCTCCGTTTTACAAAACATGGTGGTTTATTTTATCAGCAATTGCTGTCGGTATTTTAGCTATAATATCTTATATAAAGGTTCGTGAAAGAAACTTAATAATAGAAAAGAAAATTCTTGAAGAAAAGGTTGAGGAAAGAACGGCCGAGGTAGTGCAGAAGAGTATTGAACTTGAGAAGAAAAACAAGGATATTACTGATAGTATCCGATATGCAAAACGTATACAAACAGCAGTTTTACCACCAGAAATACCTTTTGACGATACATTTATTTTCTTTAGGCCTAAGGATATTGTAAGTGGCGATTTTTACTGGCTGGAAACAATCAAAGATAAAGAAATGATTGCTGCTGTAGATTGTACGGGACATGGTGTGCCTGGAGCGTTTTTGTCACTTTTAGGACATGGTATGCTTACAAAAATTGTTAGAGAATATGGAATTCTTGAACCGGCAAAAATTCTTGATCAGTTAGATTTAGAAATCATTAATGCCTTACATCAGAAGAATGTAAAAGGAGAAAGAGTTGTAAATGACGGGATGGATTTGGCTCTAATGTGCTATAATAAGGATACACAGATACTAGAGTACGCCGGAGGTTATAATCCTTTAATAAGAATTAGAAATGGAGAACTGGAAGAAATAAAGGCAGATCGTTTCCCTATTGGAATGACAACGGTTCATGATAATAAAAAATTTACAAATCATGAAATTAAGGTGAAAAAAGGAGATACATTCTATATCTTTTCTGATGGTTATGCCGATCAGTTTGGTGGTGAAGATGGACGAAAATTCCGAAAGAAGAATATGAAAGATCTTTTAATATCAATTCAAAAAATGTCGATGGAAGAACAGGGTGAAGAATTGGAAAGATTTATTTTAGACTGGATGAAAAATCATGATCAGATTGATGATATAGTTTTTGTCGGAAGGCGATTTTAATTGTATTTAACTAAAATCTGTCAGGGTTTTAAATCCTGACGAGGTTTTAACATTTTATACCGCAGCAATTTTTATTGCAGATTCATCCCAAACAGGAGATTCTTTTATTGCAGAAATTATTTTTTCAGGTTTGCTGATAGATGTCCACATATCTCGGTGTTCTTCACGCATAAATCGTTCTTCAATCATCTTGTCGAATAGTTGGAACAAACTATCGTAAAAGCCATCTGTATTTATAAAAATAATGGGTTTGGTAAATTTACCAAGACGTTTTAAGGTAATGACTTCCATGGTTTCTTCAAGTGTTCCTGAACCACCTGGCAATACTATTATTGCATCAATATCTTCAACAAGTTTTTTCTTGCGCTCATGCATATCTTTTACTTCAATAAGCTCAGTAATATTTTTATGTCCCCATTCAACATCCATCATAAACCGCGGAATTATTCCAATAGCCTTACCTTTATTGTCCATAACTGTATCGGCCAACTGTCCCATTAAACCAATAGCACCGCCTCCGTAAACTGTAGTAATATTATTTTCAACAAGAACTTTTGCTAATCGTTCAGTTACATCGAAATATTTTTGATCTACTTTATGGCTCGAAGCACAGAAAACACTAACTTTTGAAATCATAAGCTGATTAATTAAGAGGATAAAGGTATAAAAATGATAAGGCAATCTCTAATAATTCATTTCTTTATTCCCACAGGGTTTCCGAATTCTTCGTCAAAACTTTTCGCATTATCCCGATAGTCCTTCAAAGCTTTCCTTGCCTTTGAAAAGCTATGGAAATTTTGATGCGAACGAATTGTTAGAGGTTGCCTTAATAACAAAAAAGCCTTTCTCCAGATGAAGAAAGGCTTTTATTGTATATGAGTTTTATTATAAGTTGTTCACGTATAAAGTTAAGCTTGATTTTAGATTAGCAGCTTTATTCTTATGAATTATATTCTTCTTTGCTAATTTATCTAACATAGCAGTAACTTTTGGCAACATTTCTGTAGCTTCATTTTTATCACTGGCATTTCGCAATGTATTAATCATATTACGTGTTGTTCTTGCAAAATACTTATTGTGAAGTTTTAATTTTTCACTTTGTCTTGCTCTTTTCTCTGCTGACTGATGGTTTGCCATAATTTCTCTGTTAACTTAGTATAAATATTTTAGTAGTCCGTAGGGGAATCGAACCCCTGTTACCAGGATGAAAACCTGGCGTCCTAACCCCTAGACGAACGGACCATGAATCAAGTCTGAAACTTGGTGGTGCAAAAGTAAATGATTTTTTTATTCCTGCAAATATTTTTTTTAATATTTTTCATCTTTTTCAAGAAATCAACGGAATTAGCACAAATATTACTTGTTCAGAGGAAATATCAATAAAGAAAGGTTAAATTTTGACTAATTTGTTTGCAAAATCTTTTAAATTAATGCCTGAAAAGTTCCCGCTACTCATAAGTAAAAGATTTTTGTTTATTAAATCAGAACTCATTATATAGTTAGCAAAATCTTTTTGGCTTGTAAAAACAATTAAATTTTCGTTTTGGAATGATTTTTTTACCTGCTCTGTTGTTATTGGTTTTAGTTTTTTATGTTTTATAACTTCAGGGTTAAAATATACAATTCCAACATCAGCTTTATCCAACGATCCGGCATATTCGGTTAAAAAATCTGCATTCAGGCTACTGAATGTGTGAAGTTCCATTACTGCTAATAGCTCCCTTTCAGGAAACTGCTCTTTTACGGCATTAACGGTAGCGTTTAATTTAGAGGGAGAGTGGGCAAAATCCAGGAAGATTTTTGTGGTGTCATTTTCAGCTAATAGTTCGAGGCGTTTGGCTGCTCCCTTGAATTCCGATATAGCTTGATAGAAATTATCATCACTTAACCCTAATTGATTACAAACTAGTTTAGCACCACTAATATTTTGCAGATTATGTTCGCCAAAAATTTGTAAAGGAATTTCTTTATCAATATCAATTAAAAAAGTTTTGTTATTTCTTCTGGTATATGAATGTGCACAATACCCTGTTTTTTCAATTAAATTATGTGATTGTTTTACCACATCCTTTAAGATATTATCATTTTTATAATAAAACAAGCATCCTTCTTTTTCAATTTTATCGATAAAAATGCTGAATTGTTCTTTATAATTTTCGAATGTGGGAAAAACATTGATATGATCCCAGGCTATTCCGCTTATCAATGCAATATGTGGCCGGTACAAATGGAACTTCGGACGAGGATCGAGTGTGGAAGAAAGATATTCATCTCCTTCAAAAACTGCAATGGGTGCATCTTCAGATAAGCTAACCATTGTTTCAAAACCATCAATTTGAGCACCAACCATATAATCAAACTGCATATCATGAAATTTCAGAACATGCATTATCATTGATGTTATGGTTGTTTTACCATGACTCCCTCCAATTACTACCCGTGTTTTATTTTTTGATTGTTCGTAAAGATATTCAGGATAAGAATATATTTTCAGGTTTAGTTCACGGGCTTTTATTAATTCAGGATTATCATTTCTTGCATGCATCCCTAATATAATAGTATCTATATCAGGAGTAATCCTATCGGGATTCCAACCTATATTTTCAGGTAATATGCCGTAATTTTCTAATCGGGTTTTTGAGGGCTCAAAAATTTCATCGTCAGATCCGGTAACCTGATATCCTTTTTTACATAGACTTATGGCTAAATTGTGCATTGCACTTCCACCAATGGCAATAAAATGAACTTTCATTTCCTATATTTGTACTATATATTTATGATGTGAAAATAAACAGAATTTAGAAATAATACTATTCACTAATCAACATTACAAAAAAATGAAACTATTTCCAATACATATCAGTAATTTTAAACTTGATGGAGGCGCAATGTTTGGTGTAGTACCAAAGGTATTATGGCAAAGCAAGTATCCAGCCGATGAAAATAATTTGTGTAACTGGGCATTAAGGTCTTTGTTAATTGATACTGGTGATCGCGTAATTTTAATCGATAATGGCTATGGCGATAAGCAAAGTAAGAAATTTTTCAGTCATGTATATTTAAATGGTGGTGATGGACTTGAAGGAGCTTTGAAAAAGCACGGTTATTCTCTCAATGATGTTACCGATATGATTTTAACACATTTACATGCAGATCACTGTGGTGGTGGAGTAAAATATAATGCTGATAAAACGGGATTCGAAATGGTATTTAAAAATGCAACTTATTGGGTAAGTAAACCACACTGGGAGTGGGCAATGAACCCAAATAAACAGGAGGGTGCAGCATTTTTGGAAGAAAACCTAATGCCGATGTTAGAAAGCGGGCAGCTTAAATTTATTGAAAAAGATACTGAATTATATCCGGGAATTAAGCTCCGATTATTCAATGGACACACTGTCGGGCAAATAATCCCGTTTATAAACACAGGCGAAAAAACATATGTATTTATGGCCGATCTTATTCCTTCAACTGCGCATATTCCTTTAGTCTGGAATATGGCTTACGATATTCGCCCAATGGATATGTTACAGGAAAAGGAAGATTTTTTAAACGAAGCAGCAGAAAATAATTACATCTTGTTTTTTCAGCACGATTTATACAATGAATGTGCTACTGTACATAAAATGGAAAAAGGTGTAAGGTTAAAAGAAGCTTTCACATTACTTTAATTTAATAGGAGTCATTACGAGCGAAGCGAAGCCTGCCTGCAGCAGGCAGGTAATCTGTTTCAATAATTTAATGATTGCTTCACTTTTTGTTTGCAATATCGGTATAGTTTGTAAATACGCCATATTATTGGAAGTATCTTATTTTCAACAGGCGTAGTATTTTCTCAGCTTATGTATTATTTTGTCCTAAATAAGAAATAACCTGCTATGGCATAAACAGCTAACAGGCCTACAATTGATGATGAGGCCATATTAGCCATTTCTTCAGTTGTTGCGACACTTGATAATCCTGTTATCATGCCAACCAAAATAACAACGAATGATATTACAAACAAATAGGCTTTTAAAACGTGACCCCATTCAATTCTTAAATTTTCAATTACATAAATATTGGTTGATGATGAAATATACACTCCCGAAAATTGTGTTGTCTCACTTCCCTTAATGATCCTATAAGATTGTATTGGAAAAATAGGAATGAAAAATATAATAAACCATTGAGTGGTTACAAATGAACCATCTTCCAATTTTTTAGATGCAAAATAAAGTTTTGTACCACATCCGGCAAAATTACTTGGATTAGGAATGTAATTCCAATTTGGATTATAGGGTTTAATAATAAAAAATGCAATAATTGCAATTATTTGTGGAGCAAAAGGAATAAGATAAGAAACACCCAGTATAATTGACAAAGTTCTGAAATCTTTCCTCCAGCCATGTGTTGCCACCCAAATTGGGAATACAATTAGAATAATTGTAGCAAATGTTATTAATGTTGTTTCCATAAGATGTTAGGTTTAATTGATAATTAAAAAACTAAGGTACAAAAAAAGTATTTATAAATATGTTGATGATTAAAAATTATAATATGAAAACTATACATGGTGCTGGCAAGAAAATAGAAACAGAATCTGGAATTAAGGAGATCTTAAATATATATTTAGAACAAAGTTTGATTATCTTTACTTTTAGGTTAAAACATAATATAAATGTTTGATTATTTAATAGCAGGAATAACTTTAGGATTTATAGCCGGGATATCGCCAGGGCCTTTATTGATTTTGGTAATAACCGAAACCATAAAACACAATCGCAAAGAAGGAATAAAAATAGCCTTAGTTCCTTTAATATCTGATTTGCCAATAGTATTGTTCTCGGTTTTTGTGGTATATAAATTATCTAATTCTGACATACTTTTAGGAATAATTTCATTTCTTGGAGCAGCCTTTTTGCTGTTTTTGGCCTGGGAGAATATTCGTGTTAAATCAATTGAGGTGAATTTGAATAATGAAAAAACCAGAACAATAAAAAAAGGAGTAATTGCAAATTTTTTAAGTCCGCATCCTTATTTATTTTGGATGTTGGTTGGTGCTCCAATATCAATTAAAGCTTATAACCAAAGCTATATTGCTGCAGGTTTATTTATTGTCGGATTTTATGTTTTTATTATTGGAACCAAGGTTATTGTGGCTATTCTTTCCGAAAAATCAAAAAATATTTTATCGAGCAAATTTTATGTTGTTATTGTTAAAATCCTTGGTTTTATTCTTCTTTTATTTTCAGTTATTCTTATAAAAGACGGATTTAAGTTTTTCGGTTTTTTTTTAATCAAATAATTATATTTTTATCTTAAAATAAAAAAGATATTACATTTCTGCATTTATATTTATTGAGTATCTTTGCATCAGGTTATTTTTCGATTTATCGAAATTTAATTTAGAATATCTTCGGGTGTGGTTGCCTGGGGATATTTGTTTTTTATGATTTATCTTTAGGCAATCTTAAAATAAATGATTATGTTATTATTCTCAGAAACTATAATTGACCAGCTTGTTGTTCATAAAGTCGGAAGTAAATACAAGGAAGAAAATATTCGTTTTTCGAAAGATATTTTAAAGACTGATGCTAATATAAAGGAGTTATTAGCCAAATATTTTCTTACTCCTTTTAAATCAAATGAATACTTTAACTTTTATCACGAGTCAGATTTAAATTTGAATGAAGTATATCATTATGCATCGCAAATATTTGATGATCCGGATAAAATTTATGATCAATCGGTAAACCTGGCTAAACATCTTTACGAGAACTCGACGCATCCAAATATTAATGGAGGAGAGTTTTATACAGTTTATTTTCAGGATATTGAGTTTAATAACGAACCTGTCGATGCTATTGGTTTGTTCAAATCAGAAACACGAGATACATTTTTAAAAGTTTATCCGAAAGATGATAATTATACTATAGAAAGCGAACAGGGAATCGACATTAAAAAACTTGATAAAGGATGTTTAATTCTGAATATTGAAAAAGAAAATGGTTTTGTTGTTACATCGGTTGATAAATTGAGTAAAGGAGAGGACGCAAGGTATTGGATAGATGATTTTCTGAAAATAAAACAACGTGAAGATGAATATTATCACACCGAAAATGTGATGAAAATGTATAAGAATTTTGTTGTTAAGGAATTACCCGATGAATACGATATTCCCAGAGCTGATCAGGTTGATATGATTAATAAATCGAAAAAGTTTTTTAAAGAAGCAGATAACTTCGAAATAGAAGATTTTGCCGAAAAGGTTATTGAGGATAAAGATCTTATCGACAGTTTCAATAGTTATAAAAAAGTTTACGAATCGGAAAATGAAATACAAATTTCAAACGAATTTGATATCTCACTTAGTGCTGTAAAAAAACAATCGCGTGTAATGAAAAGTGTTATAAAGCTCGATAAAAACTTTCATATTTATGTGCATGGTAACCGCGAATATATTGTAAAAGGTTTTGATGAAAAAACAGGGATGCAATATTACCAGGTATTTTTTAAAGAAGAAAAGTAATGAACGGAAATAATAGATCGAATATTAAACAGGGGATGCAAGTGGCTATTGTTCTTAAGAAAGATCAAAGAACCGGAAAGTTAACCGAAGGTGTAGTTCAGGATGTTCTTACCAAATCGGCAACTCATCCACATGGAATAAAAGTTAGATTAACAACGGGTGAAGTTGGACGGGTAAAAGAGATTTTAGATTCATAGATGGTACTGAATATTTAAGAAAGAATAATTAAATTTAAGTTGTTTTATATTTACAATAAACTTAAAAGTTATAGTACGATGAAAAAAGTAATAAAAATTTCAGTAATAATAATTGGAATTATTCTGATTCCTGTTATTGGTGTAATCAGCTATTTCTATGTAGCATTTAACAACTTTTCACTCGAAGATGAATATCAGGTGAATGAAAACAATCTTACTTATTTTAATGAATCTTACAACGAAGCTCGTCACGATTTTAAGTTAAAATCAAATGAATTATCATTAAAATATCCCGGCACAAAAACGTTCGAATTACCAGTAATGAGTAATAAGGATACCAATTTGACTATTGATTTCTGCTTTATTCCGGGATCAAAAAAAGCAGATAAAATAATTATTCTCAGCTCCGGGGTTCACGGTCTGGAAGGTTATGTTGGTAATGCTGTGCAACTTTTTTTTATGGATAATTACATTAATGATGAGTTCCTGGCAAATACAGGTATTTTTCTTATTCACAGTGTAAACCCTTATGGTTTTAAATACACAAGGAGAGTTACAGAAAACAATGTTGATTTAAATCGTAATAGTGGTATTGACAAGGAATTATACCAAACAAAAAATGAAGGTTATCCAAAAGTTTATGATTTAATAAACCCAAAAGAAAAAGCTAATCCAGGAAGTATTGCTAACCGTTTTTTCTTTGTAAAAGCTATTAAAAATATTATTAAAGAATCAATGCCAGTACTAAGGCAGGCTGTTCTGCAGGGTCAATATGAGTTTCCCGAAGGAATGTATTATGGTGGCAAGGATTCTGAACCACAAATTAAAGACCTTATACAAATTATTGATACCATATGTGACCCTTACCAAACGGTATTTGCCATAGATTTACATACTGCATATGGGGAGCGGGGTAAGTTACATTTATTTCCAAATCCGGTAGAAGAATCTGTTAAAAAACGGATGGAAATAATTTTTGAAGGTTTTCAAATTGATTGGGGCGATTCAGATGATTTTTATACTTATTCCGGAGACTTTGCCGGTTACATTGGAAAAGTCAATAATGATAAAGTTTTTATCCCGATGCTTTTTGAATATGGAACAATGGATAGTCAGACAACAATCGGCTCAATAAAATCTCTGCATGTTATGATATTGGAAAATCAGGGTGAGCAGTATGGATTTGAATCTGAAGAGGAACTGAAAAAAGTAAAAAATGATTTTATGGAGATGTATTATCCCTCATCGGATGCATGGAAAAGCCATATTATTGATGAAACCAAAATTATATTTGATAAATCCCTGAAGCGATTTAGTGAATTAGAATTGCAATAACGGTATAAAATGAATACAGAAAATAATTTATCAGCCAAAGATTTTATCCAAAAAGTTTTTGTTGAGGAAACCGGACGACTTGTCGCTGCAGGATTTTATCATTTTGCATTTGTTATTATGGCTCAGGGACTGGAGACATTAGGTAGTTTTTTAGATTCAAAACCTTTAAAAGCGCGCGAGCAATCTAAACTTCGTTTTTCGCATGCGATTAATCGATTAATGCCTGTTAAATATACCAAACTGAATAATAATCATGCTTTATATGATCAGCTACGAGCAAGCCTGGCTCACACCTTTACTGCAAGCAGACAAACATATTTAACATCGAAATCTAATACTGATTATGGAAAAAAACATCTTCATGAAATAGATGGGAAATTAATTTTAGTTGTCGAAGATTTTTATGCGGATTTTAAAAAAGCATGTGAACGACTTTTGGATGGAATGGATAAAGGAATTATATCAGAAAAAAAGATTCTCTCTGATTTTTATTATACTTTTTAAAGAGCTTGTCAATAATTAATTATATTGCAGATAATATGAATTTAAGTTATTCTCTATTATGAAAATCAGAAAAAAAGGGTACTGGTTGTTATTTATACTTACGATTGTATTTACACTTGCGGCATTGTCGACTGTTATACCCTCAGAAAGTGCAAGTAAACTATGTATGATTGGCTATAAAGCACATTGTACATATACTCCAATTAGTACAATTATTTGTATAATTCCGGCCGGTGTAACATGTTTTATTCGTAAACGATTTTTTGTGTCGTATAAATAAATTACTATAATTCCTTGAGTTCAAAAGGAATTTCAAGGATGGATTGATATTCTAAACCTTTTTCTTCAATTAATTTATCTCCGTGTTCGAAATACCAGCTTATTTTAATTTCAGAACCTGCTTTGGCAATTTTCTGAAATTCGAAGAATAATTCATAAAACATTTTAGCTGACGAAGAATTAAAATATTCAAGTTTACAAATCAAATGTGTTGATTTATTGGGTAATTTTAAGTAATCAGAAACCCACTCAAAAATTGGAGTAAAAAATTTAGTAGTATCTTCCGGTAAAGAATCTCCGGTTATTTCAAACTGGTTATTTTCTTTGTCAAATATAATTTCAGGAGTATCTCGGGTTCCTTTAATTTCAAGTTTTGATAGCATCGATAAAAATTTATGCAATTACATTAAACGATAAAAATGATTTTTTATCATCAATTTTTTGGATGGAATAATTTATTGGGGAAATGAGTCGTCGTGCAATATCAATAAGCCCTATTCCGGATCCTCCATTATTTGGAACGTTTCGTTCCCGTAATTTACTAAGATAAAAATCCTTTATCTCTTTTTTGTTAAGCCCGTTAATATAATCAAGATGTTCTTTCAGGTCGTTAACTTTTTCATTACTGATTAAATTTCCGGTATTTATTACAAAATACTCTTCCGTTTCCCCGATCATAAAGATTCCTTCTTTTTTATTTTCTTCTATTAAACAATGATGACTAATGTTTTGGAGTAGTTCAACAAGAATATGATAAATCTTCTTTTTCGATAAGGCATCTTTTTTCTCTCTTTGAAGATTTTCTTCAATAATTTTTAAAACAGGGAAAATTGCATCTTGCGAGAAATCTCCTTTATGTATAACCATGATATCTTCCGACACCATTTTTTGATGATAATCTATGGCTGAATCAATTTCAAAATTATAATCATGGTTTTCTGTACCTTCTTCTATATTTGATTTTAAAATTATTTGATTGTAAAAAAATGAGAAATGTTCGTCAAAATCTTTAAAGACATATTCTAATTTTTGTCCTGATTTACGTGCCATTTCAATTAATCCCAATCCGGCTCCTCCTTTATCAGAAATTTCTTCATTTTCAAGGACCTCTCGATATAAGGCTTTTAGCTCATCTCTGTCCAGACTATTAACTTTTTCCAGTTGACGTTCTAAATCCGCAATTTTACTGTTCTCAATTAAATTACCAGAAGTAATATAATATATATCATGCCAGTTTTTAGTCAGAAAAAATCCTTCATCTGAAGCTGCGTATCTTTTACCTTCGAGAGATTCTCCGTGCCGAACAATATTTTGAAAGCATTCTGCCATTAAAAATGATGCTTTCTTTTTCATTTTGGAAAGAGTATCTATGTTATTTATGTTATATTCACTTAACTCAATAAGTTTATTGGTGATCTCATCGCTAAAATCGCCATTATATAACAAACACAAGTTATCCTCTTTAATTCGATCAAAAAACCAAAACGTTGTATTGATATTCATATACTTTGAAATTTGGATTGCCAATCAACTATAAAAGTAAAGAAAAATTTCTGAAAACCGCTAATTTTTCAGGTTAAATAATGAATAATTATGGCAATTTAATTGAATTATTTATTTAGATCAGCATTACAGATTTTTGAATTATCTTTAAAAATTCAAAAAAGTAAGATATGAAAGCAGCAATTATAAATCAATTTGGGAATCCTGATATTTTTGAAATCAAAGATGTAGAGAAGCCGGTAATTAAACCTGATCAGGTTTTAATTAAAGTTAATGCCGTAAGCATAAATCCAATCGATTGGAAACAGCGTAAAGGAAATCACAAATTCATTCTTGGTTCGCCTTTTCCAATTATTTTGGGATATGATGTGTGTGGAGAAGTTGTTGAAGTTGGAAATGAAATAGATAAACTCAAAATAGGAGATATTGTATTTGGGGTTTTAGATAATAAATATGGTGGAGCATTAGGCGAATTTACTGTTGGTCATGAAAAATGTTTTTCTAATAAACCAAAAGATATTTCAAATGAAAAAGCCGCTGCTTTTCCAATGGTTTCTTTAACATCGTTGCAGGCATTGCGCGATAAAGCTAATTTAAAGGCAGGGCAAACAGTTTTAATTAATGGAGCATCAGGAGGAGTTGGGCATGTTGCAATGCAAATTGCAGGGATAATGGGTGCTAAAGTAATTGCTGTTGCCAGTTCAAAAAGTAAAGATTTTATTGAGCAATTTAAACCAGATAAGTTTATTGCTTATAATGAGCAAGATGTATTAAGACTGGATAAAAAAGTTGATATATTTTTCGATGTAGCAGGAAATTACACTTTCCCAAAATGTAAACATTTGCTTAATTCTGGAGGTGTTTATATAAATACTTTACCTCGTCCTAAAATTTTAGTTCATAAATTACATCAGCTTTTTTCTAATGGTAAAAAAGTAAAAACCCTTTTAATGAAACATGATAATTCTGATTTAGATAAAATTGCTCAGTGGATTAATGAAGGGAAATTAAAAATAAGTATAGATAAAACTTTCCAGTTAGAACAAATAGCCGAAGCTCACGAATATGCTCAAAAAGGACACAATAAAGGCAAGAATGTGATAGTTATTAGTAAATAACATTATTGTATGTGTGCTAAAAGGAGTTCAAAGAAAAAAAATAACTGGAAAAAACTTTTAGTTAAATCTTTTTTTACTGCAGTATTTATCATATCAATTTTTATTTTTACTTTGGTTGTACTTGTAAAGATTGGTGTTTTTGGCAATTTACCTACTTATGCAGAATTAAAACAAATCAAAAACAATACGGCTACTAATATTTATTCTGTTGATAATACGCTTTTAGGACGATATTATTACCAGAACCGAACTAATGCATCTATTGAAGAAATTCCTGCTCATTTATTGAATGCCCTTGTTGCTACAGAAGATATTCGTTTTTATGAGCATCATGGTATCGATCCTGAAAGCACATTAAGAGTTCTGGTAAAAACAGTTATTTTATTTGATCGAAGCTCTGGAGGAGGAAGTACCATAACGCAGCAATTAGCTAAAAATCTTTATGGTAGAAAAGACATTGGAATTATGACAATTCCTGTGGCAAAAATCAGGGAAATGATTATAGCTCGACGAATCGAGAAATTATATTCAAAAAAAGAAATATTAGAGCTTTATTTGAATACAGTTTCGTTTGGTGAAAATACCTATGGAATAGAAACTGCATCCATTATTTTTTTTAACAAACAACCTTCGGAACTTAAAATCGAAGAATCGGCAATGTTGGTTGGTTTATTGAAGGCTAATACAAGTTACAATCCCAGAACAAATAAAGAAGCGGCTCTAAAACGGAGGAATATTGTATTAAGACAAATGCATAAGTATGGATATCTGAGAAAAGAAGAATTGGATTCGTTAAAACAAATTCCGATATCAATAAAATATCGAAAACTTACACATGTAGAAGGTCCGGCACCTTATTTTCGCGAGTATCTAAAAAAAAGATGCATAGAAATATTAGAGAAAAAAAATAGATCAGATGGTAGTAAATACAATTTATATACCGATGGATTAAAAGTATATACTACTCTAAATGGTCAAATGCAGGAATATTTGGAGCAATCTGTGGAAAATCGTTTATCTAAACTGCAGATAACTTTTGATGATTATTGGAATGGTAGAGAGCCCTGGATTAAGAATCCGAAACTTGCATTATTGCAAATAGAGCAAAGTCAGGTATATAAATCTTTAATAAAAAAAGGTTTGTCGCAAGATGAGGCAATTGCTGCAATGAAAGTTCCCCGTAATACGGAAATTTTTACCTGGAATGGAATACAAGATACTTTAATATCGCCTTTGGATTCTTTATTGCATCACTTTAAAACACTACAAACAGGATCGCTAGTTATGAATGCCCATACAGGGGATATTCTTGCTTGGGTTGGTGGAGTAAATTATAAGTATTTTAAATATGATCATGTTACTTCAAAGAGACAGACAGGATCAACAATTAAACCTATTGTTTATGCTTCTGCTTTAGAACGAGGGATTAAACCATGTGATTTTTTCGAAAATGATAGTGTGGTTTATGAAGATTATGATGATTGGACTCCTAAAAATTCTGATGGAGGATATGGTGGATATTATTCTGTAAAAGGCGCTTTGGCAAATTCTATGAATACAATTAGTGTTAAGCTATTAATGCAGGCAGGAATTGATTCTACAATTGAACTAGCACACAAAATGGGAATAACCTCCTATTTACCCCCGGTTCCTTCATTGGCTTTAGGTACAGGAGAAATATCTCTTTACGAGATGGTAAAATCATATGCTGTATTTTTAAATGATGGAAGAACGATTGAACCTCGAATTATTCGAAGAATTGAAGATTCGGAGGGTAATATTTTATACTCTGATCCGGTACATGAGTCTGAGGACACAGTGATAACAGAAGAAATTGCTCAAACTGTATTGGCAATGATGCAAGGTGTTGTTGATCGGGGAACAGCGAATGGCTTACGATCCATTTGGAAATTTGAAGGAGATTTTGCCGGGAAAACAGGAACTACTCAAAACAATACAGATGCCTGGTTTATTGGAATGAACCCCAAATTAATAGCAGGCGTTTGGGTGGGAGGTGATAACCCGGTTGTAAGGTTCGAAACAACAACTTACGGGCAAGGTGCATATTCAGCTCTTCCTATTTTTGCAAATTTCTTTCAAAAACTATATAAGGATAATAAATATGCTTATCTGGGAAATGAAGAATTCAATATTCCTGATTCAATTCAAACACTTTTGGATTGTAATGATTTTGATGAAGAAGGAGAGCCCTGGATTTATGATCTTTTTAGAAAAGACGATACAGATATAGGAGAATTTATTAGAAGAATATTTGGAAGAAAGAGAAAACAACAAAGAGAGCAAGAACAAAAATGATTATTGTACAAACCAGTAATTAGGATAATAAGCCTAAAAACTTTATATTGACATTGGATAAAGCATAAAATATTTAGAATGAAACCTTCCAAAATATTAATTGTTGAGGATGATCCAATTTATGGTAAAATTATTCAGCATATTCTGGAAAATTTAGATCATGATATTAAACTTTTAAAATCCAATAATGGTTTCGATGCTTTAAAAATTGTAGAGAAAGAACTACCTGATTTGATACTTACCGATTGGGATATGCCCAAAATGTCAGGAATTGAATTTTGTAAAAAAATCCAGGCAAATAAAGAATTAGAATATATTCCTGTTATAATGTGTACCGGAATTAATACTTCGTCAGAAAACTTACAAACAGCATTTGAGTCCGGAGTAGTTGATTTTATTCGTAAACCCATAGATAAAATGGAGTTAATATCAAGGGTAAATTCCATGCTTAAATTATCGGAATCTTATCAGACTATAAAAAAACAAAAGGAAGAAATTGAAGCTGAAAAAGAAAAATCGGATAAATTATTGTTAAATATCCTACCTCAAAAAATTGCCAATGATTTAAAAGAATTTGGAAAAACAGAGCCTGAACTGTTTAAAGAAGTAACTGTTTTTTACAGCGATATTGTAGATTTTACAGCAAAGACATTAAAAATACCGTCAAATATATTATTGAATGAGTTAAACGATATTATCAAGGGTTTTGATGCAATTATGGATAAACATCATTGCGAAAAAATAAAAACTGTTGGTGATGCTTACGTTGCTGTTTGTGGATTGCCGATTCCGGACCCGAAACACGCTGAAAATATTATAAATGCAGCTATAGATGCTATGGCTTTTTTAGTAGATAGAAATGAAAAGAGTAAATATAAATGGCAGATTCGTTTAGGAATAGATACAGGTGAGGTTGTTGGTGGAATTATCGGAACAAAAAAATACATTTATGATGTTTTTGGTGATCCTGTGAACACTGCTTCCAGACTTGAGCAGAATTCAAAAACAATGCGTATTCATGTATCTGATACAACATATAAACTGGTTAAAGATAAATTCGAATTTGAAGAACAAGCTCCCCTCGAAGTAAAAGGTAAAGGTATAATGAAAATGTATTTTGTAAAATCTTCATGTAAATTATCTTTTTAATATTTTTAGGTTATGTACTGGATTAAAAAAGCATAGTCATTGCGAACGAAGTGAAGCAATCTCTAATAATTTAGACAGATAGCTTCGGACGGATTACTCCCTCGCAATAACCTTGGATTTTGGTTGTTTTATATACTTTTAGTAAATTTCAATAAACAAAAACTTTATAGTGTTCAAACAAACAAGCGGTTTCGTTTATATTCTTGCCAATATGAATAATACAGTTCTTTATACTGGTGTTACAAATAATTTAGAACTAAGACTTGAAGAACATGCGAAAAAAATAAATCCAAAATCATTTACATCAAGATATAATGTTAACAAACTGGTATATTATGAATCATTCTTTTTAATTGGTGATGCTATTGCTCGTGAAAAACAAATTAAAGCGGGTTCAAGAAAGAAAAAGGAATTGCTTATAAATAGAATAAATTCAGGATGGCGTGATTTGTCGCATGAAATAGAGTAATTCATTACAAATGACAATAAGCAATTCGCTAAAATGGAAAAAAGATTGCTTCAGTCGTTTAACTCTTTCGCAATGACTCTTTGTATAGTTCATTCTGCTAAACGATTAAATTCCAGAAACAATAAATATAAAGACTAACAGATAAAAGCGAATCAATGAAAATATGTTGTCTTTGTTTTAAGACTTTAAATTGTAAAATTACAGAACTGATAATTCTTAAGAAAAACTGAATCAGGAAAAATAAAAATATCTTAATTCCATATTTATTATAAGATTTTGCGCTTTCGAATTTGAAACGAACAATTTCAGAGAAGCTTCTCGATAAACCCGTACTTTCACATGGTTGTCCGGTTAAAATTTCGCAGGTTGATTTTATTGGGTGATTATCTTTTTCGGCAGAAAAAATACCGGAATAAATAAAAATTAGTATAATTATTCCGGCAAAACATAAGTTTATAATATGGTAAGGCTCTTTAAAAAATGAGCCAAACTTATTTTTCATCCTCATCGTCTTCGTCCAGTTCTTCTGCGACTTTTTCAACTTCTTCTGAAAATTCTTTTAACGCTTCGCTGGCTGCCTTAGCAGCTTCTTTTATTGATTCTTCTGTTATTTCTTCAATCTCGCCTTCAAGTTCTTCCATGGCTTCTTCCAAATCTTTTAAATCATCTTCGTCTAATTCCTCTTCAATGACTTTTTGAAGTTCTTTACCAAATTTTTCTATTTGTGATGGGGCATTTCGAAGCATATACATTTGCCATCCAGCAATTGCCGTTCCTACAATTGAAATTACTAGGGCAGCAATAACCAATCCTTTTGAAGCATTTGCTTTGTTTGCTTGTGAAAATGCAATTGCACTAAACACAATAGCAATAATTCCGGGTATTAATGCCCACATTCCAAGACAAGGGATAAACGAAATGATTAATGCTATAATACCCAATACCAGACCGGCTATGCCTAATCCTTGGCCCGCATTTGATGTTTTGTTTTCTTCCATGGTTTTTTGAGTTTATAAGTTAAATTTATCAAATATATGAAAATGACGTGTTTTTTGCAAAACTTGCTGCATACTTAAATTGATTTTAAAGTTTTATTTTTTCAAATTTACATGCAATATATTAGAGGTTACCTTAAAACTATTTTACTTGTAAAGTGTTTATAAGATTAAATATATAAAGGAGTTCAATACAAAAACTAAAATAATTACACTTAGGTGCTTAGCACCTTTTTTGACTAAACCCATAAATGAATCAGCTTTTATCTGAAAAAAGGTCGGAAATAAATTTAAAATCATTTCTTTGGCATGCTATATTTCTTGCTCTAGCAAGTAATTTTATGGATATCGATACTGTAATCCCTGCTATGCTTATACAGTCGGGGGGTACATCGTTTCATCTGGGAATTTTAACAGCAATACTGCTTGGAGGATCGAGTTTTTTTCAACTGTTTTTTGCCAGTTATTTATCAAATAAGACTTATAAGAAAAGATATTTACTTACAGCCATAAATCTAAGAATAATCTCGCTATTTGTTTTGTCGTTTTTATTCTTCTACTCTGAGAATATTAAATCTGATTTGATCATTTTATTCATATTCATTATTATTTCCTTTTTTGCAATAAGTGGATCGTTTGCAAACATTTCCTATATGGATATTTTTGGAAAATCTGTAAAGGCAGAAAAGAGGAAGAAGTTTTTTACACTCAAAGAATCAATAACCAGCATAGCTGTATTTATTTCGGCTTTAATAGTACGCGAACTTTTAAAAAGATACGATTATCCAAGCAATTATAGCTTATTGTTTTTTATTGCAGCGTTGTTATTATTAATAGCTTCATTAGGTTTTTGGCAGATAAAAGAAAAACGTTCAATAATTAAAACGAACAAAGGTATAATATCATTCTTTAAGCAAATACCCTCTGAAATAAAGAAAAATAGCAATTTGAAGTATTATTTGGTATTAATAAATATTTTTGGTTTAGCTATAAGTCTTTTACCTTTTTTAATACTTTTTGCAAAAGAAAATTTTGAACTGAGTGGTAAAATGATTGGAAATTTTTTGGTTTTTCGGATTACAGGAATGGTTGTTTCCGGAATGGTGTTTTACAGATTAGCCCATAAAGTGAATTATAAATTTATGATGCAAATTGCTTCTGTTGTTGGAGCATTAATTCCTATTGTGAGTTTATTTTTGATACAGTACCAGTTTTATTATCAGTTTTTATTTTTGTTATCAGGATTTTTTGTTTCGGCATATAAAATATCTAAGAACGGAATTTTATTAGAAATATCAAACTCCGAAAATCGGGCAAGATATACCGGGATTTCAGGAGCAGGAGATATTGTTTCTATGATTTTTCCTTTATTGGCAGGGGTATTAATTTCAGTTTTCGGCTTCCACATCATATTTATAATAGTATCTGTAATTGTATTTGCCGGGTTTTTTATTTCAACAAAACTAGACTGTAGCGAACCATTAAACTAAGCGTTTAGAGTATATCCAAGTAGTGATACACGGCAAAATTTAGACGGCAAGTTATTTAAAATCAGTTTAAATAAAGAGCAAACTAATATCTTTAGTTTGAAAACTAAATGTTTTAGTTTATGTTTGTAGTGTGAAAGAATTAACCAAAGCAGAAGAACAGGTAATGGAACATCTTTGGAAGCTTGAGAAAGCTTTTGTTAAGGATGTTTTAGATCAGTTTCCGGAACCACGGCCGGCTTATAATACTGTTTCGACTATTGTAAGAATTTTAGAAAAAAAAGGGATGGTTGCCTACAATGCCTATGGTAACACACATCAGTATTATCCATTAGTGTCTCCTGCAGGATATCGAAAAGGTAGATTTAAAGATGTATTAAGCAAACATTTTAACAATTCGTATAAAAAGTTTGCTTCATTTTTTGCTCACGAAGAAGATGTGTCGATATCTGATTTGGAAGAAATGAAAAAAATTGTTGAAGAAGAAATTGAAAAACGCAAAGAAAAGCAATAATGAGTTTTGATTTTTTAAATGCATTAGAGTCGGCTATTACATTAGCCATATTTTATTTGTTTTATAAGATTGTTCTTAGAAATGAAACTTTCTTTAAAATGAATAGATTGTATTTATTAAGTTCCTTATTATTTGCAGTTACAGTCCCGTTTTTGAATATTAATTTGAATGTTTTTTCGAACTATTTTTCTTCAGGGAATAATATTTTTCAAGAAATCACAGGATTTAAAAGAGGTTATAATGAGATAAGTGAAGTTATTATTTATGCTTATTCAGGGAAATTGACATGGACAATAATTAGGGAATATATAAGCATAATATATCTTTTAGGAGTTTTAATATCTTCGGTATTTTTTGTATTCGGTTTAGGTAAAATCATTTTACTTATAATACGAAGTAAGCCTGTACGATTTGGCAAATATCGAATTGTAGAAACTGCTGATACCATAGTGCCATTCTCGCTTTTTAAGTGGATTATTATAAATCCTGAGAAGTATTCATCCGATGATATGAAGCAAATAATTGCTCATGAACGGATGCACGCTTTTCAGTTACATTCTTTCGATCTGATCTTTATCGAGGTACTTGTTATTCTGTTTTGGTTTAATCCTTTCATCTATTGGTACCGAAAATCGATCAGGGAAGTGCATGAATATCTTGCCGATCGGGCTGTCGTGGAAAACGGCTATGATCGGATAGATTATCAGCAATTACTTTTAAGCCAGATTTCCGGCAGTCGATTTATCGGGTTAACCAGTAGCTTTAGTTATTCATTATCTAAAAACCGATTAAAAATGTTAACCATGATGAAATCAAAAAATATTTCGAAAATTAAAATTGCATTAGCGATACCTTTTGCAATTGTTACTTTATTCTTTTTTGTTAATTCTGTAGACTTTGCGAAAGCAAACGAGAAAATAACAAATGAAATAAGTATTAATTTACAGGATACTACAAAAGTTAAGCTAAAGAACCTGGAGGAGAATATTTATTTTGAAGTTGATGTAATGCCTAAGTTTCAAGGTAAAGAACAGGATCATTTCAGAGTATTTATTCAGGAAAATTTGAAATATCCGGTGATTGCACAAAAAAATGGAATAAGTGGACGGGTATTCGTGCAATTTGATATAAACTCAAAGGGAGAAGTTGCAAATGCAATAGTAGTTAGGGGTGCTGATCCGGAATTGGACAAAGAGGCTTTGAGAGTTGTCAATTCCTCTCCAAAGTGGGAGCCAGGGATTGAAGCTGGCAAACCTGTAATTGTTAGATATACCTTTCCGATAGTTTTTGCTTTGCAAAAAGAGGAATAAGAATTTTAAAGGAAGAGTTGTTTTTTGAAAGTGCTAAAAAAGAATAGGGTTGATCCCGATAGTTATCGGGATCAACCCTATTCTCATAATATAATTATTTTTTATCTTCTTTAGACTTAGTCTTTGGTTCTGATTTTTTTGGTTTTTGTTCAGCTTTTGGCTTTGACTCTGACTTAGCCTTAGGCTCAGCCTTCGGTTTTGTTTCCGTTTTTGGCTTTGTTTCTGCCTTTGGCATTGTTTCCACTTTAGGTTTCGTTTCTACTTTAGGTTTCGTTTCTACTTTTGGTTTTGGCTCTGCTTTTGGCTTCGGAGTAACCTTTGCTTTTGGAGTTGTTTTTTTTACTTCCGCAATTGCTGGTTTTTTCTTTTTAGGTCTTTTTTTACCATAACTCCCCATAATTATTTTCCCTCTTCTGGTTTTTTTATCTCCTTTTCCCATTTTATAATATTTTTTAGTTCTTAATTTACTTTAGTTTCAAATATAAAAATAATCAAATGAACTATGAAACCTTCATGCATTTTTATTGCACAAAATAAAAAAGTAAATAAAAAAAGCTGGCCATAATGACCAGCTTTTATATTTAAATTTTATCTAAATCTATGCAAAGAAACCTAAAGCAACAGTTAAACCAGCCATTACAACTGAAACCATTGTCATAAGTTTAATAAGAATATTCAACGATGGTCCTGAGGTATCTTTAAAAGGATCACCAACAGTGTCACCAATAACACCTGCTTTGTGAGTCTCACTACCTTTACCACCTAAGTTTCCTTTTTCAATGTACTTTTTAGCATTATCCCATGCACCACCAGAGTTATTTAACATACTTGCTAAAGTAAACCCTGTAACCAGTCCTCCGACTAATAATCCAACAACACCTGCTACACCTAAAATAACTCCAACAATAATTGGAACAGCAATTGCAAATAATGAAGGAAGCAACATTTCCTTTTGAGCACCACGAGTCGAAATTTCAACACATCTTGCATAATCAGGTTTTCCTGTTCCGTCCATAATTCCAACAATTGTTTTAAACTGATGACGTACTTCTTCAACCATTGCTCCGGCAGCACGGCCAACAGCCTTCATTGTCATAGCACTAAATACGAATGCCATCATAGCTCCCAGAAATAATCCTCCTAATAACATTGGGTTAAATATGGTAAGATCATAAGCATATACAAAATCTTTAATAGAAGCTCCTGCTAATTCAACAGCCTTTTGTCCTTGTTCTACTACAGGTATATTATCATTGTAAAATAATGTATCACCAACTTGCTTGAAACCTTCACCAGCCATTCTTCCTAACCATAATCTAACTTCTTCCATGTAAGCGGCTAATAATGCCATTGCTGTTAGTGCAGCAGAACCAATTGCAAATCCTTTACCGGTTGCAGCAGTTGTATTACCTAACATATCCAGGGCATCAGTACGTTCTCTTACTTCTTTAGGGAGCTTAGCCATTTCTGCATTTCCACCTGCGTTATCAGCGATAGGGCCGAATGCATCAGTTGCTAATGTAATACCTAAAGTTGAAAGCATACCTACGGCAGCGAAACCTATACCGTAAACACCCATTGCAAAGTTGTTAAAACCACCAGCAAATCCATAAGCGCCAATAATAGCTAACACAATTGTTAATACAGGAATCCATGTAGAGTACATACCAACAGCAATACCTTCTATAATAGTTGTTGCAGGACCTTGTTGCCCTTGGCTTGCAATACCTCGTGTAGGTTTATATTCATCAGAAGTAAAATATTCAGTTCCTTGTCCAATAATAACACCAGCAGACAAACCAACCACAACAGCACCAAATATCCCCCAGCTAATCCAGCCAACATATGCTAAAACAGCAACAGCAATCAGGATGAAAACAGAACTACCGCCTGTTCCTAACAATAATGCATTTAATAATGTTTTTTGAGTTGCCGATTCTTTTGTGCGAACCATGAATATACCTAAAATTGAAAGAATAATACCGATAGCAGCAACAATCATAGGAGCAATAATTGCTTTTACAGGCTCCATTCCCGCAACCAAAGGAAGGGCTGCTCCTAATGCAGCAGTAGCAAGTATCGAACCTGCATATGATTCGTATAAGTCAGCACCCATTCCGGCAACATCACCTACATTATCACCAACGTTATCGGCAATAGTAGCAGGGTTACGAGGATCGTCCTCAGGTATTCCGGCTTCAATTTTACCTACAAGGTCGGCTCCAACATCGGCAGCTTTAGTAAAAATACCACCACCAACACGAGCAAATAATGCCTGAGTTGATGCACCCATACCAAATGTTAACATAGTTGCTGTAATTTCAATCAATTTTTCGTGGTCAGTTGTACCAGCATGAACAAATGTTAGACCAAGAGCATGCAGTCCTTCTTGCATATGTTCAGCTGTATAAACTAATTTAGTTAATATAACCCACCAAAGGCTGATATCTAATAGTCCAAAACCAACAACAACAAGACCCATAACTGCACCACTACGGAAAGCAATTTTTAATCCTTTATTTAATGATTGAGATGCTCCGTGTGCAGTTCTTGCAGAAGCATAAGTTGCAGTACGCATGCCTAAGTAACCACATAAGCCAGAGAAGAAACCTCCGGTTAAGAATGCTACAGGTACAAATGGATTTTGTAGTCCAAAATAAGCCAGCATTAAAAGTATAACGAACAATACAATAAATACTATTCCTACTACTTTGTACTGTCTGTTTAAATAAGCCAGTGCCCCATCGCGTACGTGTTGCGCAATTTCTTTCATCTTATCAGTTCCTTCAGAATTTTTCATCATATTCTTGAAGAAGTACCATGCAAATATCAGTGCCAGGACTGATGCAAAAGGAATAAACCAAAAAATAGTTTCCATTTTTAATTCAATTTTAATTAGTAATTATTATTTAATTATTTACATATCTATAGTTATGAATAGTCTTTTCGAGTATATTTTCTTTAGTTCTTTAAAATAGAGCGTGTTATTCATTTTTAATTTTAAAAACGAGTTCAAAAATAGTTATAAAATTCTGTTGTACAACACATTTTTAAAATAATTGTTCGCTTTCTCAACTTTTTTGAAATAATTATTAAAATGTTTACTAATTTCGTTAACTGGTGGAGAAGTTTTTTAATCGTAAACAGGGAATTTTTTTATCAATACAAATTCCATCATATTTATTCCTACATATTTATTCAAATTATATTTCTTAATATAATTTCGAGATTTTCATAAAAATGAATTAGTTTTAGGTGATATATTACAAAACCTGAATTATGAAAATTCGCATACTTTTATCAATTACTATTTTGTGGTTTTTAAGCTTAACTGTTTCAGCATCTAGAAATAGTTTTTATATTAAGAATGGATTACTTGATCTGGAATTAACCAATATTGAAGAAATACATAGTATTAAACTTCAGGGAGATTGGGAGTTCTATTGGAATCAGCTGTTAGAACCGCAAGATTTCAAAGATTCTGAAGGTAAATTAAATCCACAATTAGTAAAATTACCCAGGTCATGGACAAGCTATAAGCTTGATAGTGTAAAGCTCCCAAACGAAGGTTTTGCTACTTACAGGTTAGTTATTAATAAAAAGCCGGACACTGCCAAAACAATTTATGGATTAAAAATATCTTCTGTTTTCTCGAATTATAAATTATGGATAAATGGACAGCTGATTACCGAAGTTGGGAAAGTTGGCGTAACTGATACATTGTCTGTTCCACAATTTAAATTTCAGGATATTCCATTTATTTTAGATCCGGAGAAAGAAAAAACTGATAAAATAGAAGTAATAATACAGGTTTCAAATTTTTCACATCAGAGAGCCGGTCTTCAAAAGCCAATGTTTTTTAGTACTTATGAAAATTTACGTTCGGAATCCAGATGGATGGATATTCTTAACCTGATTATTATCGGAATAATTCTGGTGATAGGTATAAATCATCTCAATATGTACCTGTTCCGCAGAAAAGATGTTTCGAACTTATACTTTAGTATCGTGAGTATTGTGATGATACTTCGTAACATCACTACAGGAGATAGAATAATTACTTATTTTATTCCAAACATTAATTGGGAATTACTGGTTAAACTCGACAATTTTTCGGGATTTGGAACAATACCATTGTTTGCTCTTTTTATTTATAGTCTTTTTAAAGTTGATTTTCCTAAAGTGCTAAGAAATATAATAATCATTATAGGAGTGTTTGTTACTCTTCTTGTATTTGCAACGCCTGCAAATTTCTACGGAAAATACAGGATGTTTTTCGAAATCTATATTTTGATTTTTGGTCTTTACCTTACTTTTGGTGTACTTCTAAAATCTGCAATTAGAAGAAGACCCACAGCCTTTTTTGCTTTTTTAGGAATGTTTATCCTTTACACAACTGCTATTAACGATGTATTAAGCAGCATGGGATTAATTCAAAGTGCTTATGTTGCACCTTATGGATTAGTAGCATTTATGATTATTCAGTCGATAACAATTACATTTAAGTCGGCAAAAGCAATTAACGAGAACGAAGATTTAAGTGAGCAGTTGACTCTTGAGAAAGAAAATCTGGAAAAAAATATTACAGAAAGAACGCAAGAATTACAGTCACAGCACGAACAGTTGATAACGCATCAGGAAAAGGAAAAAGAACAAAGCTGGATAAATAATGGGATGACCATAATTAATGATATTCTGGCTGACAATAAAAACGATTTTAAAGCATTAAGTTCTAAAGTCTTGTCGCAATTGATTAAACATATTAGAGCTACTTTTGGTGTTTTATATATGTTAAGTAATGATGATGAGGCAGACACATATCTTGAATTAATTGCCGATTATGGTTGTAGTAATGATATTCGAAAAGATAAAGCAAAAATTCATGTAACCACTGGAATCGTTGGTGTTTCTTACACAGAAAACAGGTTAATGATTGTTAATGATGTTCCTGAAAACTTTATTAAAATAGAATCAGGCCTTGGCGAGTCGCAGCCCGAAGCACTCCTAATTATTCCGTTAAGTATAGATGAAAAAGTTTTTGGTATAATTGAAATTGCCAGTTTTAATAGGTTTACCGATCTCGAGATTGAATTTACAAAAAGGATTGCTTTTAATATTGCAAATAATCTGAATAACATCAGAATGAATGAAAATAGTTCAGAGTTGATTGAAAAGTTCAAGGTACAAGCACAATTAATGCAAGAGAAAGAGGAAGAGATGCGTCAAAACCTTGAAGAAATGGAGGCAATCCGCGAACAATACGAAGAGCTTAGAAAGAAAAACGAACAGTAATTACTGCTCGTTTTTATATTTTTATTTAATTCCGAATTACTTTTAATCAACAGGTATACTATAAATTAGTCTCAAATGAATAAACGGACTTCCTTCAAATTCGTTATTTGCTCTTGTTCGATCATCTCCAATATTAACTAAAGGTAATCCTAAGTCGACTTTATCATCTTCAGCGAAAAGCCCGTAATCTTTCGATAATGAATATCCTGCACGAGCTTCCATAAAAACATTATCAAATAAATTAACATTAGTAAATGCAGAAAGGTTAATACTTTTGCGATCAACATAGTAATTCTCATAACCAAGTTCGTTAATTCTGTATGATGTGGTTAAACCAATAAAGTGTAAACCATAAGATAACTTTTCTGATGGCTGTGTGTATATTTTTCCATAAACGGGAAGTAATCCTTTTACTTTAATTTTCGATGTAACATTCCAATCTACATAAAAAACGGGAACTATGTATGTGCCAAAAAACTCTTGATTGTAAATAACACCTACACGCCAGGTATAATTATCATTTTTTACTTTTTCATACATTACCATCCCTCCAAGTTGCAACGATTTGGAAAAAGATGCATTCAAATCACTCATGTATCGTGGTACAAATATAATTTGTAAACTTTGTTTCGAATTAAATCTGTGGATGTATCCTGTACGAATAAGAAATCCGTGTAAGTTAAAAGCTTCAATTGGATTTACATCTGTAGATAGATATTCATTATTCATTGAAAAGTATTGGTAATCAACACTTGTATACCAAATGGATGAATCTTTAAGAACGATTGGCAAGCTTAAATTTGACGTAAATACTGTTTCATAATTTTCATCAGTATTAATATCGGTAGTTTGCATAAAATTATAATTACCCGCAACATAAAAAACATCAAAGCGATTTTGAGCAAACAACGATGCAGACATACATAAGATTAAAATTGTGATAAATAAATTTTTCATGGCCAGGTTCTTAAGGGTTCGATTATTTGATTTAAAGATAAACGATTTTTTTAATTTCACAAACAGTTTCTGTCTAAATCATTGTTTGCGCCATAATGCGGGGATGTGTAAGTTTATGTTTGGATTTTTTTATATTTTAGTAATTTCTTTATCAGTATTTATTGTATGGTTTAAAATATATAGAAAATGAAAATCAAAAAAACTTTAATCGGAATTTCCGCATTTTTAATTGTCTTGTTTGCAATGCCATTGGGGCATGCTGCTATGATACTAATGGAGAAAGGCTTTGGACATGATCATGTGTATCTTGCTGCCTTAATTTTGGGTATAATAGGCTTAATCTTAGTTGTTTGGGGAACGATTATCAATAAAGAAACAAAATCTACTTTTCTTGGACTTTTTGGGGGATTATTTATTTGGACAGGTTGGATAGAATTTGCTTATGTGTATTATGCAAACAGATATCATGTAACAGCATTAATGGTAAATGGCGAGGTAGTTACAAAGCCTGAGTATTTAATAATGCCTTCATCAATCGGTTTTTGGGTAATACTTATGATGTTGTACTTTTTTAGTTTAAAATCGGGTTGTAAATTTTTTAATTGGCTTCAGCAAAAACTAAAGATTCGTGACGCTATAAAGCTACAACCCGTTACTCATAATTTTGCAATGACAACACTAATGGAATTAATTGCATTGCTTTGGACTTTTTACCTGGTATTATTATTTGTTTATGATACTAATTTTCTTGGTGACCGCCATCCTGTTACTTTTATAATTGCTTTTGGGTCTCTGTTCTGGTCAGGATATTTATTTGTGAAACTTTTAAAAATAACAAAAATGGGATATGCTATCCGATATGCTATTCCAACAGTAATTATTTTTTGGACTTTTGTAGAAATACTTGGTCGTTGGGATGTTTACAAAGAGATATGGATAGAACCGACAAAATACTGGATTGAGATGCTTGTCATTACAATAATATTTATTTTACTGATATTAATTACTGCTTTTGAGAGAAAAAAGAGAATTAAAGTATAATAGCAACTTATACCAATTCTTCTTCAAAATGTCGTATATAATGTGGTGTTTTGAAGTTTAGAATGGTTAATGCCGTTATATATTCAATCCATATTTGCTTTTCGCAAATATGGCATTTTGAATAATAGACGGTATTATTGATAACAATGCATATTAGCTGATATTCATTATTTTTAATAAAAGATAATTATTAAAAAAATGGTGTTCTCTTTGATCCGTATTGTTGGTCAAAAGTTTCTTTGTCTGAGTATTCTATGAAATCTTTATGATGCTCTGGTTGAACAAAGGTTTCTCCTTTTTGATGTTTTATAGAACAAAAGTATTTCTCTGTTTCCCCAAGAATTGCAAACCAGTAATGAACCACTCCGTTTGCATAACCACAATAAATGCAATTAATTTTTTGACCAAGTTTCAGATACGATAATTTATGACGATCAACTTTAATATAGTTTTTTCTTTTTACATAAGGGATTCTATAAAAAGGAAAACTAAAACGGTGAAAAATCTCAATATATAAATCCATAATTGCTATCGGAATTATTGCACCAAATATGAAGGGTGCTGTTAGAACATGTCTAAACATTCGATGTTTTATAGTTATGTATTTCATGATAATAAAGTAAAATTTTTATATTGTTAATTTCCGTAGTTCGGCGTAGCATTTGCTACGTCGTAATTATTTGTGTAGCTTTCAGCTACTTGATTTAATATGTTTTCCACCTTCTGCTTACTTCAATAATATCTAATACACTTTCTAAATCTGCATAATTTTTTGCACTGCTATATAAATAATCTTCAGCATTAGTCACAATTCCTGCAACAACAGGATTGTTATGAATATATTCTATCTTCTGTTCTATAAATTTATTAGAATATACTTCTATAGCCCTATTCTCATGAGTCCAAACCTGGTATCTATTATTCCTTTTATGTTTTTTGGCAGCATATCGGAATATCATTAGTAACCATTCTCGCCTGCTTTCTTCAGTTTCTTCTATTGCTTTTATTATATGCTTACTTGTATGTCTTTTAAAATCACGAATAATATCACTCAAATTTCCATTGCCACTTCTCACTAACAAATGAACATGGTTAGACATAATTACATAAGCGTATATTTCAAGGCCTTTTTCTTTTTGGCAATAATTCAAACTATCAATAATAATTTCTCGATATATTTTCCTGGTAAAGATATCTACCCAATGAACAATTTGCAGTGTCAGATAATATGCTGCTTCTTGATCTTTTATTTGATATCCCTGGGTCATTTAGTAAAGATAGAATAATCTTTATGTTTTTAAAATATAAGTACTTTGATTAAAGTTTGTAGGCTGAGCCTACATAAATAGAACGACGAAGCAAATGCTTCGCCGAACTTCTGGCTGTTTAATAAATTAATTAATATGTTTAACTTAGTAACAAATTGATAAAATATATGGAAAGCTTTGTTAAGTCAATTATATAAAACCATTGGGAGTAACTGTAAAAAAATATTTATTATATGGTAAGCAGACCAAAGAATACCAATACTGAAATTCATAAAGATGTATTGATAATATCGAGAGAGGAATTCATTGAAAAATTGGATAAAAGACTTGAGATTGGAAGTGAGCTTTTACGAAGCGAAATTACGAATCCTAAAGAATTGAAGCAGTCAAAAGGAAAATTCAGTTCGTGGGATGATTATAATAGGGAGTTGTTAAAGCAATCTTTTGATAGGCCTAATAATGATTATCATCGAGATTATTCTAAAGCGTATCTTGATATAAGATATGGATTTAATACTCCTTCTTTTCAAGCATTGGTTAATGGGCATAGATCAGATATAAAAAAACAACAAAGTAGGTTGAAAAAAATTAGAAATAAAGTTGATTTAATAGGAACAAAGGTAATATTACCTACAGTTACTATACAAGAAAAAGACGAAACCAAAATTGCGATAGAGAAACTTAAAAACCTATTCTCAAAGTTTCACCGAATTGCTCAACTTTTGAGAAGTAGGCATAATGATAGACCAACTTTAATAATATCAGATGAATACGATGTTCAAGATTTATTAAGGGCATTGTTAAAAGAACATTTTAATGATGTTAGAGATGAAGATTATGTTTCAAGTTATGCAGGTTCGAATTCAAGGGTTGATTTTGTTTTAAAAAATGAAAAAGTTGTCATTGAAGTAAAAATGACTAATGAAAAATTAAAAGACAAAGAAGTAGGAAGTCAGTTACTAATCGATATTGGTCGTTATAAAAACCACCCAGACTGTAAAATATTAATATTGTTTATTTATGATAAAGGAGATTTTATAATTAATAAGTCTGGATTTATTACTGATTTGGACAAAATGTCAACAAACGAACTAATTGTAAAGACATTTATAAATCCTGAGTAAGCAACTGGTTTTCTAGATGCTGCCAGATTTAAAAAGACACTATCCTTCTAGTAATTCAAGCCTTTTATTATTTGTTTCAATATTATTCCCAAATGTTTCTGTTAATTGCGTAAGCGTTTGGATATATTCTTCAATTGACTTAACTCTTACATTTATATTAGTAACTGCTTCGATAAGATTTTTAATTAACTTACCTGTTTCTGAAATATTTTCGTCATTTTGTTTAACAGCTTCTGCTATTGACTGTTCATCTTCTTGTAAAGACGAAAACAATTCTATGTTTTTCTTTTGTAATTCCTCATTAATCTCTAATAGTCTTATAATTCCTTTAAGAATTTCTATTATTTCATTTTGTGTTTCTTTTGAAAAATCTTTCTTTTTAAGATTTTCTAAATTTTCTTTAATTTCTAAAAAGTTCATTTTTTTAATTTTTAGTATAATTTTAATTTCCCCAACCGCTTCTATCCAAACTTCGGTACTGTATAGCTTCGGCCAAATGGTACGATTGTATGTTTTCTTTTCCTTCAAGATCGGCAATGGTACGCGATACTTTTAATATTCTGTCGTAAGCTCTTGCCGATAAACCTAGTTTTTCCATTGCTTTTTTTAACAGGGCTTTTCCGGCTGTATCAATTTCGCAATGTTCACGAATCATTTTTGATGACATTTGTGCATTGCAGTAAATCTGTTCTTTATTTTTAAATCGTTCCGATTGTATTTCGCGTGCTGCAATTACCCTATCTCGAATATTAGTGCTGCTTTCTGCCGGCTTAATCTCGGAAAGTTCATCGTACGAAACTGGTACTACCTCAATATGAATATCAATTCGATCTAATAATGGCCCTGAGATTTTATTCAAATAGCGTTGAATATTTCCGGGTGCACAAACACATTCTTTTTCAGGATGATTATAATATCCACAAGGGCAGGGATTCATCGAAGAAATAAGCATGAAACTTGCAGGGTACTCTACTGTAAATTTTGCTCGACTAATGGTTATTACTCTATCTTCGAGTGGCTGGCGCATTACTTCCAGCACCGATCGCTGAAACTCAGGTAATTCATCTAAAAATAAAACACCATTATGTGCCAATGAAATTTCTCCCGGCTGAGGGAAACTTCCTCCTCCAACTAAGGCTACGTCAGAAGTTGTATGACTAAATGCGGAGTGAATTAAAATTAGATCAAACATTAATTTGTGTACGTTCATCTCTAATTATTTATCTCAATTTTCATTAAAACTAAATATAAAATTTATAAAACAATAATTATGGAATTGAATAAAACTTTAATGTATAATAATATTTTAATTCACAAACATTAAAGTTTAACTTTTCTTGTTTAATTGTTGCACAACCAATTTTTTAGCCCTAACTTCAATGTCTCATTTACAAATAGTTGAAATAATCGTACATCCACTAATTAGTATATATTATTAACCTAATTTAAATATCATGAAATTAAAATTTTTGCTTGTATTAACATTAGTATCTTTTATTATGGTAGCAAGTGTTGGTGCTTCCGGCGACAGTTTGAAAACAAATAAATGGAAATCTCCACCCGATGATATTCTTGAAGTTCTTAACGCACCGAAGCTTCCTTGGGTCTGGACAGCACCAACCGGTGAATACTTGTTCCTGGCCAATCCTTTACTTTATCCACCTCTTGCAGAACTTGCTGCACCAATGTATAAGCTGGCTGGAACCAGGGTTAATCCTGTTAACAACAGTTATCATGGTTGGCACGGGGGTACATCTCCACGTTTGGTCCGAATAAAGGATGGAGCCACAACTCCTCTTAATCTGCCAGCAGAGGCCGAGGTACTAGAAGTGAACTGGACAGCGGATGGACAGCGTTTCGCCCTCATAGTCGGGTACACTGATCGCATTGAGCTTTGGATTGGTTCAGTAAAAGGCAAAATAAAAAAGATCGAAGATGTTACTCTTAACCCTTTAATGGGTAGTACAGTATCCTGGCTGCCCGATCAGGAGCGTCTTTTGGTTTTTCAAATTCCTAAACGTGGGCCAGCTCCCAAACCTCCTGTCATACCGATAGGTCCGGAGATTCTTGAAGGAGAAGGTGCTTCTGCTCGATCCACTTATGAGGCACGTAATTTACTTACTACAGCTCATGATGATGCCCTTTTCGAGTACTACAATACTTCCGAATTGGTAATCATAGATCCATCAAAAGGCAAAGTTAATATTGTTGGTAAGCCAGCTTTATACTCATCAGCAGAGTTCTCTCCTGATGGTAAGTATATCTTGGTTGAGCGATTGATAGGTCCCTGGTCACATGAAGTGGCTTGGTGGCGTTTTGCAAGTGAGATTGATGTTTGGAACAATAAGGGAGAATTTGTAGCAAACATCGCCTCTTTGCCTTTGGCAAATGAAGTTCCGATTCATGGAGTGCCATTAGGTCATCGCTCGGTTTCTTGGCGTCCTACAGCTCCACACATGCTATACTGGATCGAGGCGCTCGATGGAGGAAATCCTGTGGCCGAGGTATCGCACCGCGACCGACTTATGCTTCAAGACGCACCATTTACTGCAGAACCTAAGGAGGTTTTCAAAGCTGAGCATCGTATTCAGACTTGGAGTTTAGCTTGGGGTGCCGAAGACGGAATGCTCATGCTAACACAGCGCGAAAGAATACGTCGCTGGCGCTATGTATGGCTTCTTGACGTTGACAAAGGAACATCGCGTCCTTGGTTCGATCTGGACGAGGATAATCGATATGAAAATCCGGGTTATCCATTGTACCGTAAGTTAGATAACGGTCGTAGCGTACTACGACAGAAAGAAAATGCGATCTATTTTCGTGGGAGCGGTGCCACTAATAAGGGTGACAGACCCTTCCTTGATCTACGTAGCCTTGAAACCGGAGAGAGTAAGCGATTGTTTCGCAGTGATTCACTACACTATGAGAACTTTATAGCGTTCGCAGGTGAAGAGAAACAATTTGTATTACGCTCGGAGTCTTCAGTTGAGGTACCTAACTATTATCTTGCCACATTTGGCGAGGAGATTGAAGTGGCTAAAGGTGAGGCCACCCAGTCGATAACACGTATTCCAATTACTCGTTTCGAGGACCCTACACCAAAGCTACGCGAGATAGAAAAACGCATTGTGCGCTACGAGCGTGAGGATGGTGTTCCACTTAGTTTTCAACTGAATCTTCCCCCAGGTTACAAAGAGGGAACGCCATTGCCTACAGTGCTTTATGCTTACCCATTAGAGTACTCCGGTGCAGCCACGGCTGGACAGGTTAGAGGTTCGGTTCAACGCTTTATGCGTTTGTATGGTGCCTCACATCTTTACTTCCTACTACAAGGCTATGCAGTACTTGACATGACCGCCATGCCGATGATAGGAGATCCTGAGACAACTTACAACACCTTTGTACCACAATTAGTGGCTGATGCGGAGGCTGCGGTAAAAAAAGCCGTTGAGATGGGAGTAACCGATCCTAATAGGATCGGTATCATAGGGCACAGTCATGGTGGGCTCATGGTGGCCAATCTTTTAGCGCACACTGACTTGTTTCAAGCCGGTATTGCTCGTAGCGGCTCCTATAATAAAACAAACCAGCCTTTCGGCTTCCAATCTGAGCGTCGTTCCCTTTTCGAGGCCAGAGATGTTTACATCCAACTTTCGCCAACTTTCTTTGCAGACCAGGTAAACGAACCTGTATTAATCATCCATGGTGACGACGATTCCAATCCGGGTACGCTTACATTCCAGTCTGAAGTCTTTTTCGAAGCTGTGCGAGGTTCTGGAGGAACTACAAGACTAGTATTATTGCCTTTTGAGGACCATGGCTATAGGGCGCAGGAAAGTCTGGAACATGTGCTTTGGGAACAATTCAGGTGGTTCAATAAGTATGTAAAGGGCGCTAAAAAAGAAACGCCCTAAAGTGTCAAATTGGATTAAAGTAATAAAGGTGCCGGCCAATTAATTAGCAATAATTGGCCGGTATTCCATATAGTTATTAGAGTTATTCCCTGGCTTTGTCCTGCATGGTTGGACTACAGATCTTATAATAAATGTCCAAATATCAACGGAAACCAAGGGTTTTTTGTGAATGTGCTAATTCTGATGAATTTATTAGGGCACGAAAAACACCTTGTCATGATGGGAAGTGTACTTGTATAGTTAATAGAATATTATAACTAATATAAACTAGTTACACTACACCCTCAGATTGTATTAGGGTGGTGGTGATTTGTATTAAATTTATAAGTACTTGATACTATTTTTAATTTCCCCAACCGCTTCTATCCAAACTTCGGTACTGTATAGCTTCGGCCAAATGGTACGATTGTATGTTTTCTTTTCCTTCAAGATCGGCAATGGTACGCGATACTTTTAATATTCTGTCGTAAGCTCTTGCCGATAAACCTAGTTTTTCCATTGCTTTTTTTAACAGGGCTTTTCCGGCTGTATCAATTTCGCAATGTTCACGAATCATTTTTGATGACATTTGTGCATTGCAATATATTTGCTCCTTTTCCTTAAAACGCTCCGTTTGCCTTTTACGTGCTGTAATTACCCTGTCGCGAATATCATTGCTGCTTTCGGCTGGTTTTATTTCAGAAAGCTCATCGTACGAAACAGGCACTACTTCAATATGAATATCAATTCGATCTAATAACGGGCCTGAAATTTTATTCAGATAACGTTGAATATTTCCCGGAGCACACACACATTCTTTTTCAGGATGATTATAATATCCACAGGGGCAGGGATTCATCGAAGAAATAAGCATGAAACTTGCAGGGTACTCTACTGTAAATTTTGCTCGACTAATGGTTATTACTCTATCTTCGAGTGGCTGGCGCATTACTTCCAGCACCGATCGCTGAAACTCAGGTAATTCATCTAAAAATAAAACACCATTATGTGCCAATGAAATTTCTCCCGGTTGAGGGAAACTTCCTCCTCCAACTAAGGCTACATCAGATATGGTATGATGTGGATTCCTAAAAGGGCGCCCGGTCATTAACGAAGTTTCACCATCAATTTTACCTGCTACAGAATGAATTTTTGTTGTTTCGAGAGCTTCGTGCAGAGTTAAAGGTGGAATTATTGTAGGAATTCGTTTTGCCAGCATGGTTTTTCCTGCTCCGGGAGGACCAATCATAATTATATTATGTCCGCCTGCCGCAGCTATTTCCAGAGCTCGTTTAACATTTTCCTGACCACGAACATCCGAAAAATCTTGTTCGTAATTATTTACGTTGGTAAAAAACTCATCACGTGTATCAATAATTGTTTGTTCTAGTTTTGTTTCTTCATTAAAAAAACCGATAACTTCTTTAATATTATCTACCCCATAAACTTCTATATCATCAACGACCGCTGCTTCACGGGCGTTTTCTTTTGGAAGGATAAATCCTTTGAATCCTTCTTTTCGAGCCAGGATTGCAATGGGTAAGACACCTTTGATTTTTTGTAAACCACCATCAAGCGATAGTTCACCCATAATCATGTATTCACCAATTTTTTCAGGTTTTATTTGTTCAGAAGCAGCCAGAATCCCTATGGCTAATGGTAAATCATAGGCAGAGCCTTCTTTTCGGATATCAGCAGGGGCCATGTTAATTACAATCTTTTTGCCTGGTACTTTATATCCATTAGTACGTAATGCGGAGTCAATACGCTGCTGACTTTCTTTCACAGCACTATCAGGTAATCCTACTAAGTAGAAGTTTATTCCTTGCGAAACACTTACTTCAATTGTTATTGTGGTTGCGCTAATTCCTTGTACTGCGCTGCCGAAAGTCTTAACTAGCATATTGGGAATATTTACTGAAAGTTTTCTTCGATGTAATGAATTAACGAATGGATTATTTTAATATGTATTTCCTGGGCTCTATCGGCATATTCAGATTTAGGCGCACGAATTTCAACATCACAAATTTTAGCTAGTTTCCCACCATCTTTACCGCTTAATCCGATTATTTTCATTCCTTTTTCACGTGCAACTTTGCAAGCTTCTAAAATATTTTTCGAATTTCCGCTGGTGCTTATAGCTAACAGGGTATCTCCTTCCTGACCAATAGCTTCTATATATCTTGAGAAGATATAATCATAACCAAAATCATTGGCAGTGCAAGAAATGTGTGTTGGATCAGATATTGAAATAGCAGCAATAGCTTGCCTGTTATCTCTGAATCGCCCCGTAAGTTCTTCTGCAAAATGCATGGCATCACTCATGGAACCTCCGTTACCACAAGAAATAACTTTTTTACCTGATTTAACCGATTTAACAATTATATCGCCTGCGGATTTAATATTATCAAAATTCTTTTCGTTTGAAATAAAATCATTTAGAATATTTTGTGCTTCAAGGAAATCTTTTTTTATATTTTTCATCTTTTATAGAAATATTATTTTTACTGAATGCTAAGATAAATATATACATAATTTTTACAAAGCCATTTATATTATCATTTTATAAACTATTAAGTTCTTGATGTTTCAAAACATATATTAATGAAATTATAGAGATGGTTTTTTTTTAAATAAATAAATTGTTAAACTTGCTTTTGTTAAGATAAGGATTGACAAAGTAATTAAATCATTTTTGTTTGAATTCAGCCAATAAGTTGCATAAGTATTTATGAGTAAAATAAAGTTAAATGTATTAGGTATTTCGTATAGCCAGACTCAGACAGGAGCTTATGCTTTAGTGTTGACAGAAGAACATGGCGAACGGCGAATCCCAATTATTATTGGAGGCTTCGAAGCCCAGGCTATAGCCATTCAGCTTGAGGGATTAAAACCACCACGGCCACTTACTCATGATTTGTTTCTTAATTTTTCAATGTCGTTTGGAATTACTCTAACGGAAGTAAATATTCATAGATTAGAAGAGGGGGTTTTTTACTCGAAACTGATATGTAATAGTGGGGGGAAAGATATTACAATTGATGCCAGAACGTCCGACGCAATTGCTCTTGCTCTAAGGTTTAAATGCCCGATTTATACTACTGAAGAAATCTTACAAAAATCAGGTATAGTGATTGAGATTCACGAAAAAGGCGAAAGCAAAACTGCTAAATCGGAACCCTTAGATATTGAGAAGAAAGAACCTTCAGCATCATCCGGAGGTGATAAATATAAAAAATTAGACACTCATGTTTTAGAAGAACTTCTTGAAGAAGCTGTTAAAAATGAAGAATACGAAAAAGCTTCGATGATTCGTGATGAGATAGAAAAAAGAAAAAGATAATTACTTTATTATTAGTGTTCCTGAATTTAATTTTGAATTACACTCTGCTTTTTAGTAGATCCAAATTAAAAAATAAAGATGAAAAAAATTATAGTTTATACAAGTTTGTTTTTCCTGCTTTTTATTACATCAACATATTTCATTGCAAAAGCTAATGATAATAATGTTACAAAAGATACTATTATTGAAAATTCTACGATTGTAGATACTTTAGTTGTAAGTACCGTAAACGGAAAAGGTTTAACAGATGGGGATAGTGTTGTTAATACTGAGTTAGGAGAGGGTTTAAGTTTTATTAATATTCTACGTGGATTGTTTGGAATGCTGGTTCTTATTGGTATTGCATATATTTTTAGTACCAACCGAAAGGCTATTTCGTGGAAAGTTGTTGGAATAGGATTACTTATTCAGATTTTAGTAGCTATAGGAGTTCTTCAAGTTCCGTTTATTCAGGCTTTCTTTGAGATTATTGGGAAGTTGTTTGTAAAGGTTCTGGATTTTACCAACGAAGGAACAAAATTCTTATTTAAGTCATTCGCATCAGGTGAGATTGAATCTCCATTATTAAATTTTGCTGTTACAATATTACCAACTATAATATTTTTCTCTGCATTAACAAGTGTGCTTTTTTATTTAGGAATAATCCAAAAAGTCGTTTGGACTTTGGCATGGGTAATGACACGATTATTAAGGTTGTCGGGTGCTGAAAGCTTATCAGTAGCTGGAAATATCTTCTTAGGACAAACAGAATCGCCATTAATGATTAAAGAGTATCTCGACAAGATGAATCGTTCTGAGATGCTTTTAGTTATGTCGGGAGGAATGGCAACCTTAGCCGGTGGTGTTCTGGCGGTATATATAGCTTTTCTGGGTGGTGATGACCCTGTTCAGCGTCTGATTTTCGCGAAACATCTTTTGGCAGCTTCTATAATGGCTGCACCCGGAGTTGTTGTTATTTCTAAAATAATAATTCCTCAAACCGAAAAGATTAATTCTAATGTTGAAATATCGCAAGAGAAAATAGGTAAAAATGTTCTCGATGCAATTTCTAATGGTACTACTCAAGGATTAAAATTAGCTGTTAATGTAGCCTCTATGTTACTTGTGTTTATTGCTTTTATTGCAATGTTTAATTACGTATTTTTAAAAATAGGCGATTGGACATCCTTAAACGAAGTTATTGCCAGAGTAACTGATGGCCAGTTTAATGAATTATCATTACAATTTATTTTAGGATATTTATTTGCTCCTTTAATGTGGTTAATTGGTGTTGCATCGGAAGATATTACTCTTGTTGGACGCATGTTAGGCGAGAAACTTATTATGACAGAGTTTATAGGTTATCTTAGTCTTGCCGATTTAAAAACTGCAGGAGCATTTGCTTCGCAGAAATCCATTATTATGTCAACATATATGCTTTGTGGTTTTGCAAATTTTGCTTCTATTGGAATTCAGATTGGTGGAATTGGTTCGCTGGCACCTACAAAACGAGTATTGTTATCGCAATTAGGATTAAGAGCTTTACTTGCCGGAACATTAGCTTCTTTAATGTCGGCAACAATAATAGGAATGATTTTAGGTTAGCTTATGACTTACAAGAAACTACTTTTTTTTATTATCCTATTATTTACTGTTTCTCTTGTTTATTGTCAGGAGGAGAACAATGATTTAGAATATTTGATTACAATAAACACTGATTTTGGAAAAATAAAACTGATTCTTTTTGATGATACTCCATTGCATAAGGACAATTTTATAAAATTAGCAGAAGCAGGTGTTTATGATCATATAATATTTCATCGTGTTATTAATCATTTTATGATTCAATCCGGGGATTACTCAACACGTAATCAACCAATTAATTATGATCCAAGAGTAATTCAAGATCCGATTAAAGCTGAAATTCTACCTCGTTATTTACATGTACACGGAGCTATTGGTGCTGCTAGAAAAGGAGATAATGTGAATCCGGAAATGAAATCGAATAGCACTCAATTTTACATTATTCAAAACCGCAAGGGAGCTCATCATCTTGACGGAAAATATACAGTTTTTGGTCAGGTAATGAGTGGATTTGATGTGATTGACCTTATTGCATTACAACCAACTACAGATAGAGACCGACCTTTAAAAAATATTAGAATTTTGGTTGATATTGATAAAGTAAGTAGGTCAGATATCGAAAAGTTTTATAATTTTACATATAAATAATTTAACCATCCTGTTATGAAAAGAATTGTTGTTTTAGGAGCTGGTCTTGTTGGAAAAGCAATTGCTGTTGATCTGGCCAAATCTTTTGATGTAACTACTGTTGATATAAATCATACAAGTCTTGAGAAGTTGAGTAGTTTTACGAACATAAAAACTATATTGACAGATCTTTCTGAAGAGGGCGAAATACAAAAAGTTGTAAAAGAGTTTGATTTGGTTATTGGTTGCCTTCCCGGATATATGGGGCACGATACAGTTGAACAAACTATTTTAGCAGGTAAGGATATTGTTGATATTTCTTTTTTCCGTGAAGATCCTTTTGAATTAGACGAATTAGCAAAAAAACATAATGTAACAGCAATTATTGATGCTGGTGTTGCTCCGGGAATGGGGAATATTATTCTTGGATATCATAATGCTCAGATGGAAGTAAGTAGCTATAAGTGTTATGGTGGTGGATTACCGTTTAAACGTGAATGGCCGTTTGAGTATAAAGCAGTTTTTTCTCCTATGGATGTTCTGGAAGAGTATATTCGACCAGCAAGATACATGTTAAATGGAGAGTTGGTCGTTCGTGAGGCATTGTCAGAAGCAGAAATTGGGCATTTTGAACCGATTGGATCACTGGAAGCATGGAATACTGATGGTTTAAGAACGTTGATTAAAACCATGAAAATTCCTAATATGATTGAAAAAACACTACGTTATCCGGGTACCGTTAAATACATTAAGGTTTTAAGAGAAACCGGTTTCTTTTCTAGCGATCCTATTTTAGTAAATGGAGAACAGATCAGACCAATTGATGTTACAACCAAGTTGCTTTTCCCTGTTTGGGAGCTTAAAAAAGATGAAGAAGATTATACTGTGCTAAGGGTAATTATTAAAGGAAAAGAAAACGGAATAGAAAAGAAATATACCTATAATCTTTTCGATAGATATGATAAAGAAACAGAAACTACTTCAATGGCACGAACTACAGGATATACTTGTACTGCTATAGCAAATTTGTTTTTAAAGGGGATGGTTGATCATAAAGGAATTTGTCCACCGGAATATGTTGGTGTTGATAAGAAAAATTTTGAATTTATTTCAAATTACCTCATTGAAAGAGGAGTTGAATACAATTTGACAGAGGAATAGAAAAGAGGCAGTTTTAAGCTGCCTCTTTAATGATTTATTATAAACTTTTGAGTAATTATATCCATATTAATTTTAACCTGACAATAGTATATTCCATTATTTAAATTAGTTCCATTAATCGTTAAAGAATACATACCATTTTTATAATATCCGTTAGCAATTTCATCAATTCTCTGGCCAGCAGAGTTATATATGGTTATGCTAACTTTAGACAAATTCATTATTTCAAAATCAATGGTAGAATTTGAGCTTACAGGATTTGGATAAATTCGCAATGAATATTTGTCTAATAAATTAATAATTCCAGTTATTTCAGTTTGAATATAAAATTTATCAGAAATATCATAAACAGTTTCTTCATCAGATTTAACTGCTTTTATCT
>JAIORB010000151.1 GCA_021108325.1 Bacteroidales bacterium | reverse complement strand
AAATGATTCACCCTCCGGTAAAATACCGCCAAGGGCAAATGAAATCATTGCATCAGCAGCAGTAGTAGTGTTAGTCCGGTAATATATTGCGCACGATGTCCAATCTGTACCGATGTTCACAGTATTGATGGTATTATCATAATAATGATTCCATGGAGAAGTCATTTTCATTAAAGGGATGTAGTTAATTTCAAATGATTGTGTACATTTTGCCCTAAATGATAATTTGTATATTTTACCTTCAGTGATACTCATTTCTTGTGATGTGGAAAATTGGATGTGGTGTGCTTCACTGCCATTTGAAATGCAATCAATTCTATAGCTTGCCGGAGAAGTATCAAATTCTGACTCATCTCTAACACCAGTAACAACAGCCCCGCCTTCTGCATATAAACTCCAACCATCGGTGTTTACATCAAAACCGGGATTGTAAATTAATTCACTGCCGGTTACCGCAGGTTCCCCGGAACTCCAAATATTATTTTCTGCATCCAACCAGTCGTCCTGACTATTTTTTTTAACAGAACCTAAAAATAAAGGCTTATCGCCAACACCATACGCACCATATAAAATATATCCTTCATAATTTCCACTTTGCGGAATTAATTGTTTACGCCAACAATCTCCTCTATTAAAGAGGATAGAATTACCTGGGTTCAACTGACAGCTATTTACTTTGCTGATTGTTTGCCATGCATCATCCGGAGATATACCGGAATTACTATCATCACCGGTTCCACTAACATAATAAGTTTGTGCTTGCAAAATTGAAGTGATAGAAAATAAAAATAAAAAAAACATTTTAAAGGAAATTTTAAAAATGATTTTCATTTTTTTAAATCTTAGTATTAATAATTTCATTTTATAATGATAGCTAACGTAATAGTATTCTATCAACTGTTTCTGAATTAATTTCACTCTCTAATTCAATTAACTGTCCAGATTCTTTACAAACTTTTGCACCTTTTTTATATTCGTTGAATTTTCTAAGTATCATTTTTTACTATTCATTAAATCCTGAACTTCAACAAATTCAATATTGTTAGCACTACATTTGTTTTGAAATTTCTTATCTGACGTAACTAGTAAAATGTCATTTTTTACTGCTAATTCTCCAATTAAAGCATCTTTGGAATTCTTTAAGTTCCCTTTCTGTAAATCTACAAATTCGCTTGTCTGATTATCATTCCACACTTGTTCGTCATCCCAATATAAATCATCAATCCAGATTCCTGACTTAAGTTGTAGTTTTATTTGTTCCAATTTTTCATAAATTCTTAAGATAGCTTCTCTTCTTTCTTGATTTGGAATATTTCTCAGTTCACTATATTGAACATTTGAAGTATAAAAAATCCCTTTTGATTTTAATTCATCAAGCTCAATTTGATTATCCAGAATATAATCAAAACAATTAGTATCAAGTAAATATTTCCTCATCGGCATCTTAGTTCTAATTGCACACAACTATAAATAGAAGCAAAAAGTTCCTTCTATTTAATTATGTAGTGAAGCTACAAAATGTTTTCAAAACTATCAAACCAGCAGGTAATTACTAAAATATTGGTTGTGTTTACAATGTGGAATTTGATAAACAAAAAAGGCACAAGTAAAAAACGCCAGTACTATTGGGAGGCTGGCTATTTTCAATTATTCCAATATCAATGGTGTCAAATGAATGATAATCCCGATAATAAATATTACTGTTAGTGCATTTGCCATTTTTGATTTTACTTTCAGGAAGATAAATTGTTCAATAGTTCTACCAATCCAAAATCCTGAAAATCCAATTAATAATATATTTCCAATTCTTGTTTCCATTAATTGTTCTGGATAAAATATGTAAACAAATGCCATCAATAGAAAAATATAGATTAATCTTATATTTAAAATTTGCATTATTGCTTGATTTGCAATGCTATTCTTTTTCAAGTCTTTTTTCCAATTAAATATTTTCCAAAAAAACATATGGAATATGGCAAAAAGAAAATTGTAAATTCCACAAATGTATAAGATTGATATTTTATCCATTTTATTTCTCTTTAGTTTGTAGTTATCTATAACAGATTAAGGAGTAATGTTATTCTCATTTTTAAGTTCAAGCGAATCAATCATATCAGAAGCTAATTTTATGGCCTTGAAAGCAAATTCTTTACTTCTGGCTTCCAAATAGTTGTTTAGCTGATTGGGATGATTTTTCTTTATATTTTCGGCTTTACTAATTATAATTTCCTGTATTTCTATTTCGTTTGATTCAAACTGATTTCGAAGTTCTTTCCAAACTTTCATTTTACTTGGATATTCTGACTTACATAAATCACCAAGGTTTTTGAATATCCAAAATGCTGAATTATTATCAAAACCTGTTGGAGCTAAATCAAATCCTGATGGGATAGTTTTACTGCCAAAATAAATAGGTGTATAAATTGCAGTAAATGGAGAACTTAGTCCTGTCCAGAGTACAGATCCATAATCTATTGGTTTGCCTGGCGAAAGAGTGATAACATCGGTATGCACACACTTCCATACCGCAATTGATCTTTCAGGATTATTTAAGTTTTCATTCTTAAAAATATCAAAGGGAGTTCCAGAATAATAATCTCGCAGGATAGTAAAACATTTTTGTAAGTCAATTTTTTCTTCCGGTTGGATAAATAATGGAAAAATATCTTTTTCGGAAGATAGTTGTATTGAAGGATTGAGTATATCGATAGCTCTCCAGAGTCGTCTTGTATTGTAAAAGTTGTTGCTCGTTTTTTCTTTCACTCCATTACCGAAGAAATCCCGAAAGTTAAAACCTCGGATTGATTTATTCCATAAGTCATATTCTTCGCAAATATCTATCAGGTTGGGTGAGCAAATAAAGTTGGCCGTATCATTAAAATCTATTTTACCAATCCGGTAACTATTAGCTGCTACAAAGTAACAGTCGTTTGGGATACGAACAGCAGCCCAGGAATGTCCTCCGCCTGCTTCCATGTACCAGATTTCATTTGTATCGGCAACTCCTACACCACTTGGATAACTTATTCCAAATTTGTTGTAACATTCACCTATAATTTTTACACATTCACGTGCAGTTTTAGCATGCTGTAAGGCAAAATATCTAACACCGCCACCTAAACCGGAACGGACTAAAGGATCAACCTTTTCGGCATTACTATTTCTATCTCGCTTTAAAGCTAAACCTCCGGCAATAGCAACACCATGTTTATTCACAGCTACAGCATCGCCCTCGGCAAAACCAATATTAGTTTGAAGTACCAGCATTTCGTAACGCTGATTAAAGGAAACTGAATTGTCTGGTAGAATATTTATCTTTTCATTAGCAGAAACTTTTATGAGCATAGACGCTTCGATACCAGATAAATCATTATTGTGAGCTAGTAACACTTGTCCATTTGCAGAAGCATCTTTTCCAACCATCAGAAGAAAGCATTCTTGCTGTTGTGAAAAAAGTTCAGAAGGAAATAGTAGGATTAGGATTAGTGAAACCTTGATATGAATAAAAAATATTTTGTACATATATGTTTACTATTTTGAAAATGAAGATAAGAAAATTCCAAGTTAACAAAATTAATCCAAAATAATCACTCCCGATTTCGTTTTGTTCATTCATCAAAATGCATTGCTCATCATTTTTAACTTGTATTGGTGCTACAATACTCAATATTTTTGAATTGTGATTAATTCAATTTTTAAATAAATACGGATGAAAAGAATAATATTTATATCAGCATTTATAGTATTTGCTGGTAATATTAATGCCCAAAATAATGTATTAGAAAAGTATATTCAGGAAGGATTGCAAACCAACCTTACTTTAAAACAAAAACAATCTTCTTATGAAAAGAGCATATTTGTTTTGAAAGAAGCAAAAGGTTTATTTCTGCCAACTCTTAGTTTAAATGCGAGATACTCTGTTGCTGACGGCGGACGTGTGATTGAATTCCCTGTTGCAGATATGATGAATCCTGTTTACAGCACACTTAATCAAATGACCGGAACTAATCAATTTCCTCAAATAGAGAATGAAAGTATTCCTTTTTTAAGGCCAACTGAACAGGAAACGAAATTACAGTTGGTTCAGCCTTTATTTAATTCCCAGATTTTTTATAATAAAAAAATAATGTCGGAATTGACAAATGTAGAAAAAGCAAATATTGAAAGCTATAAACGGGAATTAGTTGCTGAAATTAAAACAGCATATTTTAGTTATTTAAAAACTGTTCAGGTTCTTAAACTCACTGATAAAACAACGGAGTTGCTGAAAGAAAATATCAGGGTGAACGAACGGCTTTTTACAAACGATAAAATTACAATTGATAATGTTTACCGTTCAAAAGCAGAACTAAGCAAACTTGAGCAGAATATTGCCGAAGCTGTTAAATATAATAAATCAGCAAAAGCATATTTTAATTTCCTTTTGAATAAACCACTTGAATCGGATATTGAAATATCGGATGAAACAAAAATTTCATTCTTGGAAACTGAGCTTCAAAATTCACAGGAAAATGCAATAAACAATAGAGAAGAATTGCAACAAATTAAAAGTTATGAAAACGCAAGCGATTACAATTTAAAAATGAACAAATTCAATAAAATCCCAATTCTTACAGCAGCAGTTGATTATGGCTTTCAAGGAGAGGAATACAATTTTACTTCTGATGATGATTATATTATGGCATCATTTGTATTAAGCTGGGATTTATTCAAAGGATTTCAGAATAATGCAAAGATTCAACAAGCAACTATCGACAAGCAAATTATCGAAACCAAATATATGGAAACTGAAAATCAAATAAGATTACAGGTCATAAATTCATATTATGAATTAGAAGCTGTTGAAAAAGCAATTACGGCAGCTGAACAAGAAAAATTGAGTGCCGTTAAATCATTTGAAATTGTTAATAAAAAATATAAAGAAGGGCAAACGAGCCTTATACAGTTTATTGATGCCCGAACCACAATGACAAGTGCAGAATATAATGTGATTATTGCAACTTACGACTATAAAATAAAATATGCAGAATTTGAAAGAGCAGCGTGCTTGTATAATATTACAGAATAAGAATATTAATATTTAAAATCATAATAATGAAACAGTTTATTAAATCTTTAATATCGATAATGTTAATTGTATCAATAGTTGGTGCTTGTAAAGAGCCGATTAAAGAAGAAAAAATCGCAGAAAAAGTAAAAGTCAGAACAACGAAGGTTGTTGAAAAAGAAATGTCGATACCTGTTCATTGCAGCGGGAAATTATCTTCAAAAGAAGAATCAAAACTAAGTTTTAAAACCGGCGGGATTATCAGCGGATTATTTGTTGATGAAGGACAAACAGTAAAAAAAAGACAAATATTGGCAAAACTCAATCTTTCCGAAATTCAGGCACAGGTAAATCAGGCAGAACTTGGTTTTGATAAAGCCAAACGAGATTTCCAAAGGGCTAATAACCTGTATAAAGACAGTGTTGTAACCCTTGAGCAACTCCAGGATGCCACAACTGCTTTGAATATTGCAAAATCAAATATGGAAATAGCTGAATTTAATCTGCAATATTCAACAATCAAAGCCCCTGTAAATGGCAAAATATTAAAACAGCTTGCTGAAGAAAATGAAATTGTAAGTTCTGGTAGTCCCGTGTTTTTGTTCGCGTCAACTGATAACGATTGGGTGGCAAGGGTAAATATCACAGATAAGGATATTTTTTCGCTCAAACTGAATGACAAGGCAGAAGTTAAATTTGATGCCTATCCCAATAAAACGTTCACAGCAACTGTTGCCGAAATTGGAAATTCAGCCGACCCTTACACAGGTACTTATGAAGTTGAACTAACATTAAAACCGACAAACACAAAATTTGCTTCCGGATTAATTGCAACAGTTGATATTCATCCTTCAAAAAAAGAAAAATTTAGAATTATTTCTGTTAATGCTCTTATCGAAGGCAATGAAACTGAAGGCTATATTTATCAAGTCATTAACAAAAATCAGGTAAAAAAATTGAAAATTAAAATTCATAAAATTTCCGATAAAGATTTAATTATAAAGTCCGGCGTAGAAACCGGAGCAGAGATAATAATTGAAGGTGTAAGTTATGTTAATGGAACCTCAGAAGTTGAAGTAATAAAATAACCAACAATTAAAAACTAACAGCTGAAAATTATGAGACTACCAAAAATAGCAATCAACAATTATCAATTTACAATCATTGTATTTATCCTGATTACAATAGCCGGATTAAATTCGTATCTGAATATGCCCCGAATGGAAAACCCTGAGGTTGACATACCGGGGGCTTCGGTGGTGGTAATTTACCCTGGCACTAACCCCGTTGATATGGAGCAACTGGTTGTTACCCCAATTGAAGATGCCCTGAATGAATTAGATGATATAAAATCAATTGAAACAAATATAAATGATGGTCTTGCTGTTATTAACATTGAGTTTTATTATGGAACCGATGCCGATAAAAAATATGATGATGTTGTAGAAAAAGTAAATACTGTACAAAACGACCTTCCTGACGACATTTATGAAATTGATACCAGACAATGGACAATATCAGATGTTTGTATGATGCAACTTGCTCTTGTTTCCGATAGCGCTGAATACAGAGTTTTGCAGGAAAAAGCAGAGAAGCTTGAAAAAGAGTTGAAAAAAGAAAGTGGTGTTAAAAAAATTGAAATAATGGCTTATCCCGAACAGGAAGTTAGGATTTCGATTGATATTGAAAAAATGGCACAAATGAATATTTCTCTTGACCATATTACCAATGCCATAAAAAGCAATAATGCAAATGTTCCCGGTGGTGCTATAAAAATAGACGATAAAAGCTTTAACATAAAAACAAGTGGTTCATACAACAATCTTGAAGAGATACGGAATACAGTGGTCAATTCGTACCAGGGCAGATTAATTTATTTGAAAAATATTGCAACAGTAAATTTCGATTATGAGGACACAAAGTATCTTGCACGTTATTCAGGTAAAAGAGCAATATACATTACTGTTAAACAAAAAGAAGGGCGAAATATTTTTAAAACAACCGAAGGCATAAAAACAAAAATAAATAAATTCAAAGAAAACCTGGATAACGATATTAGCTTAGAATATGTTTTTGACCAATCGGAAGAAGTGGCTAAAAAAATCAATGATTTCCAATCAAACCTTATACAAGGGATAGTTCTGGTAGGAATAATTATTTTGCTTGCACTGGGTTTTAAATCTGCATTAATAGTAATAATTGCAATTCCTTTGTCAATTATTGCAGGGCTTGCTTTTGTTGACTGGGCAGGGTACGGGCTTGAACAAATGTCGATTGCAGGCTTGGTAATTGCTCTTGGTTTACTGGTTGACAACTCCATTGTTATGACCGAAAATATTAATCGATTTTTATCATTAGGATATAAACCAAAAGATGCAGCAATAAAAGCAGCTTCTGAAATTGGCTGGCCAATTGTAAGTGCAACGGTTACAACCTTACTGGCATTTGTTCCGATAATTCTAATGCCTGAAGAAGTAGGGCAGTTTATACGAAGTCAGCCGGTAACCATTATTGCAACACTTTCGGTTTCTTTGTTTATAGCACTTTCTTTAACACCGCTAATCGCAAGTAAACTGTTTAAAAACAAATCAAAAAGCAATTCAATTGAAACCAAAAATAAAAACAACCACAAGTACCTTAAGCAATTTATTGAAGGGCCTTACAGAAGAATTTTATCCTTTTCATTGTCTCATAAAGCTATGATACTGATTATTGCAATTGGGGTTTTATTTGGCTCAGTATTTATGGTGAAGTTTATGGGATTTAGCTTATTTCCGAAAGCCGAAACACCACAATTTATGATAAATATAAACCTTCCCGAAGGTACTAATCTTGATAAAACTAACAAAGTGGTTGGTAAAGTTGAGGCTGTTTTAGATACAATTGAAGATGTAAAACATTATGCTTCAAATATCGGACACGGAAATCCCCGCATTTATTATAATGTAATGTCAAAAGATTATTTAAAAAATTATGGTGATATTTTTGTTTTTCTGGAAGAGTATGATATTGAAAAATTTGACAACTTGATTTCTCAACTGCGAAAAACATTTAATAATTTTCAGGGAGCTAAAATCAATGTTAAAGAATTGGAACAAGGAACCCCTATAGTTGCTCCGATAATGATATATGTTGAAGGCGATAATCTTAATGAGCTTATAAAAATTGCTTCTGATGTTGAAAAATTTATTGAAAACGAAAAAGGAACCATAAATATTGATAACCAACTATCAAAATCCCGAACCGACCTTCTTATAAATATTAATAAAGAAAAAGCTAATTTATTTGGTGTTCAGATACACGAAATAGATAAAACTATCAGAACGGCTATTACCGGGGTGAACATTTCGAAATTCAGGGATAAAGACGGTGAAGAATTTAATATTGTAATGAGATTGCCATTTGAAGATAGAATTAAGATGAGCGATTTTGATAAAATTTATGTAAAATCAATGTCAGATAAATTAATCCCTTTAAGGCAACTTGTATCTATTGAATTAAAAAAAGCCCCAAGTTTAGTAACACGCTATAATTTAAACAGAACAGCATTAATAACTTCCGACCTCGAAAAAGGGGCAAACCTTAATGAAATAATGAATCCGGTAATTCAAAAGTTAAACGAATATCCTTTTCCAAACGGTTACACATACAGAATTGCAGGAGAACTAGAAAGTCGTGACGAAGCATTTGGCGGAATGAAAATAGCAATGATAATAGCTTTGATTTCAATATTTGCAGTACTTGTTTTGCAGTTCAAATCTTTCACTCAACCATTGATTATTTTTGCTGCAATTCCTCTTGCTTTAATCGGTTCGATATGGGCATTGTTTATTACAGGCAATACCCTTTCGTTTACTGCATTAGTGGGTCTGCTAAGTTTATTCGGGATAGTGATAAATAATTCGATAATACTGGTAGATTATACTAATAAACTCAGGGACAGTGGCAAATCAATAATTGAAGCATTAAAAATCGCTGGCGAAACCCGCTTTACACCAATCATTTTAACAACCCTGACAACAATTGGTGGATTATTGCCATTAACCTTACGTGGAGGTTCAATGTGGGCACCAATGGGTTGGACAATTATTGGTGGATTGTTGGTTTCAACTATGCTTACCTTGATTATTGTGCCAATTTTATATAATCTGTTTTCAAGTAAAGTGAAATAATTAGTATTAAAATATACGGATTAGAATATTTATTAATTTAATTCAACATAAGGAGAAAAATGAAAAGAAAAATGATTTTAGCTTTAATGATTTTGGTACTTAGTATAGCTACATTATATTCTCAGGATGTATCGGATGATATCAAAGATGCAGGGAATCTAACGGTTACAGTAAGTGGCTTTGAAAATGATAAAGGGCAGCTCAGAATTGCACTTTTTAATTCTGAAGAAACATACTCTGACAAGGTAGAACCAATCAAACCATTCATTAATGGTTATACAAATATAAAAGATAAAAAAGCAATATGGAGGGTTTTTGAGAACATTCCTTTTGGAGAGTATGCCATCAAATGTTACCATGATGAAAATGGAAATAATAAAATGGATAAAAACTTTTTGGGTATTCCTGAAGAAAGTTATGGCTTTTCAAATAATGCAAAGGGTAGTTTTGGTATGCCGGATTACGAAAAAGCAAAATTTATTTTTAATACAGAGATGGGAAACATAAAAATCAGGGTAGAATGAAGAAGCAAAAAGAGATAAATATTACGATTGTACTTTTAAAGTAAAAAATGAAATATTAGAAATAGTTTTAAGTATAGGCTGGCAAACAAGAACAATAGAATGGATACGAAAGCAGTAAAAAATAAACGAACAACAACCCTGGGGTTTCTCCTAATTCTAATATTCCATAACCTCGGTCTTACAGGACAGGAAGATTACGTATGGGAAGTAGATAAGATGTTGGAACGTGATAAAAGAAACGTAATTAAACACGATTCAGTTATTCGTTGTATGAGAAAAAAGGTGATGCTCTCGGTTGGATATGGAAAGTGGTATTTCAGTAATAGTGCAAAATCCAACAACGAAGAAGAATTGTTTTTCCTTTCCGATAATATGGGGCAATGGCGCCTTATGTTGAGTTGGAATTTTCTCGAAAGATTAGCAGCAGATATATCTGTTAACTATCAAATGGAAAAAAACGTCCCGACACCGGATATTATGAGTATAATGTCGGGTGAAGATGTTGAGATTGATGGTGGCGGCGGAGGAATGGGTACTGTTCAGTTAGGTATTAAGTATTATCTGAGAAAAGCACTATTTCGGCCATATATACATTCTTCATATGGTATAGTTACAGCAAAATCACAATATACCAAAGCAGAAGGGAACATGGACACAGGAATTAACAATACCGATTACACATTTGAGTCAAAAGCAAACCTATACAATATAGGTTCGGGAATTGATTACCGTCTGGGTAAAAATATTAGCTTTTGTCTTGATTTTAACTATGCCTATTCAAATCCTTTCGATGAACCAATTGGTGGATATAATAGTTACAGGGGATTTTCTATTACGGCAAATTTAGCAATAGTATTTTAATTGTTTATTTAGTATGAAAAAATACATAATATTAATTATTGTAATAGGAGTCTATTTAAATTCCTACACTCAGATAATTGGGGAGGTTAATGTTCTTGACAGAGATATTTTTTATCTCGATTATACCATTCCTACATCAATAGATAATGACATTAGCTATCAAAAATGGAGTACTAAGTTTGGTATTCCACCTATTAGATTCAAAAAGTTAAATATAGTGAATGGTTTTGGGCTTGACCTACATCAGTTTAATTATGATAATAGTAATACCACCTCTCTTGATAATTTCTATAATATCAATTATTCCCTAATTGCAATGTATAAATTTTCAGGTAAATGGGCTGTAATTGCTTCAGTATCTCCTATTATTTTATCTAATCTGGAAAGCAACTTATCATCAGATGATTTTTTGTTAAATGGTAGAATTGTTGCAGAACGAACATTTTTAAGAAAGAACAAAGGATATTTTCGGGCCGCATTAGGATTGGGCTACCTTACGTTGAATGGAACTACACAATTTAAACCTATTGCATCCATAAAATCCAGATTGAATGAAAAGTGGTCTTTTGTTTTGGGTATTCCAAATACCTATGTTAAGTATGATGTAAATAAGAAACATACCTTAAAAGCTTTATTGGATTTGAATGATTTTTCGGCAAATGTAAATAATATAACCATTACAAATGAAGTATATTCAAAAGCTGTTTTTACTGTAACTTCAGTTGGTTTGGAATACAACTATTGGTTCAAAGAACCTTTTGGTATTATGCTCAGAGTAACGCAAACTGTCTTTGATTCTTATGAATTAAGAAATAACGACAATAATGGCATTTATGACTTTAATATTAATCCTGAACAACCATTTATAACTGTTGGAATTAAATTTAACCCCATCAGAGAAATACAACAAAAATTAAAACCATTGTAATTATGTGTTTTTATCCAAAAGGTATGATGAAAATTATTGCAATAAACGGGAGTCATACAGGCAAAAGAGGTTACACTCATTTCCTGATTGAGAAGTTATTTAATGGAGCAAAACAAGAAGGAGCGGAATGTGAAGAAATCACACTTGCAAAATTAAAAATTAACATCTGTAAAGGTTGCAGTGTGTGCAATACCGAAAAACATCTTTTAAAATGTATTTATGAAGAAAAAGACGATGTAACAATGATTTTTAACAAAATGCGTGAAGCTGATATAATTATTTATGCTACGCCAATTTATGTTTTCAATATGTCGGGGTTAATGAAGGTGTTTCTTGACAGAATGAATGCAACAGGTAACAGCGAGGATTTTAAATTATCCGAAAGCGGACTGTTTTTCCATCACATCAGCAGGGATATATGTTCAAAACCCTTTGTAACACTAATTTGCCACGATAATTTTGAAAATGAAATGTCTAAAAATGTAGTTTCATATTTCCGAACATTCTCAAAATTTATGGACGCACCGCAAATAGGAACAATTATCAGACGTTTAGGAAAACTTACTGGTTACGGCAAAGATTCGGAAAAAGAAAAGCAGTACCCCAAAATCCTGGAAAGTTACAAAGCAATTGAATTTGCAGGAAAAGAACTTGTAACAAAAGGGAAAATCAGTAAAAAAACACAGAAAACAGCAAGCCGGGATATTATTCCGATTCCGTTTTTTAGCATTCTGAAAAACTTTAAAGCATTTAAGAAAAAAGCATTAGAAAAATTGAAAACAGAATAATAAAAAGAAGGTTTTATAAAGAAGATATAAAATGATGATTTATTCAATAAATATATATCAAAGCATAATTAGAATACTGCTATTGAGTGTAGTAGTGTTTATTTCTGGTTGTGAAAAAGTATTCGATTATAGTCCTTACAATGCAAATATTAAAAATAGAAATTTAACGAATATTAATTTAGAAAAGCTTAACGAAATAAATGCTGATACCTGTCTTTTTTTCAAATTTGCTGTAATAGCTGATAATCACTTTCATTACGATAGATTAAAATCAATTGTAAACCACATAAATAAAAATTCAGGAATATCATTTGTGCTGCATGCCGGCGATATGACTGATCGTGGAGTATTAAAAGAATATGAATTTTTTTATGATATTATTAAGAAAGTAAATGTACCGTATTTAACAGTTATTGGCAATCACGATTACAGATCGAATGGCGAAGATATTTATAAGCAAATATTTGGAGAGTTAAATTATTCATTCGCATTTAACAATTGTAAGTTCATAATGTTTGACGATGTATTTTGGGAAAGTAATAAAATTCCTGATTTTAACTGGTTAGAAACAGAATTGTCAGATAACGGATTATATCAACAAGTTTTTGTTATTGCTCATATTCCGCCTTATTCAGATCAATTTGATACTTACAACGAAAATATATATAAAAACTTACTTGAAGAAAACAATGTCAGGCTATCAATTCATGGACATGCTCATTCATATTATTATGATGAAGCATATAATGATGGAGTAAAATATCTTGTTGTAAATGATATTATGGATTACAGTTACTGTATTGTCTCCGTAAACAGTGATACTACATTTAATGTTGAGAAAATTGATATTTAAAATGAACATAATTAAACTGTTATATATTCTTATATTTATTTTATTATCCAATATTGTATATTCCGCAGATACAATTCCGGTGCAGAAAAGAAGGTGGTTTATTCCTGATTATTATAAAATTCAATATGCCGGGAACATTGGGTTTATTTCAATCGGAACAGGTTACGAAATTTTTAATAATCGTTTACAATCAGGTATTTTATTTGGATATGTTCCGGAATCAATCGGGAATGCTACTATTTATACTATTACTCAAAAAAATACATTTTTATTTTATGATTTTAAATTAAATAAAAAAATTGAAATATCACCAATAATTGGGATTGCAATAAGCTATGAAACAGGAAACAACTCCTATTTATTTTTACCCGATAAATACCCTGAAGGATATTATTCTACAAATGCTTTTCATTTTCCATTGTTTGCTGGTGTTAAAATAAAAAAAACATTTAGTAAAGATTCAAAAATAAAGAGCATTGAATTTAATATTGAAGCCTGCAAAACTGCAACTTGTTTATATTACTCAATTATTAATAGTGAAATAGAACGTAATGATATAACAAGTTTAGCGTTAGTTTTGATTTTTAAAATTTAAAAAAAAATATGAGAGCAGAAGTAAGTACTAAAATAATATTTCATTGGATATTAATGATTCTCATTATTGGATTACTGGCATATTTTATCGAAATAAATACCATTGTTTTTTCAATTTTAATTAGCCTGTTTTTATTGACACTTATATTAAATCGAACAACATATTTAAATCTCAAAAATGGCCAATTAATAATTACTAAAAAGAATTTTTTATTTATTCCAACTTTTAAATTATCTATAGATATAAACAAGATTGATAAATTAACCATAATTAATTATAGAAATAGTATCCCGGAATATACTCGTCGGTTTGTAGATTTTGAAGCTGTAATAATAGTGGAAATTTTAACCGGAACATATTTTTATAAACCAACAAATAAATTAATCATTGACTTAGGACAAAATAACCTTATTGAAATAGAAATTAATGTTCAGAGAAAAAGAAAGATTAAGCAAAAATTGAAAAAAAAATTAACCCAACTGGCGCAGACATGTGAGGCTGTGTAAAAACGAATTAAAATACTGTATTTAAGAAAACAAAAACTAAAACACTATGGTAGTAATTTATAATACAAAAGATGCGACTATCTCTTACAGCGCAGAAAACGATGTTTTATTACAAACAATAAATAATCATTTAAATTCAAATTCATTACGAGAATTTCAAACGAAATTTATAAAAATCTGCCAGGTCTTAAATGTAACAAAAATCGTTTCTGATGCAGAACAACAGAAAGTAATTCAAATTGAAGATATGAAATGGATGAAACAACTTATAATTCCTGCCATGATAAACAGCGGGGTAAAATATTTTGCAATAATAATGCCCGAAAACACAACTGGTAAAACAGCTATGAGGTTATTTGCCGAAACAGCAAGAGGAATAACTGTAAGTTTATTTAAAGATTTATTATCTGCCAAAGCATGGATGTCAAGTTATTAAATAGTGTTTCCGTGCAACCGCTTTTGACTAATCGTCATCCTGAGCAATGTCATCCTGAGCCTGCCCTGAGCTTGTCGAAGGGTCGAAGGATTTCGCGATGGGACGGATGGTAAGTACAACAGGCATTTTTACCTGTCGAATGACAGGCTTGCCTGTTGAAATAATAATAATTAGTGAATTATATATATTAAATGATCAATTATTTTTAACCCTTTAAATTAAATGTTTATGAAAGTAAATCGAAATTACAACTTCAAAGATGTTGATATGTTATTAGCATCTAAAACAATTATTTTTTGTTAATTTGATAAAATAAATTCTAATTAAATAAAATGAAATTAAACTGGAAGAAAATAAAGTGGTTAATTATTGCAGGTTCAATGCCACCAATATATTTCAATATTCGAGCTTTAATAGAACAAGGTGAAAATAAATTAAATGTATTTTATGATTATATATTCTGGTTTGGAATATCAATTGGAATAACTGTTTTACTTGCGATAATAATTTTTCAGCAAATTAAGTGGTTAGAAAAAGTGTTACCATGGAAAAAAAGTGTTGCACAAAGAATTGTTGCTGAAATCTTTTTAACAGCAATAACTGTGCTTTCTGCAATGACTATTATGGCTTACTTTACATACCCGATGCATGTAAGATTTTGTAATAATGTATCTTTTAATGCTCATTTATTTGAGGAATATAGTGCCGGAATTATATTACTTATTATTATTTTAAGTATTACAGAAGGCTCATATTTTTTTACTGAATGGAAAAATGGATTGGTTTTATCCGAAAAATTAAAAAAGGAAAAAGTTGAGTCTCAAATAGAAGCACTGCGTAATCAGGCTAACCCGCATTTCTTGTTTAACAGTTTAAATGTTTTATCTTCTTTGGTACACGCAGATCCCGATAAGGCAGAAGAATTTATAAATAAGTTTGCTTCAGTATATAGATATGTGCTTAATATTCAGAATAAAAACCTTGTAACTTTAAAAGAAGAATTGGACTTTTTAAATTCTTACTTGTATTTACAAAAAATCAGATTCAAAGAAGGATTGGAAATTACGATTGATTTAAATAAAGAAATTGAAGAACACTTCGTGCTTCCTTTTTCATTACAATTTATGGTCGAGAATGCAATAAAACACAATATTGTAAGTAAAGATTCGCCTTTAAAAGTGAACATATTTCTTAAAGAGGATAAAATTTATGTTACAAATAATATACAATTACGAGATAACGAAGATGAAACGACAGGAATGGGATTAAAGAATTTGCAAAAGAGATATTTCTTATTGGCTAATGTAATGCCTGAATATGAACAGAAAAACGAAGAATTTGTTGTGAGTATTCCACTGTTAAAACCTGAGAAAAAAGAAGAAAAAGAAAATATTGATAAACATGAACGTTGTCATAATAGAAGACGAAAGTTTCGCAGCTGAAAAACTTGAGAGGCAACTTATTGCACTCGATACCGGTATTAATGTTATTGCTAAAATCGAATCGGTAAAAAATGCAGTAAGTTGGTTAAAAGAAAATAAACCCGATCTTATTTTCCTTGATATTCATTTATCTGATGGTTTATGTTTCCGTATTTTCGACGAAGTGGAGATAAAAACTCCGATTATATTTACTACGGCATATGATCAATATGCAATACAAGCATTTAAAGTAAACAGTATCGATTATCTTCTGAAACCAATTAATAAATTTGAATTAGCAGCCAGCTACGAAAAATATAGAGAATTACATCAAAAAGAAAATACTGTCGATTATTCTGCTTTAAAAGAAATAATAGGGGATATGCGAGAGAAGAAATATCAAAAACGCTTTTTGGTTGTTGAAGGAGATACAATAAAAACAGTTTTAATTGAGAATATTGCATATTTTTTTGCAGAAGGTAAATATGCCTTTTTGGTTACAAAAAGTGGAGAACGATATTTAATTGATCATACTCTCGAACATTTAACTGTTGTACTTAATCCTGATGAATTCTTCAGAATTAATCGTCAGGTTATTGTTCATTTAGATAATATAAAAAAAATGCACACATGGTTTAGCCGAAGAATAAAACTCGAATTAATTCCTCCATTTGAAAAAGAAACCATTGTAAGCACAGAAAGAGTTAAGGACTTTAAAGAATGGTTAAATCAATAATAATTTGTTAGTGATCGATTTAAGAACATCGATTACTCCGTGAGATCGCTACGCTAAGTTAACGAATACTGATTTTAGATTTGACTTAAGTTATTACTATATACCTAATATATCATATACTATTCGAATAAATAAAGTTAATATTTAATACTTCGTGTATTTTTAGCGTCTTTGTGCCTTTGCAGTTAATTTTTTAAGTTGGTATTTAAACTATTTTATTCAGGATATTTTTAAACCGAGTGTTACTAATAGGATGTTCGGCAATAAGTTTTTTAAAACTTTGAACCTGAAACCTGACTGCCGTCAGGCAGGCTAGGAACTAGCAACTTTCAGTTGCCACAACACTTTTTATACTTTTCACCACTGCCACATGGACAAGGGTCATTTCTGTTAATTTCATTGTTCGAAGATTTTTTTAGTTTTTCGGCCATTTTCTGGTCAAAAATATCTTCAAGTAAAGAATAGAGTTTTGGATGTTTTTGTTTAAGAAGTTTTGGCCTTTCAAAAAAGTATTCACTAATAACAGCAAAAAACTCAGTTTTGTTTGTTGCTCCATAAGGATTAATATCTGATTGCCCTTCATATATTTCTGCTATTTTCTTCTGTATTAAATCAATCCATGGAATAGTATATTGTTTTTCAAGCAGCAAAGCAGGAATACCATCAGTATTTCCATCGGCTTTATCAATTAAATGTACAAACTCATGAATGGCTGTATTTTTTTTATCTGTTTCGTTTCTAAAACCATGATGAAGTGCTTGTTTCGAAAGTATCATTTTACCTTCCATGTAACCTGTTCCTACCATCCCTGCAATAGAACGCTTTTCTCCATCGGTATTAAATTCCTGATTAAATAAACCAGGATATAATAAAACTTCCTTTAAATTAAAATATTGCCAATTCGGAAAAGCAAAAATTGGAATAATGGCACTTACTGCAACTAAAACACGATCAATTTCAAATACTTCAGTTTCAACTCCTGTAATTCTGCAATTAATTAAAAACTCATGAACTTTAAATTCAAAACTCTGTTTTTCTTCAGGGGCAAGATTATTGTAGAAAGTTACATTTTCAAAAAGTATTTTTCTCCAACTTGCAGGAAAGGGTTTTATTGGTTTTTTCCATGAATTACGCTCTTTGATTTTTTTACCAACGTAAATAAATATTACAACTATAAAAACTATAAATAATAAGGCATAAATATTTTCCATAGATTTTTTTTTAAATTACTTTAATCGAAGCCTAAGGGTGTTTTCTATTTCTTTTTTATAAGTTCTGCCAACAGGAATTTTCTTATTCTTAATTTCTATAATATTTCCATAAACAACATCGATTTTATTAATAGCAACAATAAACGATTTATGTACCCTTATGAATTTATGTGAAGGAAGTGTTAATTCTAAATTTTTAAGGCGTTCGAGCAGGGTATATTTTCGTTCTTCGGTAAAAATATTAGCATATTCTTTTAAGCCTTCGATATATAAAATATCATCTAATTTAACTTTTATCGATTTATATCCTGATTTAACAAAGATAAAATCCTGTTCTTTATTGGCACTGGTTTTTTCGGGTGTATTTTTGTTGTTTGATTGTAACATTAATTGTTTTGCTGCTTTATTTACTGCTTTAACAAAACGCTCAAACTCTATTGGCTTTAATAAATAATCAATTACTTCGAGTTCGTACCCCTTTAAGGCATATTCGGAATATGCCGTTGTAAATATTACAAGTGGTTTGTTTTGTAAGCTTTCCATGAATTCAATTCCTGTAAAACCGGGCATTTGAATATCTAAAAAGATTAAATCTATTTGCCCGGCATTAATTATTTCCAGGGCATCGGCAGCTTTTTTAAACTGTCCTGCAAGTTCCAGCATTGGCACTTTTGTAATATAATCAGCCAGCAACTTATGAGCTAAATGTTCATCATCAATTGTAATACATTTTATTTTCATATTAAGTCAATTATAAGATTTACCCTGAAAATTTTATTATCGTTAATGATTTTTAATTCGTGTTTAAAAGGATATAATAATTCAAGCCTGTTTTTTATGTTTTGTAAGCCAATACCGCTGATTTCCAAATTTTTAAAATGTTTATCAGGAATACTGTTGCTACATTCGAAATATAGTGTTTTATCACTTACTTCAGTTTTAAGCTTTATCCATGCATTATCATCATCTGCAATATGGCTGTGTTTAAAACTATTTTCGATAAACGGGATGAAAATTAAAGGTGCAATTTCAATATTTGGGTTATTAATAATATAGTCGGCCATTATTTTTGAATGGTCTTCAATTCTCAGTGTTTCAAGTTCAATATAACTTTTTAAAAATTGAATTTCATTTTCAATTGGTACACGGTCATTATCTGCTTCATTAAGAATATACCTCATTAATCTCGATAACGACATGATCATAGGGGCAACTTCTTTTGAACCTAAATGTGCCAATGTATAAATATTATTCAGGGTATTAAAAAGGAAATGCGGGTTTATTTGTGATTTTAAAAGTTTTAATTCCGCTTCATTTTTCTCTTGTAATATTCTATTTTCAATTTCATTCCTTTGCAGGTGAATTTCTATAAGTTTTATAGATGTACTTATAATCATTAATACAAAAACAGCCCCGAAAGAAATGCCATATCCCGGGTATTTATGAAAAGTCGGCGGAAAATTTTCGTTAACAAAATTATTCCCGATTTTTAATCGCAGGAATCCCCCGATAATTAAAATTACAACCCCGAAAACAATGTAATAGAAATATCTGTTTGTTTTGAGAAATTTTGGGATCAGAATTCGGGAGTTTGAATAGAATATGGCAATATATAATGCTGTAATCAGCACAGCTCTTAGCAAGGCAAAATGAAAATCAAGAAAACCCAGTGTTGCAAAAAAATAGGTATTAATTAAAATAAAGACTACCCATATTATTATATTAACTAATAAATAATATTTTTTGCGTGTTATTTTCATTTTTTCAATATTAGCATGCTTTAAAAGTATTATAATCTGTATAGAATAATAACTTTTTTAATTAAACTGTACAAACAACTCAACCAACTACTTATTTATTTCAAAAATACGAAAAAGTTAATGATTCGGTTATTGGTTTAACTCAAAATGCCGTTGGTTTAAAAAATTAGATATTACTTCTTTACCTGTTCTATTTTTGTTGATGTAATTTGATGTTGAATTATATAGAAAATTGGAATTATGAAAAAAACAGTTATTTTATCAGTACCAATCTTATTGATTATAATGGGATTTATGCTATGCTCTTTCAACGCAGGGCAAAAAACTATTCATAAAGATGAAATAGTTTCTGAAATAAAAAATTATGTTGCAAAACAAATTATTCCTGTTTTAAAACCTTTGCGAGAAGAACTAGAATCGGAACTTTCTGAAACTGAGAAAAAAGAAATTGATGCCATTCGCTCGAAACTTGTTGATTTACGGCAAACCAGGGCAGATGCCGATATTGATTTTTTCGAAATTATGGAAGTGGAAGAACAATTTACACCAGAGCAGATAGAAATTATTAAAACTACCCGTAAACAATTTAGAAAAATTATGATGCAGGCATGGACAATTGCCGATAATCACGAAGCTGAAATTGAATATTTGCTTTTACAGGCAGGAGATTATAAAGATAAATGGAAGGTTGATATAAAACAAATTGTGATAAGCAAATTAGATAATCAACGTAAACGTTTTTTATTGGAAAGAAAAGAATCTCGTTTCGGACAACTGGACTTTAGCGAATATTTTATGCCGGTTGTTTTTCTTTTTTATGACACAGAAAATCCTGTATTAATAAAATCCATTCCTGCCGGAGATATTGAAACCATGGATTTTACTATTTATCCTAATCCTGCTAAAGGTCAATGTAATATAAAACTGGATATTAAGAAAGAAAGCCGGATAAGTATCCGTATTCTTGATAAAAACGGTTTCCTTTTACAAACTATACCCGAGAAGAAATATTTATCAGGAGAATACGTAGAAATACTTGCAATCCAAAATCTAAAGGCAGGGTATTATATCGTGGAACTTAAATCGGGATCAGTCGAAATATCAAAAACTTTAATCATAGAATAATTTATGAGTCCAATCTAAAAACTAAAAAATTGCACTCCTGTCTGCCGACAGGCAGGTCAGGTGCTTAGTGGATTTACTAACAAGTAGATAATAAGATTGTTAATTTGAAGTATTTTATAAAATTAGCCGCTTAGCACCTTTTTAAACTAAACTCATTCATTACACAGAAACTAAAATATTACAAATAAATTATTATTTTAAACCTTTTAAAAAAAACAAAATGAAAAATTACAGATTATTATTAATTGCCGGATTGTTATTTGGTATTCTTTTTACAAGTTGTGAAAAAGATGATGATAATAACACGATTATCTCAGATGACGAAGCTGCCGAAATAATAACTAATTCTTTAAGCACTTCATCATATGGATTTATTACACAGGTTGAAGATGCCGCTAAATTAGTAGATTCAATTTACATTGTTTACACTGTAGATAGTACATTTACTATTATCAGCCCGCCTGACTCATGGATAACTTATGAATACGCGGTAAGTTACAGTTATGGTATTCAGATGAATGGTATTGAACCTGAATTTTTCCTTAATTTTACAACTAATGGTGAATACACGGCTCAACGAATAACATCAAGCAATCAAAGCCAGGGTGAACTTATTGTTTCCAACCTTACTGCAGGTTATAATAACTACCTGCTTAATGGCTCATGCAGTCGTACAGGAAGTCAAACAGTAACAATTGAAATTAAAAGGGAATTCTCAAGTACAATTAACTTTAATATGGCAGATATTTCTATTGATAAGACAACATTAGAAATACTGGGCGGTTCTGCTGAAGTTAGCATTATAGGCACATCAAATAGTGCAAGTTACGATATGCAGGGAAGTATCGTGTTTCATGGAGACAAGGCGGCAACCCTTACAATTAATGGTGTAGTTTATGAAATTGATTTGGAAAACGCCGAAATATCGTAGTAAAACAGCGGGGATTAAATAAACTCTAAAAAAATAGTCATACCTGATAATAGGCATGGCTATTTTTTTATTTTTGCATTATCTTAAATCTGCAAATCGTGGTACGGCTAATTGCTTAATTTGCAAACGAATAAAAATTCACCTGTGGATATTAGGTATTAAATAAAACTTGAAATTGAAAAACTTTATTTACACAATAATTCTGCTAATAATCTATATACTAAGTAACAAAGCTTATTCGCAAGATAACAAACATTTTTTGAAAATAGGAATTGATTTTCCATTACAGTATAAAGTCGGATACGAATATAAACCTGTTAGAAATTTCTCTGCTGAATTACAGTTTGGCTTACTAACAAAACCTTATGACAATATTATTCTTAAAGTAATAGAAGGTTTTGTCATTGATGATGAATTTATAGAAATTATTGATGAAAGTTTTAAATTTGGCGGGATATTTACCATACAGCCAAAATTTCATTTCAGGAAAAGTTATACAGGGATTTTTGGCCAATTAATCTGTTTAAATGCGTCTAATACTTCGACAGAGCTATTAAGCAGTTATTTTAATAAAGATTTTTCAATTTTAGGAAACATGCAATCATTGGAATTAACTTTACAATCAAACCTTTACCAGCTTGGTTTATTATACGGAAGATCGTTTCAATTAAATAATCCTCATTTTTCTTTCGCTTTGGAGTTTGGTGTGAGCATGAATATTAATTCAAAAAATTCTTTTTCTTCCAATCGCCCTTATCTTGACCAAACAAAACCTGCCAAGCAATTGTATTCCGAATTAGATGATGAATTATCCATGTTATTTAAACAATGTGTTTTTATTTCCACTGTAAATCTTATTTTTATTTATAATATTTAGTTTAATTAATTGATAATGGTTTCCATAATTCTTAAATTTATATAATTCTTCAAGTTAAATTTAAAATAGGAGGAAATCATGCCTGACACAGTTTACAAAATTATTGAACTGGTGGGAACCAGTACCGAATCCTGGGAAAAAGCCGCTGCAAATGCTATTGCAAAGGCTGCAAAAACCTTAAGAGATCTGCGTATTGCAGAAATCTCCCAATTAGATATGCACATCAAAGATGGCAAAATTGAAGCTTATCGTGCTAAAGTTAAAGTTTCTTTCAAATTCGAATAACAACACTAAGGAACTTTAATACTTAAAGAACTAATCAGGCCTTAGTGCCTGATTTTTTAACATATTTTTGTTGTTAAATTAATTAATTATGAAAACAAATTTTATTTTTACAGGAATGCTTTTAAGCATAATCATTTTTTCTACATGTAGGGAATCTGCTTTATCAGATATTGAATTGACTGATCCATCAATATTAAAAGTATATGGTGTTGTATGGAAATATTCTAATCTTGATTCCATAGTTACAGAAGTGGATGCGATCACTTTCAGGATCAAAGATAAAACAGATCATAGTATTCAACTAAAGAAAGGGAAGATACTGTGCAATAATATTGAATTGGAATATCACAAAGATTTAGCCGGTCCTATTTACCGGATGCCTGAAAACCAAACGGAGATAAAAGAGAATACTTCTTATAATTTTATTGTTGAACTTGCTGATGGAAAACAGTATTCTGCAAGCATTTATGTTGATGACAAGTATCCGAAGTTTTTTGAAAGCCCGGCATCTTGGACATGGACAGAAACTGATTCATTGTTGGTTTCATGGAACGAACTTGCTGATGATTACAATACTACAATAAGTTGGTACATCATTTTTAAAGATGGTGTTGATACATCCGGAAAATCAAGTACGGGTATTGTAAATATCAGTGATAATAATTATTACGCATTTCCTTCTTCTTTTTTTACTAATTCTTCGGGTGTGAATATCGTAAATACTCTTTATGTTACCCTTACATCAGTTAAGGAGGGTGAATATGATGATAATTTCTATAAAGGTAGAATTACCGGAAGATTTGAATTCAGGAAAAAAACCGAAATAAATGAATAACCTTGGTTTTGTATGTTTGCCTGCTTTTATTTTACTAATTTATTGCTAATAAGTCTTTCCTGATACGATTGAATAATAGCTTTTAAGTACGTTTCAAGTTCTTGCAATTTATCAGTATTTTCAATTAAGTTATTTTGTAATAAACTGTCTGATTTAATATCATAAAAAGCGATTGGTTTGTTTCCGTCAAACTGTAACAGATAATCATCTTTAATAATTTGATAAATCCCGTTAATATAATTTACTGTAAAATGATCTGTTGAATCATTTAATAAGCTGTTACCAAAACAAATAAAAGGGTTGTTGTAAGCTAAATAATCCATAATTGTTGGAAAGATATCGGTTTGCTGGGCGATAATATTTGATTTTCCAATAAAAGCAGAATCCGTAGGATGATAAAAAATTATTGGAATTGCATAATTGCCTAATTTGTTTTTATAGTAACTACTTTCTGCTTGTGCTGTATGATCTGCGCTTATTATAAATAGAGTATTATTGTACCAATCCGTTTTTTTTGCCGATTCGAAAAACTTTTTAAGTGAATAATCTGTATATCCAATACTTTCATGAATATTTAACGTTCCGACAGGGAATTTCCCTTTGTATTTTTCAGGAATTTCATAAGGATGATGAGATGTTAATGTAAATACCGAAGTAAAGAATGGTTCTTGAAATTCCGACATCTTTTGAGCAAAATATTGCAAATATTCTTCATCATAAATTCCCCAGTTTCCATCGTAATCTGATTCATGTGGATATTCATTCATTCCGTAATAATCATTGAATCCTGCAATGTTAGCAAATTGATCAAAGCCCATAGTGCCGTTTTTTCCTCCATGAAAAAAGGCTGTGTAGTATCCTTCATTCGAAAGAATACCGGCAATCGAATTTATTTTATTTGATGAAAACTGCGATGTAATATAAGCTATATCAGTCAGAGCCGGTAACCCAGCTATAATTGATGGCATAGCTTCCATGGATCGTTTACCGTTGGCAAATGCTCTTGTAAATACTAAGCTGTTTTCCATCAAAGAATCTAAAAATGGAGTATATCCTGAACCCTTATTTAATGCTCCGATATATTCTCTCGAAAAACTTTCTAAAATAATGATAACGACATTTGTATGTTTTATTTCACTATTATCATATTCAAGGATAGGAGAATAAATTGAATCAAGTTTTTCTTTATCATAATATTTATACACACGAAAAGATTTTACCCCAACAGTTTTCATTATAGTAAAAGGAGTGTTTAAAACCAGGGGAATATTTTTTGCGGAAGTGTATTTAGCAGCATGTATTACTCTTAATGGTTTCAATTGAAAGCCGCCACGACCTAATATTAATCCTATACCCATTAGCAAAATAAAGATTCCTGTTTGCGAGAATAATCCTTTTAATTTTATTTTCTCAGTTATACTTTTTTTATAAGCCAATTTGGGATATAATTTATATAAACCAAAACACATTAATATCCATATCAAAATAAGATACCAATAATCTTTTATGAATTGAGGAAGTAGTGTCCTGAAATCTTCTCCAAGCCATACTGATGAGAAAATATCTGATGTAAGTCTTTTATGTTCAAAATCGAAAAATTTTGTATCAATAATATTCGTTGCCAGTAATAAGGAATTTATTATTAAAAACAGAAAGAATAGTATATTTTGATAATGCTTGTTGTTCTTAAAGTTCCCGGGAATTATGCTTAATATAATAAACAAAAGATTAAAATAGTATAATGCTGAAATATCGAACCTGATACCAAAAAATAATATCTTCATTAATTCTCCAAATCGAATCGAATCGAAATAGCTGCTATTAAATAAATAGAACAGCAATCTTGATATACTAAAAACCAGGATTAATAAAAGAAATCGATAAGTAAAAAATTTAATGTGATAAAAGTAATTTTTCATTGAGCGCATAAGTCATTAAGAGGTCACTTTTATTTCAAATATTACAAAAATATATACAAGTAATGTAATCACCAAATGTATATTATATTGTAGTATATCCATAATTTGAATAAAATTCAGAGATAAAAAATTGACTAACAGTGCTATATTTTTTAACTTGTGGTCTTGTTCAAATATCCAAGAATCATTTCTTATGTTAAAAAACAATATTATAAAGCATAAATTTTAATTTGAAATAATTAGTCCGTTATTGGGATAATAGATACTTTTGCAAAAAATAATATAGTTATGAAACCTTCGCATATAGAACACATTGGAATTGCTGTAAAAAATCTTGATGAATCAATTAAGTATTATGAGGATGTATTAGGTCTGGAATGTTACAATATTGAGGACGTTAAAGATCAAAAAGTAAAAACTGCCTTTTTTAAGGTTGGAGATACTAAAATTGAATTACTGGAATCTACTGATCCTGAAGGACCGATTGGAAAATTCATAGAAAAAAAGGGAGAAGGAATTCATCACATAGCCTTTGCAGTCGATAATATCGAAGAAAAACTGAAACATGCTGAAGATAAAGGTGTGAGATTAGTTGATTCATCTCCTCGTAAAGGTGCAGAAGGCCTTGATATTGCTTTCTTACATCCAAAATCTACATTCGGCGTACTTACTGAGTTGTGTGAAGATAAAAACAAATAATATTACTGCTAATATAATTTCTTAATCTACAAAATGAGCAAACAAGATAAAATTAAGCAATTAATTGACTTAAGAGCTGAAGCTAAGCTGGGCGGAGGTGAAAAGAAAATTGAATCTCAACATAGAAAGGGCAAGATGACTGCTCGTGAACGTATCGAAATTCTTTTAGACGAAGGTAGTTTTGAAGAATACGATATGTTTGTTACTCATCGCTGTACAAACTTCGGAATGGAAAAAAAGAAAGTTCTGGGTGATGGTGTTGTAACAGGTGCCGGAACTATTGATGGACGAGTTGTATATGTTTATTCACAGGACTTTACTGTTTTTGGAGGATCATTATCGGAACCATTTGCAAAGAAAATTTGCAAGGTTATGGATATGGCGATGAAAGTTGGAGCTCCTGTTATAGGAATTAACGATAGTGGAGGAGCACGTATACAGGAAGGTGTTACAAGTTTAGCTGGTTATGCAGATATTTTTCAGCGTAACATTATGGCTTCAGGTGTTGTCCCTCAAATATCAGCTATTTTCGGACCTTGTGCAGGTGGTGCTGTTTATTCTCCTGCTTTAACCGATTTTGTTATGATGACTGAAAATACCAGTTATATGTTTGTTACCGGGCCAAAAGTTGTAAAAACTGTGACTGGCGAAGATATAACAACTGAAGATTTAGGTGGAGCTAACGTTCACGCATCTAAATCAGGTGTTTCTCATTTTTTATTGGAAGATGAAGAAGAAGGATTGCTTTTAATTCGCAAACTTTTAAGTTATCTCCCTCAAAATAATCTGGAAGAACCTCCTGTAACAGAATGTAATGATCCTATTGATCGTCTTGACGATGCTTTAAATGAAATTATTCCTGAAAGTCCTAATCAACCATACGATATAAAAGATATAATTTATTCAATGGTTGATAACAATGAATTTTTGGAAGTACATAGGCACTATTCTAAAAACATTGTTGTGGGTTTTGCTAAATTTGACGGAATGCCCGTTGGAATAGTTGCTAATCAACCAAATTTTTTAGCAGGTGTTTTAGATATTGATGCATCACGTAAAGCTGCACGTTTTGTTCGTTTTTGTGATGCTTTTAATATACCTATTTTAACATTGGTTGATGTTCCCGGATTCCTCCCTGGTAGTAGTCAGGAATATGGAGGAATTATTATACACGGTGCTAAATTGATGTTTGCTTATGGCGAAGCAACAGTACCTAAAGTAACTATTACATTAAGGAAATCATATGGTGGTGCCCACGATGTAATGAGTTCGAAACAACTACGTGGTGATATTAACTATGCATGGCCATCGGCTGAAATTGCTGTAATGGGATCAGCTGGCGCAGTTGAAGTTCTTTATGGTCGTGAATTAGCTGCTATTGAAGATGCTGAAGAAAGAGCAAAATTTGTAGCTGAAAAAGAAGCAGATTATAAAAAGAAATTTGCTAATCCGTATCAGGCGGCAAGCATGGGTTATATCGATGATGTAATTGAACCAAGAAATTCAAGATTTCGTATCATAAGGGCTTTTGAAATGCTCCAGACAAAAAAAGATACAAATCCGCCTAAGAAACATTCAAATATTCCATTGTAAAAATGATTATTATGATTTCAGTTATAGGTAAAATAGGATTAGATTTTTCGGCAGCTGCCGGATCCGGGGTTACAGTTGCAATTGTTGGCTGGTTAATTGTATTTGCTGTTTTAGCATTATTAGTTATCGTGTTTACACAAATACCAAAATTAATTTACTATAATACCCGAAAAAAACTTAAGCAACAAACCATGCACGCAGGTGTAACAAATGACGATCTTCATATTACTGGTGATGTAAGTGCTGCAATATCAATGGCATTATACATGTTTTTTGATGAAATGCATGACGAAGAAAGTAATGTAATTACTATTAAACGTGTGAGAAAAACATATTCTCCATGGAGTTCAAAAATATATGGATTAAGAACCTGGCCAGGAAAATAACATTATAAAAATGAAAAAATTCAAATTCACAATACGCGGTAACGAATACGAAGTAGAAGTAAAAGATATCGAAGGTGATATTGCCAAAGTAGAAGTCAATGGCTCTTGCTACGAAGTGGAAATTCATCAGGAAATGGTAAAAACTACTAAAACTCCTACTCTTGTTCGACCCAGAGTGGCTGTTGACCGTAAAGAGAGTAAAATTAAAAAGACCGTTAGTAGTCGGGCGTATTCATTAACAGCTCCTCTTCCGGGAAGTATTTTTAAAATTCTTAAACATGAAGGCGACGAAGTTAAAAAAGGCGATACAATAATGATTATGGAAGCCATGAAAATGGAAAACAATATTCAATCTGAAAAAGAAGGTAAAATTGTTAGCCTTAAAGTAAAGGAAGGTGATGCGGTTCTTCAAAATGATGTTTTAGCTGAAATAGAATAGCTTATATGAAGATAATAAATTTTAATATGAAAAAACTTTGCTTGATTATTTTCGCTTTTGTAATTCTTCTTGGAAACTTTGCTCATGCTAATACAGATGATGATATTGCTGTATTAACAAAAGGGAAATGGTTAAATAAATCTGATGGATATAAGTTACGCGAAAATTCAGATAAAACAGTAGAAAGATATAAGATAATAGAATTTGATATTGACCGGACTTTTGTGATGGACTCTGTGAAACAGAGGTATTCAGGTGAGTGGCGTTTAATTGATAATAATTTATATCTTGAGTTTAATGATTCTGATATTAAAACTAAGATTGCTCAATTCGATAATGATAAATTAATTATTGATAAAGATATTTATGAAGGATATTCAGGAGCTTTTGCAGGATTAATAAACTTTTACGAGTTTACAGGAATTTCGAATGCTACTCCTGGACATATCATAATGCTTATTGTTGGTATGTTTTTTATTTTTCTTGCAATTAGGTATAACTACGAACCATTACTATTAATTCCAATTGGTATTGGTATAATAATAGGTAATATTCCATTTTATCAGGCCGAAGGTTTTAATCTTCAACTGGGGATTTACGAAGAAGGTAGTGTAATGAGTTATCTGTATTTTGGTGTTCGTCAGGGTATTTATCCTCCACTAATTTTTCTTGGTATTGGTGCTATGACAGATTTTTCATCCCTGATTTCAAATCCGAAATTAATGATACTTGGAGCAGCGGCACAGGTTGGTATATTTTTAACATTTATTGGAGCATTAGTTTTAGGATTTGCTCCTGCAGAAGCTGGCGCAATTGGTATCATTGGTGGTGCAGATGGTCCGACAGCGATATTTCTGTCATCGAAACTGGCTCCGAATTTAATTGGGCCTATTGCGATTGCGGCTTATTCATATATGGCATTGGTTCCAATTATTCAACCACCATTTATGCGATTACTTATTACAAAAAAGGAACGATTAATCAGGATGAAACCACCACGTTCGGTTTCTAAACTGGAAAAAATTATGTTTCCGATAGTAGGTTTGCTGCTTACTGCATATATTTCACCAAGTGCTTTGCCTCTTTTAGGAATGTTGTTTTTTGGTAACTTATTAAAAGAATCAACTGTTACAAAACGATTAGCTGATACTGCAAGAAATTCTTTAATTGATATTGTAACTATTTTATTAGGCTTAACTGTTGGAGCATCAACGCAAGCTGATGTTTTCTTGACTCCTCAATCATTATGGATTTTTGGATTAGGAGCATTATCATTTATTATTGCTACGTGTGGTGGATTATTATTTGCCAAATTAATGAATGTGTTTTTAAAAGGAGATAATAAAATAAATCCATTGATAGGTGCTGCAGGAGTATCTGCCGTTCCGGATAGTGCACGGGTTGTTCAGCACGAAGGATTAAAAGCCGATCCTACTAATCACTTATTAATGCATGCTATGGCACCGAATGTTTCCGGAGTTATTGGCTCGGCAGTTGCTGCTGGTGTTTTATTAAGTTTCTTAATGTAAGTTGATATTAAAATTTTATTATGGGTCAGTATTAAACTGGCCCTTTTTTATACTTATTAAATTAATTGTTATCGAAAATATAAATGAAGCTTTAAAAACTGCAAACGATTATTATATTTGTATTTTAATGATTAGTCACTATAAAAAATAAATAGTAATGAGTAATAAAATTGCTACTGCAGGAAACACTGGTAAAAAAGTACGCTCAGATTGTTTTGTTACTCTTGAATTAAAAGATTCAGGAGGAGTTAAGATAGAACAAAAAAGTAAAGTAGAAGTTCTTTTTGGTAAAGCAAATATTGAATTATGCGAGGATATTCTAAAGTTTTACGGAATTGGAAATGCACAGCTTACTTTAGAGGACAAAGGAGCTGTTCCATTAATTATTGCAGCACGTATTGAAGCTGCTGTAAAACAATTAATTGATACGGACAAGGAATATCTTTTAGACTTTATCGAAGAAAATAATTATACATCAGAAAAAGAGCAGTTTCGTTTTTCAAGACTATACCTGCCGGGAAATACACCAAGCATGATGCTTAATGCAGGAATTCATGATCCTAACGGAATTATTCTTGATCTGGAAGATTCCGTGGCGTTTAGTAAAAAGAAAGAAGCTCAACTGGTTGTTCGTAATGCCTTACGTGGAATTAATTTTTATGGTGCTGAACGTATGGTTCGTATAAATCAGTTTCCAAAAGGTTTGGAAGATATTAAATATCTTGTTCCTCATAATGTACACATGTTACTTGTTCCAAAATGTGAAGGAGCAGAGCAGATTAAAAAACTTGAAGAAAAAATAGAAGAAATAAAGAAACAACATAATATTGACCGACCGGTTCTGTTAATGCCAATTATTGAAAGTGCTTTAGGTGTTGAGAAAGCATTTGAAATTGCTACTGCATCTGAAAATGTTGTTGCTCTGGCTATTGGACTTGAAGATTATACGGCAGATTTAGGTACGCGAAGAACCAACGAAGCTATAGAATCATTTTATGCCCGTACAAGATTAGTAAATGCTTGTAAAGCAGCACGTATCCAGGCTATTGATTCTGTGTTTTCTGATGTGGGTGATATGGAAGCTCTTCGTGAAAATGTTAAAGTTTCTAAGGGATTAGGATTTGAAGGAATGGGTTGTATTCATCCTCGCCAGATAAAAGTTATACATGAAAGTTTTGCTCCTGAACCTGACGAAATTGAAAAAGCAAAGAAAATTGTAAATGCATTTATTGATGCTACTGAAAAAGGTTTAGGTGTTGTTTCTCTTGGAACAAAAATGATTGATCCTCCGGTTGTTAAAAGAGCAGAAAAAACAATAAGTCTGGCTATTAGTCTTGGACTTATCTCAGAAAACTGGAGAGAAGAATTTTTAAATAACGAAGAATAAAACAGACAAAATAACCCCGATTAAATTATAGTTTATGGGACAAAAATATTCAAATCTTGTGAAAAATGCAGTAGGAAGAATGGTTCCTACAGAAGTTAACGGACAAAAGCAAGTCCCTTTTCAGGGAGTAGGGAAATATAAACCTGATGCACGTAAATACGGACCTAAAATAGCTTCGTATGCAGATTTTCCTGAAGATGGAAACAAACAAGTTGCATCCTTAAAGGAAGCATTAGTAAAGGCAGGTTTAAAAGATGGCATGACTATTTCTACTCATCACCATTTTCGTAACGGAGATTTATTGGCAAATAAAATATTTGATATAGCAAAAGAATTGGGAGTAAAAAACTTGCGCTGGGTTCCATCGGCATCTTTTCCTTGTCACGAACATTTGATTCAGTATTTGGAAGATGGTACTATTCATCATATCGAAGGAAGTATGAACGGACCATTAGGCAGATTTGCTTCGCATGGTAAAATGAAAGGACTTGGGGTTTTACGGTCGCATGGTGGCCGTTATCAAGCAATTCAGGATGGCGATGTTCAGGTTGATATTACAGTTATAGGAGCCGGCTGTGCTGATTCATTTGGAAATGCAAACGGATTATTCGGGCCATCTGCAAGTGGTTTATTAGGATTTGCTTTAGCCGATTCCCAGTATGCTGATAAAGTAATTGTTGTTACAGACAATATGGTTCCTTTTCCATGCAGTCCGTGGCAGATTCAGGGAAATTATGTTGACTATACTGTTCTGGTTGATCAGGTTGGTATTCCTGAAAAAATTGTTTCAGGTACAACACAAATTACCAAAAGTCCTGACAGGTTGTTACTGGCTGAAATGACTGCTCAGTTTTGTTTAGAAGCCGGAATTATTCGTGATGGATTTTCTTTTCAGTCAGGAGCCGGTGGTACATCTTTAGCTGTTGGCGATTATTTTGCCAAAATCATGAGAGAAAAAAACATTAAAGCTCGTTTTGCTCGTGGTGGAAGTAATAAATACCTGGTAAGTATGCTAGAAGAGGGTTTAGTCGATTATATTTTAGATGGACAAACTTTTGATTTGAAAGGTGTTCAGTCAATGGCCGATAATCCAAATCATGTATGGACAAGTCCGTTTACAAGCTATAATTATCATGGAAAAGGTAATTTTGCCGGAATGGTTGATGTTGTAATTCTTGGTGCAACGGAAGTTGATGTTAATTTTAATGCTAATGTTGTTACACATTCCGATGGATTATTATTACACGGAATCGGAGGGTGGCAGAATTGTTTATTTTCTAAAACGGTTATTCTACCAATTCCATTATTCAGAGATCGAATCCCTGTTGTAACAGATGAAGTAACAACGATTTGCGGCCCGGGAGAACTGATTGATGTTATTGTAACTGAGCGAGGAATTGCAATTAATCCAAAGCGAAAAGATTTAATTGAAAAACTGAAAGATTCTAATCTTCCTATAAAAACAATTCAAGAGTTAAAAGAAGAAGCAGAGAAGATTTGTGGAAAACCAGCCAAACCAGAACTCGAAGACGAACTGGTTGCAGTTATAAAATGGGTTGACGGAACAATTATAGATTCTGTAAGAAAAGTAAAATCATAGCATTAAAACAGATTAACTAAAAATATAAAGGAGTGTTATTCGCTCCTTTTTTTATTCAACCAGACTTAAGTTCCGATTTCCATGGAACCGCTTAATGCGGTGCAATGGGTGTATTGGTTTTAGTGTTTGAAGCAATTATGTAGGAATCCGTTCCACGGCGTGTAGCCGTTGCACGAGGTACAATGAACGCTAACCTGCCTGCCGCAGGCAGGGAAAACGCAAAGGTCTCAAAGAAAAAATATCACCTTAGATTCTTTGTGAGCTTTGCGTAAATCATTGTGAACTTTGCGGTTAAAAAACATCTAAGGATTTAAGGTAATAGTGGGAAGTTGTAATCTTACTATATTTCTTTAATAACTCCAAGATTAAGGATTTAAGTTAGCTAGTCTTGTTTTTACAAAAAATCTTTATCAAATTTGACTTATTCCATTTAGTGTCGTTTCATATATAAATGCAAATAATTCCTGTATGGATAAGGAAAATCTAATTCAAATTATCAAGAGTGCACAACGTAAGGATACAGATGCTTTTAAACAATTAGTAAAGAATTATCAGACTTACGTTTTTTCTTTAGCATTTAGGCTTGTATGTGATGAAGAAGAGGCAAAAGACATTGTGCAAGACTGTTTTGTAAAAGTTTGGCAACATATAAACAGCTTTGATTTCAAAGCAAAATTCACAACTTGGCTTTATAAAATTGTCTATAATATGTCATTAGATAAAATTAAAGTTAATAATCGTCGAAAAGCCGTCATTATTAATGCCGGAAACATTTCTGAGCTATCTGAAAAGATTTTTAGTAAGCACCCTGAAGAAGATCAAATTAATAAAAATCTGGCTGAAATTATTAAGGTTTTAGCTGATAAGTTAACTCCTAAACAACGTGCAGTATTTGTATTACGTGATCTTCAAGGTGTAGAGATGGATGAAATTTCAATAATAACATCTCTGACAAAAGGAGCTGTAAAGAGCAACCTGTATTACGCAAGGTTGAATATACGTACAAAACTAGAACAAGTGGAAAATATAAAAATTTTATAATATGAAATGTCCGGAATATAAAAAGTGGATATACCTTAACAATATCGATGAATTGTTAGATTGGGAAAAGATTAGGCTTGACGAACATTTGCAAACTTGTTCTTCTTGCCGACAGTTATTTGATAATAACGAAACTGGCAAATGTTTCATTCAAAAGCTTAATAAAGTTGAACCTTTATTAACTTATCCTGATAAATTGACTTCAGATATTATGATTGCCATTAACGAAAAGGGGACGTATGCTGATGTTAAAATTAAATTGAATATGTTATTGGATTTTATTATATCATACAAAGTGCGTATCCTGGCATTTTCGATTGTTATCGTTCTTATTAGTTTATTTTCATATCAACAGTTCCATATTATATATAAGTTGGATAGGATGGAAAGGCAAATTGCCACGCAATCAACTGATAACATAGGATCTGTACAGAAACTATCCCTTAGAAATAATCTTATGATAAAAGAACTGGTTATGAATACTGATGATGAATTGATCTTTTTGGATAATGCATCTATAGATTATTTATTAAAATCATATAAGAATTTGAAAACGGATCATGATGAATTGATAGAACTGCTTAATGAAAACATGAAAAATCTTGAAAAGAAATTATCAAAAAAGGACATTCAAAAACTTAAACAATTGTTAAAAGAGGATGATTTAGGGAAAAAGTTATATACTAATCTTTAAACTTAATATTATGAAAGCACATAAGTTTATAAAAATATTTATTGTATCAATTGTTTTATTTATTGTTAGTTGTGGATACAATTATAAGGTTAAAACGATTATTTATGCAGATGGATCTTGTCAAAGAACGCTCATAGTCACATATGAAGATTCTATTCAGAAATTTTATGAAGGGGATTATCCAATTCCAATAGATACTACCTGGAATTTAGTAATTGAAACAGATACCAATGAGAATGGAGATACAATATTTATACATACGGCATCAAAATTCTTTGAAAGTGTAAGTCAAATGAATCAGTTATACGCTATGGATTCAACTGAGTATAGTATTCTTGAAAGATCGGTTATGCTAAAAAAACGATTCAGGTGGTTTTATACGTTTTTTGACTATCAAGAAACTTATCAAAAACTTTTTAATCAACCATCTTTAAGTAATTATTTGGATTCGATTCATTATAATTATGCAATACTAACCGATGATGAACAAGAAAGGTATCTTGAAGAACATTTTGATTCAATCCAGGCAAAACAATTTGATGATGAAGCAGAAAAAGGATTTAATGAATGGATAGAATTCACAATTATAAATTCTTGTATAGATGCAATTGAAAAATCTGCTAAAAATATTGAAGCTTGGCATATAAATGAATCTGAATTTACAAGGAAGAGAGATAGCATAATTAATTTAATAGACGGAGATTTCGATTTGTTTGACGATGATGATAATTTATTTAGCGCTGTTAAAAGGGTATTTGGAATTGATAGTGTATTATATCAGATACTTAGAGAAGAAAATGATTTTGAAATATTTGCTGATAAATATATTTTTTGGGATCATGTTCTTCTAGATGAAGAATACGTAAATTTAGTTGCAATGCCCGGTTTAATATTTGAAACTAATAGCTCTGTAATTTCAGATGATAATGAGGTACAATGGAATGTAGGATGGATGAAATATTTTACTGATGATCAGGAAATGAAAGTAACATCTCGTATTGTAAATCTTTGGGCATTCTGGGTGTCGGGAGGTTTCGTATTATTTCTTATTTTTATAATTATTTTACGAAAAAGGAAAAAATTATAAACAAATGAAAAAGTACAAATGCAAAATCTGTGGTTATATTTATGATCCTGAAGTTGGAGATTCGCAGGGTGGTATAGCTCCGGGAACTTCATTTGATGAAATTCCGGATGATTGGAAATGTCCGGTTTGCGGAGTTACAAAAAAAGACTTTGAACCATTATAAGAAGTTATAGCAGATTGCTTCGCTTTGCTCGCTATGACTAGTGTTATTAATTTATTTTAATACTATCCCAGCTCGACTGAATGGCATTTTCTAAAAGTTCCTCAGAGAGTTGTATTTCTTCCATTAGTATCATTCGTACCAATGTCGAGACATTTCCAAAAATCAGATTTATAAGAAAATCCGTTGGGAGATTTCTTAATATACCCATTTCAACGCCTGAAATTATAAAATCTATAGCTGCCTGATAGTGCCTTTGATTTATTTCCTTGATTTCTTTTCTTACAAAAGGAGAATTTGCATAATCTTCCAAAAAATCAAATTTCTTGGGATTATCCAGGTAAAAAGTAAAGAGGTTTTTCCAGATTAAGAAAAACTTTTCTTTATAGTTTAATTGTTCATCAATATTCTGAACAATAGCTTTTCCCATTTCTTTTTTTAATTCGGAATATAAGGTATCAATAAGGTCTTCTTTGTTTTTAAAATGATGATATATAGTTCCGGCAGCAACTCCCGACTTTTTTATTATTAATGATACAGAAGTTGCATGAAATCCAATTTCTGATACAAGTTCAAGTGTTGTAGTTAATATTTGCTCTCTTTTACTCATTTGTTAAAGGAATAAATACTGGTAATAAATTAAATGTTTAATTAGTTTACTTCCAAATAATTATTTATAAAAAACGCACCTGAGAATTGCAGGTGCGTTTAACTTATATTGTATATATTCTATTTGCTCATTTCTTCAGCTAATCTCAGAGCTTCATAAGCACTAACTATACCACCTGTTATTGAGAGATCTCCAAAAGAAATTGTCTTTTTCTTTTTAGAATAATCACCAGGTTTGTTAACTTCTGTTTCTGCATATTTAAGTGCCGATTTTGTTATGATATTTTTAACATCATTAGCGGTTAACTCCGGATAATAGGAGATTAATAAAGCAGCTACGCCAGATACTACCGGAGCAGAAAAACTAGTTCCATCTGCTACCTCGTATTCATCCTCAGGAGCAAGAGACTTAACTCTAACTCCGGGAGCAAAAATGTCAACCATATCTTTTCCATAATTAGTAAAACTTGCCGCAAATTTTAAGTTACTATTCATTGATGAAGCTCCTACTGTAATCCATGTACTTATTTGCTTATTTTCTTCTAAATTCTTAGTAGGATATTGTTTAATTTTATCAATGTTAAAACCATCGTTTCCTGCTGCATGCACTAATAATACTCCTTTTTCCTCTGCATATTTAATGGCATCGTCAACTAATTGTTTTTGTGGTGATAATTGTTTCCCAAAACTCATATTAATAACTTTTGCTCCATTATCAACAGCATATCGAATTGCTTTGGCAACATCTTTATCTCGCTCATCACCATTAGGGACAACTTTTAAAGCCATTATCTTAACATTTTCAACAATTCCGTTTACACCTATTTCGTTATCTCTTTCAGCTGCTATAATACCTGAAACAAACGTTCCATGGTCAGATTCAGGTCCATAGACATTGTTGTTTCCATAGCTTGAAGAAATTTCATTAATATCGTCACCAATAATATCGCGAGGATTGTAATCTACATTTAAATGATAGTCTAATTGTTCGTTTATGTGTGCGTCTATTTCATCAAAAGCATCCGTTGTAAAACCATACTTTACATATAGATATTGAAACTTAATATCTTTCTTTAAGCTCTTATTATGAATTTTTAAACTATCTAAGTCTTTAGTTGTTATAGTATCCTTAGCTATAGCTTTGCTAATATTACTGTAAGTTGTATTATACCTGTTTTTAAATTTATCGAAACTTGATTTTTGAAAATTTGCAAATTTTAATTCCTTTTCAAATAATTTCTTAGCTTCTTTATATAACAGATAGGTTTCTTTTTCTTCCTCGCTCAATTTACCTGACTTTGTTTTGCTGTATTTCTCGTTATATTGCTTGTATATTCTTGTTATTTCAAGATTTTCATATGCAATATTTTCTCCTTTTGAGTTACCAAGAAAGTTCCATCCGTGAATATCGTCTATATAACCGTTTTTGTCATCATCAATGCCATTTTCAGGAATCTCATTTTTGTTAATCCAGATATTATCTTTTAAATCTTCATGTGTAATATCAATACCTCCATCAATAACAGCAACAATAACAGTTGTAGATTTTTTATCTTTTAATAATTTATTATAAGCTTTATCTACTTCTGCACCATAAATTGTATCATCCATCGGTGATTTATTATACCAGTTAAGATAAATGTCATCAGGACTATTATTATTGGTTGTTTTAGTTTCATCCTGAGAAACTGCATTTAAAGAAATTAGCAAGGTAGCTAAAAATAAAAGTGTGTTTTTCATTTTAATATTAATTAGTTTTCTGCTTTGATAATAAAAAAAGAGAAAGGTTTATTTTCTCTTTAAAAGTTTTGCAAATTTGATTAAATTATTTGAAAATTGCAACTTCTTTTTCACCTGTTGATTTTGCATAAGCTCTAAACATCATATTGGTATTGAATGTCATAGAAATGTTGCCGTTTTTATCAACTGCAATAATTCCTCCTGTACCTCCGGCATTAACCAGCTTATCGTTAATAACTACATTTGCGGCATCTTCCAGGCTCATGTTTTTATATTCCATCAAAGCAGAAATATCGTGTGCTACAGTATATCGGATAAAAAACTCGCCATGTCCGGTTGCTGAAATAGCACAAGTATTGTTATTTGCATAAGTTCCCGCACCAATTATTGGAGAATCGCCAATACGGCCATATTTTTTATTTGTCATTCCACCTGTTGATGTACCGGCAGCAAGGTTACCATATTTGTCTAATACCACGCAACCAACTGTTCCATGCTTTTCTGATTTAAGTATATTTTGTAAACTCTTCCATCTGTTTTCAGTAAAAAAATAAGATGAATCAACAATTTCTAACCCTTGTTCTTTTGCAAATTGAGAAGCACCATTGCCCGACATCATAACATGTTTAGATTCTGACATTATCTTAATGGCTGCTGAAATCGGATTTTTTATATTACGAACTCCTGCAACAGCTCCTGCATTCAAATCCCAGCCTTGCATAATCGAAGCGTCAAGCTCATTGTGTCCATCGTGTGTAAAAACAGCTCCTTTACCCGCGTTAAACAAGGGACAATCCTCCAGAAAATTAATTGTTTTTTCAATTGCTTCCACACAAGTTCCTCCATTTATTAAAATTTCTTCGCCAATAGAAAGTGCTTCAGAAAGTTTTTCTTTATATTCTTTTTGTTCTTCTTCATTTATATCCTGATTACTCGCATTTCCTGCTCCACCATGAATTACAATAACATAATCAGGTTTTGTTATTGTTGTTTGTGGCTGATTACAACTAAAAATAATAAGAGGAATCACTAATATTAAGGTAGAGTAACTAATAAATTTTTTCATTTTATAAGATTTTTATTTTTTAAATAATTTAAAAAAGTTGAAACTAAAGTAACAATAATTTTACTTTTGTATAAATTATATTACAGAAATGAAACAACGGTTAAAATTATTTGGTGTTTACGCAATATTCTGGATTGGCTATTTTGTATTGGCACGCTTATTATTTTTGTTGTATGAAAATTCTCTTTCGTTTGAACTGGGTTTTAAGGAATGGATATTAGTTTTTGTACACGGATTAAGGATGGATCTTTCTACTACAGGATATATTTTAACAGTTGTAGGTTTACTGTTAACTTTTACAAGTTTTACCGCTGGTAAATGGATAAACATAATAATTCAACCATTCACAATTATTATTTTAATTATTACTTCAAGTATTATAATTGCTGATTTGGAACTTTATAATAACTGGGGATACAGAATGGATGCCACACCTCTATTATATTTAACTAAACCAAAAGAAGCTATGGCATCAACTGAGTTATGGTTAACAATACTTTTACTAATAGCTACTTTGGGATATATTCTTTTGGGATTATTTGTTTATAAAAGAAAAATTAAAGAACAAGTTTTAAAATTAGAAAAATCAAAAATCGCAACTCCTTTTTTACTTTTGCTTTTAACCGGAAGTATGATTTTACCTGTTCGTGGTGGAGTAGGTATAGCACCAATGAATACAGGAATGGTTTATTTTAGTGAAAATAAATTTGCTAATCATGCAGCTATAAATGTTGTTTGGAACGTTATGCATTCTCTTGTTTATAGTAAAAATCATAAAAAAACTTATGATTTTATGAATGATGAAATTGCTGAGAGAATTGTTGAAAAGCTAAATAAACAGGATGGTATATCGAAGAAAGTTATTAATAAGAAGAACCCAAACCTTGTAATTATTATTCTTGAGAGTTTCTCATCTAAAGTTATAGGCGAATTAGGTGGAAAGTGGGATGCAACACCCAGGTTTAATAATCTTGCGAAAGAAGGATTACTTTTTACTAATTTTTATGCGAATGCAAGTAGAAGCGATAAAGGCATTGTGTCAATTTTAAGTGGATATCCGGGACAACCAATTACATCAATAATTAAAACACCAAGCAAAACACAATCACTGCCCTCATTGTTTGAAAGCTTTAATAGTTTGGGATACGAAACTTCTTTTTATTACGGTGGCGATATTGATTTCGCAAATATGCGTTCCTATTTTCTTAATTCCGGTACGAAGCATATTATAACTGTCGATGATTTCGATTCCAGGTTAAATAATTCAAAGTGGGGTGTTCATGATGAACATTTATTTGATTATTTGTATAATGATATGGTTAAACATGAAGAACCATATTTTAAAACTGTATTTACCTTAAGTAGCCATGACCCTTTTGAAGTTCCTATAGATCCGGTTTTTGAAGGAAACGATCGTGCGACCAAATTTTTAAACTCGGTATATTATACCGATAGTTGTTTAGGTGATTTTTTTGATAAAGTTAAAGATACCGAGATTTGGAATAATACCCTGTTTATTTTAGTGGCAGATCACGGAAGTAACCGCCCGGGAAATTCGCAAAATCATGATATTGATAAATTTCAAATCCCGATGCTTTGGTTGGGAGGAGTACTAAATGATTCGATAAAAATTAATGATATAATTGGTTCTCAGATTGATATACCGGCAACAGTGTTAAGTCAGTTGGGTGTATCTTATAAAGACTATTCGTTTAGTAAAGATTTATTCTTAACAGAAACTTCCGAATTTGCTTTTTATGTTTTTAATGATGGCTTTTGTTATATAACAGACTCTACAAAGCTGATTTATGATAATATTGGTAATGATGTCATATATAATGAAGGTGAAATAGAACAGGATTTGATTACAGGGAAAGCATATTTACAAACATTAATGAACGATTTTATTTCCCGTTAATAATGGTGATGAATATTAATTCTTAAAAATAAATTACATTTTATTAAAGCTTTATTTGCATTTTTGTAAACATGTATGCTATTCTCGATATAGAAACCACCGGATTGAGCCCTGTTAATGATAAAATTATTGAAATAGCAATTTATATTTATAATGGTAAAGAAATAATTAACGAATATTCTACATTAATTAATCCCAAACGAAATATTCCGTTCAACATAACCAGACTCACTGGTATAACAAATGAAATGGTGAAAGATGCTCCAGAATTTTGGGAGATAGCTAAAGATATTATAATACTTACCGAAGGGAAATCTATAGTTGCCCATAATGCTTCTTTCGATTTTAATTTTATTCGTAACGAGTTTAAAAGTCTTGGTTATAATTTTAAAAGAGACCGCCTGTGTACAGTAAAACTAAGCCGTAAAATTATTCCAAATCATAAATCGTACAGTTTAGGAAAGTTATGTAAAGAATTAGGAATTAAGATTGATGGACGACACAGAGCTGCAGGTGATGCTTTTGCAACAGTTAAGCTTTTTGAACATTTACTAAAAATTAGCCCTAGTCTTGGTCAGTTAAATTCAAGCATGTTTTATCATATTGATGCTAAGATTATTAAAAATATGCCTGAGGAACCGGGAGTTTATTATTTTCATGATCATAATGGTGATATAATATATATAGGTAAAAGCAAAAATATCAGAACAAGAGTTTTTTCTCATTTTAGTAACGAGAAATCCGAACGGGCATTAAAAATGATTGATGAAACTCATAACATTTCATATGAATTAACCGGAAGTGAATTAATTGCACTTTTACTTGAATCTGATGAAATAAAAACTCAAAAGCCGAAGTATAATCGCAGGCAACGTAGGGCTGCTAATCATTATGGAATTCACACTTACACCGATGAGTACGGTTATATTTGTTTTAAAGCAGATGATATTAAAAAGGAAATACCTATTGTTTCTTTTAACTCTGCTAAAGAAGCTCGCGACAGGTTGTATATTTTGTCAGAGAAATATCAGTTGTGCCAGAAGCTATGCGGTTTGTACGAAACAACAGGACCATGCTTTTATTACCAGTTAAAACACTGTAAGGGTGCGTGTATACATGAAGAATCGCCCGAAGATTACAATAAAAGAGCTCAGGAATTAGTGGACCAACTATCATATAACTGGCAAAACTTTTTTATTATCGATACGGGCCGAAATGATGAAGAAAAATCAGTAGTAAAAGTTGAAAATGGTAAATACACAGGGTTTGGTTACATCGATACTGAATTTATTGGAAATGATCTTGAAAACCTGTCAGATGTAATTAGAGTGTATCCTGACAATAAAGATGTTCAGCAAATTATTCGCACCTACCTCAAACAACACAGTGTTGAGATATTGATTAAATTTTAAAGGTTAAACTAATAAAATTCTTAACCTGAATTATTCAAAAATATGATTAAAATAATGATTTTCTTTGAGTTACCCCGCCAGCCGGCCAATGTCAATAAGTTAAGGTTTAAATAATTTAATAGATTAACTTCGTTGAGCTCGCAAAAGCTCGGTTCCTGCATGCGCAGGAACGTTTATCTTCATGACTGAAAGGAATAATGACAGGGGAAAGTATCTTTTCATAGCTATTGTCATTCCGCACTTGATGCGGAATCTACTTATTAACTATAAGATTCCTGCTTTCGCAGGAATGACAGGTCTTGTAGGAATTATTAGGCATATTACCGGACATTCATAATTAATAATTTGCAATTTCTCAATAGTCAATCATAATGTATCCTGCATCCTGCATCCCGTATTCTGAACTCAGTTTAAAAATTTGTATTTATAATGATTCTTTGTATATTTAAAGTTCCTTGAATTGTAATATTAAACCCTAAATTACTTAAACAAATGAATAAGAAGTTCTTAATCCCGATAATAATAGTTGGTATAATCATATTAATTTTATTAGGAAGTTGGTTAATGTGGTTTTTTAAGGCTGAAAGATCGTTGAATGTGTACATTCTTGATAAAACAGTTCCAACTATGGAACGTACCGAGCATAAATCATTTAACTGGGTATTAAATTATAACCGATATGTAAAACCAAATGGTGATTTGTATAATGTGGATAAAGATTATTATGGATTTTTCCCTTTAAACAGCAAATCGCAGGAATTTGATTTCAGGAGTGTCCGTATTCACGAAATTGAGGATGTAGCTAATACATTCGATATGCTTTATTATACTGACACTTATGGAGTTTATTATAACGAGTGGTACAAAAGGGGAACCAAAGATGTTAAGCATACGCAAAAGGTTTATGGCGGGTTAAACCAGAACGATTATTTGCTGCTTAAAGAAATGAAAGAGCTTAAAAAGCTGGTAATAACAGAATTTAATTTATACAATGCCCCAACCAACGGATTAATACGTGAAAAAGTTGAAGAGCTTTTTGGTTTAAAATGGAGTGGATGGACAGGAAAATACTTTGCCAGTCTTGATACGGCATACGGGAAAAAATTCCCACGATGGATTGTAAATTTATACATGGAACAAAACAACAATCAATGGCCATTTAAAAATGCGGGTATTGTATTAGTGCATAAGTTCGGTACAATTGCTATTTTAGAACAAGGAACGCATTTAAGCGAGGAAATACCTTTTATCCTTGCTAAACAGGAGGCAATAGAACGATTCGGAGTTCCTGAAATGGTACATTATCCACAATGGTTCGATATTACTTTTTCGGGCGAACAAAACAATGTTCTGGCAGACTTTAAAATACATGTTAATGCAAGTGGCGATTCCATTTTACGACATTACAATTTAAAACCTGTTTTCCCTGCTGTAATCGAACATAAAGGCGATTATAACTTTTATTATTTTGGTGGTGATTTTGCTGAAAATAAAGTAAACAGCAAAACAGCCTTTTTCGAAGGTTGCCATAATATTGTTTCTATTTTTAATGGCTCAAATTATAATAATACCGACAAATTTTACTGGCAGTTTTATGTTCCAATGATGACTCAAATATTGGATGATTATTATAAAAATATTAATAAGGGAGAATAGTTTTTAAGCAAAGTATTTAGAAATGAAATAAATTGAAATGTCATACTGAGCCTGTCGAAGTATGGCATTTTTCTGTTTAAGAATGCACCTGACAATTTGAACATTTCAATTCTTTTTGGTAAATTCGATTTAATTTAAGAAAACAAAATGTGATGATTTATATCTAAATCGCATGATTCAAAGTACATCTTTACGTTATGTGCAATATGAATAAATATAAGGAGGAAATGCAATGAAGAAAATTACAATATTCAAACTAAATCAATTTTCACGCTTACTTTTTTTATTTTTAACACCGGCATTATTTACACTTTTTAATTTTGCTTTTATCTGGCATTCTATATATTACGGAAGCGTAACTTTTGTAATTGTTATATGGGGTATTTTTGTTATTATAACTCCTCTTTTTGGCAAAATTGGATGCGGATGGTTTTGTCCGTTTGGAACTATACAGGATTTAATTGGTGAAGGGTCAATTATAAAAATAAAATCTAGAAAGCCACTAAATATTGTAAGATATTTTTGCATATTTTCTTTTTTTATTAGCGCATTCACATTCTTTTTCATAAGGATTAAACAAGGAATTATAAATGGTTTTCAGTTTGATTTATTTAGAATCCCGTCTGAATTTGATGGAGAAAATACATATTTATGGATCTATGATACAATAGGAGTATTATTTATAACATTTTTATTAGGTAAAAGAGTACTTTGCCGTAATATATGTTTCCTGGGTGGATTTACTGCTATTGGTTCAAAATACTCCAGATTATTATTAGTAGTTGATAAAGACAAATGTAATAACTGTGGATTATGTACCACGACCTGTTTAGGAAAAGTTGATATTGATTTTTATATTAATAAAAATGGTTTAATAACAGATACAGAATGCTTAAAATGTGGAAAGTGTATAGAATCCTGTGATCGTAATGCAATTTCCTACAAGCTAATTTGGAACAGAAAGAAATATTTAAAATTGTTTGCTTTACAATGAACGTAACAGTAAACTTTTCTCATAAGCAAAGCGAGTAACGCGGTGTTTGGCGTAGCTTGTAGCTATGTAAGAACATACGACGCAGGTGGGAATCTGTTTGTTTCCGTCTTTCATGTTTAATAATACACCCGACAATTTGAACATCTCAATTCTTTTTGGTAAATTCGATTGAATTTAAGAACACAGTTTGTACGTATATGCAACCAATTTGATGTAAATAAGTACAAAATGTACTTATATAAATAAGTTAGCAACAAACATTTTAATTTTTTTAAAACACAATGGCAGAAGAAATTGGAAAAAATTCAGACTCAGTTTTTATTGCATTTAAGAATGTATTAGGAAGACTATTAAGACAACATCCAGTAATATTTTTAACCTTCATGGCACTTATCACTGCTGGATTGATATTTTTTACACAATCAGAGCAAAGAATGACATTTGGACTTTGCATTTTGATAAGTATTGTTTCAATATTAATATTTGCTAAAACTAATAATTATGCAGAAACATTACTTTCATTTATGCTTGGCGTACTGACAATTTTTACAATTACTTGGAATGATTATACTTCTCGACTTTTTATTGGTTTTTATGTTTCTGTAAATATTGTCATCTTTTTTATCACATCAATTAAATTAGCTGCAAAATCAGAAACCGAATTGACAGCTGCAGCATCCTATATGAACCTGAAAAATTTTAAGGATACTTATAAGAAACTTAATAAGATATCGAAAACAAGTACAGGATTTAATATTCTTGGTGGTATTGAGAAAGCTGAAACTATTAAATATTTAGCTTACATGAAAGTTCCATTAGAAGAAATATACGAATCGGTTAAAAATATTGAATTAATTAAAGTTATTTACCAAATTGACTTGAAAAGCTCATGTGAATTTTTTAAAACTTTATATTTTATCAAAGAAAGGTCAAACTCACTATTTGATATTACAAATTTGTTGGATTTGATAGTTGCTAAAAGTTTGCCATTAACACCAGAAGAATTCTTGACAATTCTTAATCAAACTAAAAAGGAATTAATACAAAATGAGTTTTCATTAGTTAGCTATCTAAATGAAATTGAATCATCTGTTTTAAACGGAGAAGATATTGACGGAATCGTTAATAACATAAAAATTAAAATGTCAGTGTGCTAACAGCGGTTCAAATTTAAGCGGGGTTTTTGGTGGTTTTCAAACTTATTGCTATCTTCAAACTTTATTAACGGCGGATAATGAAACAGGGCAAAATTCCGCACGATTTTATACCCGAGTACCGTTACAGGGCATTTGCAGTAAAATGATAGATACTATAAAAACTTCAGAGAAAGATATAAATAGGTTCTGTTTTTTCTGAAATAAATACAAAATCTAATATTGAACCTAAAATTAAAGGAATAAAACTATGAGAAAAATTATTTTATTATTTACAATATCACTTTACTTTATTATAGGTAGTAAAGGATATGCTCAGGAATCCCCGGAAAACTTTTTAGTTAATACAACATTTACCTGTGCTGACAATGGAAGAACTATCGGAACAATAACATTCACAACTGATGGAGTCGCTCATCATTCATGGTCTGACTTACACAGTACATGGAAACTTGAAGCAAATAATGACTTATTAATTTTAACAAACGGTACGCAATATGTGGAGAGGCTTAAGTGGAATAGTGCTTCACAATCTTTTAGTGGAGAGAGAGATGTAACCAGCCAGGTTCAAGATGGAGTTAAAACTGTTATAAAAGAAGTAGAAGAAACTATAATAGATGCCAATAAAAAATATTTTTATACCGAAAATAGTAGTAATGCAGATATTGTTGTCAGGGTTGGTGATATTGATAATCTTGGATTTGGTTGGGACAAAGGTTTCGATCCTTTTTGTGGACAAAATACTCGTGCGCACTCTTATCCATGGACCACAAATCCAAAAGACCACGTGGGAACAGATAGAATTATGGTTGTTAGTAGTTATAAATCGGGAAGAAGTGATGGATATGTAACTAGAACAAAAAGACCCGAAAATAATCCTATAGATATTAAGATAACATTTAAGAAGCCAACTATAAAAATTGAAAAGGTCGTAATTCAAATGATGTTAGACGACTTTCAAGCACCTGTTTGGGGTACTTCGTTTCAATTTCATGTAAACGGGAAACGTTTGACTTATGTGGAAGATATAATTAATAAATTGAGACAAACCGGACCTATCGGAAAACTGGTACAAGTGGGCTTATTGCCTGAGGACAATCACTTGTTTGAAACAGGAAATGTTAGCATTAAGATTGATGACCCGATAACAGGTGCAGGAGATGGATTTGCAATTGATTTTATTCAACTTCTTATTAATCCCAAAGGAGAGTATAAATGTATAGGGAATATTAAAGGAGTTGTTAAAGACGAAGAAGGTAATTTGTTGGAAAATGTTCTTGTTTCAGCAAATGGGTTAAAAGAAAATTTAACAGAAAGCAATGGAAATTTTAGTTTACAAGCTGTACCAATTGGTGTTCTTACTGTAACTGCAAGTAAAAGCATGTTTTCATCTGCAAGCATTAATTTTGAGTTAAAAAAGGATGAGAATAAGATAATAGAACTTATTTTAAAGAAAAAAACGCTAGAATCGGAAGATTATTTGAACAAAGCAATTAAGGAAAAGGGTTTTGTTAACTTATATGGAATTCGTTTTGATTCAGGCAAGGACATTCCTATAAGTGAATCAGAAGAGACCTTAAACGAGTTAGCAAGTTTTTTAAGAAGTAACCCGAAACTTAAAATTGAAATTATTGGGCATACCGATAGCGATGGAGATAATAAATTTAATGAAGACTTATCATTAAGAAGGGCTCAATCAATAATAAATTGGCTAAAATCTAAAGATGTTAATATATCAAATTTGAATCCGTCAGGATTAGGAGAATCAAATCCTGTTTCAAATAATAACACAGAATCAGGAAAAGCTCTTAATAGAAGGGTTGAAATCAAGCTTATTAAATAAATATAAGAAATTTAAAATAATTAAAGCCATAAGACACTCAAGTTGGCTCCGAAATGCCTGCCTGCCCATAAGGTAGATTATCGGAGCCTTTTTAACGCATTTCCCTTTACATACGCTACCTAACAAAAATTTACTCAACCGACCTAAACCACACGTAAGGAACATAGGAATGTCCTTAAGGAATAGAAGAACGTCCATAAGAGACAGTAGAACATCGTTAAGGAACGCAAGAATGACGGGTAGAAACGGAAGAGTAATGTGAAAAGATTGAAGAGTAATGTGAATAAACGCATGTGTAATGTAAAAAGATTCATGAGTAAGTAAAAAAGATAGATGAGTAAAGATAATAATCACATGAGTAACGAGAAGCAAATGATAAACGGCTTGAAGCAATTGAAAAATGATTAGAAGCAATGCATCATGAAAGGTAATCAATATAGCTGATAAGGTTGTGCGGGCTGATAAGTATCATATAACCCTCCAGTTTCTAACAACGAGTCAAATTCAAGCGGGGTTTTGGTGGTATCTTAACAATTTTTGTTATCTTTAACTTTCGGTAACGGGGGATATTGAAACGCGGCGAAAACCCGCACAGCTTCAAACCCGCGGACAGTTGCCTACCATTTAAAAATTTCAGTGATAACTTGATAAGTTTAAATTAATGTACTAACTTTGTAATTACATTTAAAAGTTA
>JAIORB010000057.1 GCA_021108325.1 Bacteroidales bacterium | reverse complement strand
GTGGTGCATATACACAGGCAAGTAATACATCTGCTCAGACAAGTAATACATCTGCACAGACAAGTGGTGCATATACACAGGCAAGTAATACATCTGCCCAGACAAGTAATGCATCTGCACAAACGAGTAATGCATATATACAGGCAAGTGGTACTTATTCAAATTCTGCTGTGGCTTCTTCATCAAGTGGAACATATTCGGGTTTATCAGGTGCAAGTTTTACTCCGGGCGATTATGTTGACCCGAAATTATTAATCTTGTCCGGGCCACCTAATATTATCATAACATATAATCATGGTAAAGCTATTCCTGTCGATTACTTAACACTAAGAAATAAAGCTATTAGTATTTTGTCAACTGATTATATTTATAAATCGGGTTATGATATGTCGAAATTACAATCAATATTCTATACAAATTATCAATTAATGCCCAAGGGAAATTATCCTTTGAAATTTTATTATAATTATGGAGGATGTTTAGATGTAGACGCAGATACTCCAATGATTTCTAAACCATTTATTTATTAAAATCTATAAAACATGAATAGGTTAATGAAAATGGTTTTAGATTCTCATACAGTAGTTTTGATTTCGTCAATTAAAATGATAAATAAGAGATCATATATAGTATTAGTATTCTTGTGTTTTTTATTGCCTGAATCGTTTTCACAAAATGATAATGATATAATAAAATTTAGTGGTTCTGCTAGTATTTCCGATAATTTTTATTCGGCCAGTGGTATTGATCCGCGGCAACCGGGAAATATGCTAACAGGTATATTACGAGCTAACCTTACCTTGTTTAACCAAATAGAACTCCCTTTTGAGTTTTATTATACCACTCAACAAACACGATTTCAGCAACCATTTAATCAATTTGGAATAAGCCCCAGAATAACAGATTGGCTTACCTTTCATGGTGGATATTTTTCAACCAGATTTTCTGATTTAACATTTGGCGATTTGCGAATATTGGGAGGTGGTTTGGAACTTACACCGGGGAATTTCAGATTGAAAGCAATTTATGGACGTACCCGACAAGCAATTGAACCAAACAAGGTAAGCTATATGCCTGAAGTTTATGAACAAAATGCATATGGTGTGTCTCTGGGATATGGTAATGAGTCGAAAAGTTTTTTTAATATCAATGTGTTTCATGCCATTGATGATTCCACATCAGTGAAAAGTGATAGCTTACTGGTTGCACCAAATGAAAATCTTGTAGGTTCTGTGGATTTTGGAATTCAAATGGGTAAAGTGGTTTCTGTAAGAGGTGAAGTAGGAGTATCTGCTTTTTCATGTGATATCAGGGCAGAAGAAATAGATGAAATATCAGTGTCACCTTATTTATTTACTCCCAATATTTCTACAAAAGTAGATGTTGCTGCAAAATTACATCTTAATATAAAACCATCGAAATATTGGTCGGTGAGCCTTTCTTCAAGATGGATAGGACCGGGTTTCACAAGTTTAGGTTATGCTCTTATGCCAAATGATTTAATGGAATTTACCTTAGCACCTAATATGAGATTATTGAAAAATAAATTAAATATTAGGACGAAAGCCGGAATAAGATACAATAACCTGCAGGGACAAAAGATGTCTACCACAAGCAGGTTTACGGGCTTTATTGCTGCAAACTACCAGGTAAATAAAACTTTTGGAATTGATGTAAATTATAATAAGAATCAAATACAATCATCACACAAATTAGACACCTTAAGACTCTCGAATGTTTATAATTCAGTTTCCGTTTCACCTCGTGTTAATTTTAATGGCTTAGGAGGAATCAATACTCTTATTTTAACCTATTCATATCAAGACGTGTCTGATAAAAACGTTTATACATCGGTGGTTTCTGATAATAATACTAATTCGGTATATTTGATACATTCGCTTTCGTATGTTAGTTCTTTATCATTAGCAACATCGGTGTTGTATAATAGTACAAAACTGCCGGATTTAACATCCCGTATTTTTCATATAAGTGAAACAGTAAGCCGACGTTTTTTCAATAATAGTTTGAATGCTTCGGCAAGTATAGGTGCTAATTTTGTTAAAATTACCGATAGTAGTAGTCAACTGGTATTTCGTGTTAACGCATCATACAGTTTCAATAAGTTTGGAAATTTTAGTTTTAATTTATCAAACAATAGTTATAACGGAACAGGAGCTATAACTAAAAACTATTCAGAGTTATATGGTAGTATTCAATACAATATTAATTTTTAAAAATTAAATAAAATGAGCTTGTTAAATAAAACCAAAACCTTTCTAAGATTACCTTATGGGTTTAAATTTATCCCGATGTTTTTTGTTTTAATGCTACTTAATATGAATTTAATAGCACAAACAAATAACAACACAAATATCGAAAAAGAGCCTAACCCAAGAACAGCTACCATAAGTGTCATTGCTCGGGTTGATGCTGATTCTGTTATTTTACGTTGGGCTCCGTCAACTGCCGGAGGTTGGGTTATTGCCAATAACATCGGTTACATTGTAGAAAAACTTGTTATTGAACCTGACAAACCCATTCAAAATTCCGATTATATAAAACTTACGGATGAACCTATAAAACCTTTAAGCCTTGAGGAATGGAAAGCTACAGCAAGTCCGGACAACATATTTTTAGCTGTTGCAGCCCAGGCATTATACGGAAGATCGTTTAATCCAAGGCCTTTGGATGAGAGTAATATGAGTGTGTTAAAAAATGCTGCCGATGAATTAACAAACCGCTATTCTTTCTCCCTTTTTGCTGCTGATAACGATGCGTTTACAGCTGATGCATTAGGATTAAGATTAGTAGATAAAGATATTATAAAAGACAAAAAATATGCTTACAGGGTTTACCTGGCCGAAAAAACGGATGAGTATGCTTTTGATACAGCCTATATTGTGGTCGATGCAATACCGTTTCAAAAGTGTCAGCCTCCAACAGGTTTGAAATACGAGAGTGGTGATGGAAATATAAAACTCCTTTGGGAAGAAAGAAGACCTTATAATTTTTCGGGATACTATGTTTATCGTTCCGAAGATGGCGGGAAAAACTACGAAAAGCTTAATAAAATGCCCCTTATTACTATTACCCCGGCCAATGCAGTTCAGGAGGCACAGCCCAGTTTTACAGATACTTCGACTATTAATTACAAAATTTACCGATACAGGGTAAGAGGAGTGACTTCCTTTGGCGAATTAAGTGATGCAAGGGAGATTACTGCATTTTCAAAAGATCTTAATGCGCCTCCTGCACCAACAATTCATAAACCTGAGCAGATTTCGGGAAGCGAAATTAAAATAAGCTGGGAAATAAAGAACGCTCCTGATGATTTAAAAGGATTTATAGTTTCCAGGAGTGACAATTCTCTACATGGATACCAATTTATCACTCAAGATCCTTTACCAAAGAGCACAATGGAATTTATAGATGATTTAAGCGGAGCTTATGAGGCGTATTATGTGGTTGCATCAGTTGATACATCCGGTAATATGACTTTCTCATTGCCTGTTCTGGCAACACGAATTGATACTATTCCACCTGCTATTCCAAAAGGATTAACAGGTAAAATTAGTGAAAAGGGAGTTGTAACTCTTAGTTGGAACTTAGGACCTGAACCGAATATTACCGGATATCGTATTTTATGGGCTAATGACCCAACACATGAATATATTCAGCTTACCGGTCAAATACACCCCGATACTGTGTTTGTTGATACAATAAATATTAATACACTAACAAGGCGTATCTATTATCGCATAGCTGCAGTAAATAACCGATATCAGCATTCTGAACTCTCACCTGTATTATCGCTTACACGTCCGGATATTATTCCACCGGGTGAAGCTGTTTTTTCAGATGTATTCGTAACCGATACCAGTGTGCAACTTCAATGGCATCCAAGTTCGAGCGAAGACCTTGCCAGGCAAATGCTTCTAAGGAAAATAAAAGAAGAAAAGGAATGGGCAGTTATTGATTCTTTAGCTCCTGTGGTTTCATCTTATCTCGATAAGGATATTAAAACCGGTACAATGTACGAATATACAATTGTTGGTATTGATAGTTCTGATTTATCATCGGAACCTGCATTTCCGGTAATGGCACGTCCTTACGATAGCGGAAAAAGGAATCCTGTGGAGAACTTTACAGCTGAATATAAGCAATCGAATAAAACGGTAACTTTAACATGGAAGTATACTCCACTGGAAAAGGAAAGAACCTGGTATGTTATTTATAAAGCTATAGATGAAGGCTCTTTTAAAGAACACAAAGCAGCTGATGGCGCAATATTTACCTTTGTTGATAATAATGTTAAATCAGGAACCATAAAGTATGGTATTGTGGTTATGACATCACATGGTGGTGAATCGGAAATGGTTAAAACTTCAATTATTATAGAAGAAACAGAGTGAAAATAATAAACAAAAAGAATCCAAACTTTGAAAATAGTTTTTTGAAAAGATATAAGAGCATTTCTAAAAACTTAGGAATATTGGAAAAATGGAATAATGTGAAAATAGCATTATTCCACAATTCCATTACTCCATCATTCCAGTTATTGATTAAAAAATACAGTTATTAAAGATCCCTATATGTTATCAAATTTTACTCCGAATACTGATCTATTACATTATTGATACTTCGCTGACAAACCTTGCAAAATACTGTATGACGCGTAAACATTATACAATCTAATTGCGAACGATATAAACCATATTGGTTGTATCCGGCACCTTCAAAGGCTCCGACTTTGTCTTTATATTCTTCTGCTGCAAAAAACTCATCTTGCTTATTATGCGCACGCATAAATAATTCTTCCATAACAGATTCTTCAACTTTTGCAGCTCTTAATTTTTTTCTTTCTTTTTGAACATCGTAAGCATAAGCATCAAATTCTTCTTTATTCCAGGGCGTTGGAATTGGAGTTCCTTCTTTAACCAAATCTTTCCATTTAATATTGTCTTTATCTAAGAGTGCTGTAATATTAGTTTCCCAGGGTTCAATTTCAATTGATGGAGCTTCATAAGCAGTTGATGAACTATAATACTCATCGGCTAATCCTGCCATATGATGTCCCATTTCATGAATCATAAGATAATCAGAAAATTTATTATCAACAGCAACAGTTGTGTAAAGCTTATAAATTCCACCACCACCATAAGTTTCTTCGTTAATCAGTATAACCATAAATTCATAAGGAACAGCTGATGCAACATTTCTTATAGTTTTATTATCATAAGCTAAAACATACCGTTCCGAATCGAAACTACTATAGTGTGCCGATAAAGCAGTCCGTTTAAAAACTCCGGGATGAGGTTTGGTAATTCCTGATTCCTGCGAAGGGGTTTCTACAGCCCAAACATTTATATCATTTTTACGGGTATTAAATGGTTCAGCATTTAGTAAAACATTACCAAGTCGTTTAGCATCAGAAACAAATTTATCCATTTCTTCGATTGAGTAACCATCACCTAAAATAACTATATCCATTTTTTCTTGTGGATTGCCACTTTTGTGTATAATATTTATTTTTTCGGTATGTGCAATATCAGCAGGATTTACTGCTCGCGATTCAGGATCTATATCTGTTGTCCAGATTGGCTGAAATTTATTTTGCCCATCGCGTTTTTTTACGATAACTGTAACCGGTTTTAAAGGCCATGGAAATCGAATGGATTCATGAAATGTTCCCCATTCTTCTTTAGCTTCAGGCGTCCATTGCCACTCGCCAAAAATATTGGCATATCCACGCGAATACAATAAGGTTTTAGATTCCTGATCAATAACTTCAAAGAAAAAGTAACCAAGTTCTAATTCATCGATAAGGGTTTTTGTACTTCCGTACCATTCTCCGTCAGATATAATTTTGTCTACAGCGAAATGTTCGGTTTCTGAATTCCCTGTATGGAAATAATCTAAACGCATAGTTTTGTTTTTAAAGAAATCATCAAAAGTGACATTTCCTTTATTTACCACATTAATTTCTGCAATCTCTTCAGATGTATGTTTTGTTTGTTCTGGTTGGCTTGTAGTACAAGCAAAAAGTACAATAACTCCTAATAATAAAGATATTAGTTTTTTCATGGTTTAATTTTTGTTTAAAGATAGCCATATTTTGGATGATTTATTTTTCAGGAACAATTTTTGTAGTTTGAAAATGATTAATTTCGTTTTTTAATTAAAAATCAATTCGAATTGAATAAGATTTTAAATTCAGATCAAAATCATATAAAGATCTTTAAAGAATATTTTGATAAGTACTTTGATGATATCAGGAGTTACTTGTATTATAAATCTTCTGATACTGAATTATCTGAAGATCTTTCACAAGAAGCATTTCTAAAACTTTGGGAAAATATTGATAAAATAAACCCAGATACAGTAAAGTCTTATTTATATACCATTGCAGGTAACTTATTTAAAAATCATTATAATCGTAAAAAGGTTGAATTTAAATTTACTTCAAGTTTATCAGAATCTTTTGCAGAATCCCCGGAATTTTTAATGGAATTTAAGGAGTTCGATAAAATACTTCAAAATACCTTAGCAAAAATACCCGAAAAAAGCAGAATTGTTTTTCTAATGAACAGAATTGATAAGCTAAGCTATAAAGAAATTGCGGAAAGGTTACAATTAAGTGTCAAGGCTGTTGAGAAAAGAATGAAAAAAGCATTAGAGATTTTAAATAATTTAATCGATTTTAAAGTATAAATTTGATTCGCAATGAGTAATCAGAATAAAGATATCGATAAAATAATATCATCATACAAACCACCTTTTAAAAAAACGAAGGTTGAGGTTTGGAATGAAGTGATTTCTAAAATTGAAAGCAGTCCAAAACCTGCTACTTCAAAGATTATTACTTTTAATAGAAAATTCTATTACGCGGCAGCTTCTTTACTAATATTTTTAGCCATTACATTATTTGTTGCAGATAAATCATACAAAACTTACTATGTTGAAAATGGAGCAAAACAAGAAATTATTTTGCCTGATAATTCTGTTGTTTTAATTAATAGCGATTCGCATTTATCCTATTCAATGCTAACCTGGAATTTTAAAAGAAAAGTAAAATTGGATGGTGAAGCATATTTTAAAGTTAAAACAGGAAATAAATTTGTGGTTTCAACACACATTGCTCAAGTACAGGTTTTAGGAACTGAGTTTAATACATATTCAAGAAACGGATTATTTGAAACTAGATGTTTCTCAGGGAAAGTTCAGGTTAAAAACAAGACAAATGAAATAGTTTTAACAAAAGGGAAAGCTTTAAGTATAGAAGTGAAAAATAATAAAAGCAACCAATTTAATTTTGATCACATCAATAATAAAGATTGGAGAAATGATGTATTTTCGTTCGATAAAAAAAATCTGGAATTTGTTTTTGATGAATTAAGTAGGGTGTTTGACGTTGAAATTGTAATAATTAATAATATACACGAACGAAAATTTACAGGACATTTTGAAAAAGATAGTATTGAAAATGCTTTGGATGTGGTTTGTTTATCAATGCAATTAAACTATAGAATTACTAATGATAAAAAAGTTATTATTGAAGAATAGTTTGTGTCGAAGCGTTAGATTTGTTTTTATTATTCTTATTATAATACTTGTTGTTAGCAAAAAAAGCTCATTTGCTCAGCACCAAAATTTAAATTTTAATACCAGCCTTGATTCTGTTTTATCATACTTTTCTCAAGAATTTGGATATAAATTTGCGTATGATAATGAACTTGTCCAAAAAGTAATCATTAATCAAAAAATTGACTTCTCGGATCCGGAAAAGGAATTAGAAAAGCTTTTAATATCTAATGGATTTAGTTTTAAGTTTATTAATTCGGTTTATATAATTATTCCAAGCGATATCCCTAAAGAAAAATACAATTTAATTGGTATTGTTAAAGATAAAGAAACCGGAGAATCTCTTCCCTTTGCTCATATTATTGCCGGTAAAGAACTGTTTTGTGTATCGAACCAGGATGGCTATTTTTCATTTCTCAATTTAAGCATGGATACATTAAATCTTATAATTAGCTATGTAGGTTATAATCCGGCTGTTTATAAGATAAAATCATTTAAAGAAAAAGAATTAAAAGTATTTTATTTATCATCTAAGAATCTTGAAATTGATGAAGTTGTTATTCATGCTGAAACTGAAAATACATTCCAAGCCGATAATCAAACAGGATTAACTACCTTAAATACTCTGGACATATATAAATTACCTAATTCAGGCGAAAGCGATGTTTTAAAATTAGTACAAATGATGCCGGGTATTAAAAGTACTAACGAATCATCAGCAGATTTAATTATCAGGGGAGGATCAATGGATCAGAACCTCATACTTTTTGATGATTTTTCATTGTATCATGTCGATCATTTTTATGGAATGGTAAGTTCATTAAATCCAAAAGTTATAAAGCATATTCAGGTTTATAAAGGAGGATTCGATGCGCGTTATGGTGGCAGAATGAACAGTGTTGTAAATATTGTTGGTAAATCTGGTAATTCGGTTAAGCCATCAGTTGATTTCGGAGTTAATATGCTTAGTGCCAATTTAATGATCGAAGCTCCATTATTTAATAAAGGTTCTGTATTAATTGCAGGCAGACGATCGTATACTGATATTATTCAAACTCCATTATTTAATCAAATGTTTGAAAGTATTAATGATTATGACGAGATAAATATTTTGCCTGTAGATTCTTTTAATGTATCAAATGGAATGTCAGGTGGAACATCAAGTACTGATGAATATAAACCTGTCTTTTATTTCTATGATATTAATGCTAAACTTTCATATTCAATAACTGAAAAAGATAATATTGCATTAAGCTATTTTTCGAGTTTTGATAAACTGGAAAGAGATGAATCAATATATGGTAGTTTTTTTAGAAATGATGATGTTCTTGGTAATAATGGTTTAAGCTTAAGGTGGGGAAGGCAATGGAATAACAGGTTTTATACAAAGTTCCTTTTAAGTCAGTCGAAATTTTTTAACGAATTTTTAAGTACCGAACAGTATGAGTTAGATTTTGAAAATTATATTACTTATAAAATTCAAAATACAAATGATATTGATGAAAAAGCATTAAAATTTAATTCTGAGTACAAATATTCAGATAACTTAAGCCTTGATTTTGGTTATGAGCTTATTAATCAACATATAAACTATATATTAAAATATTCTTATGACGATTATGAAGAAATTGGTGAGGATATTTCTAACGATAGTTATTTGCACTCGGCTTTTATTCAAGGAAGATTAGAAAACTTTCATAAATTCGATTTAACTCTGGGACTTCGAAACAGCTATTATAAGCAAACCGATAAATTATATTTAGAACCCAGATTTAATTTAACATATAATTGGAACAATTATTTTAGATTAAAAGCAGCGATAGGAAAATATAATCAGTTTTTAACTAAAGTTTTTACCGGCGAACAAATTACGAATTCCAAAAGCTTATGGTTTATTTCTGATGATGTAGATATACCTGTTGGAGAATCAAATCAATTCATCGTGGGGTTTCAATACAGTAAAAATAAGTTTCTCATTGATGTTGAGTATTATAAAAAGAAAGTTGACGGTATAGTTAAATATGTTTATGATTTTTCAAGTTATTACGAATTAACATACGATACCTCATTTTACGAAACCGGAGCATCATTTTATAGTGGTTCTTCAGATATTCAGGGAGTTGATGTTTTAATAAGTAAAGATTTTGGCAGGTTTTATAGTTGGATTAGTTATTCTTTAAGCGAGAACAATAATAAATTTGATAAATTAAATAACGGTAAACAGTTTCCTTCAGTTAACGATCAGAGGCACGAATTTAAAATTGCAGGAATAAAATCATTTAAGAATTGGAATGTTGCACTAACGTGGATTTACGGAACAGGCTTTGTTTATTCTTATCCGTATTATTCTGTTGATGATTATACCTATTATTCAGAAAATGTAAAATTACCTGATTATCATAAACTTGATTGCAGTTTCACTTATAACTTCTGTTTAAGGAATTTAAAAGGTAACATTGGTATTTCTGTTTTAAATTTATATAACCGGCAAAACAAAAAAATACAAGAATTAATTCCTTATGTTGATGAATATGATACTTATTATGATTTAATGTCGATTAACCTGCCCGGAAGAGCTATAAGCGCTTTTTTTAATATTAAGTTTTAATAATTTATGAGTATAGTTTAAAAACCCTGCCAGGTTTTTTTTTGTTAAAATTATAAATTACATAAAACTGGCTGTCAGTTTATTGGCACAATCCTGGCAGAGTTGATAATTCGAATTTATTCTTTTTATACCAGACTTGAAATTTGAAACCAGCAACCAGTATCCAGTAACTCTTGCTAAATCCTCAAAAAAAAATGATAAGAAAAAGTAGGGTATTTCCTTATCAGTTTGTAATTGTATTCAGAAAAGCAATTATAAACCATGTTAAAAAAACAGGAACATATCAATAAAGAAATAAAGAATAGTAATAAAAACTATTTGGATATGTTTTTATCAGATAAAATTCAATTAAAAGTTCCTGTGAAAACTTCATGTGACATTATCTGGACAAATCTTTACAATCGTGTACAGGAATCAGGAAATAAAAATGAAGATAAATCCCGAAAGATCAATTTTTCTTTAAAGTATCAGTTATCAGCTGCTGCTTCAATAATAATTTTAATAGGTGCGTTTTATCTTTTCAATTTTAATAAACAGATTATTTGTATAACACAATTGGGCGAAATGAAGGAGTTTATTCTTCCTGATCAGTCAAAGGTGATTCTAAACGCCGATTCCAAGCTAACTTATAAGAAAAGTTTTTGGAGAAATTCACGTAAAGTTTGTTTAACAGGCGAAGCTGGTTTTAAAATTAAAAAAGGAAGCTTATTCACGGTAAATACAAATAAAGGAAACGTTAGAGTTTTAGGTACGAGCTTTAATGTTTTTGCCAGGAATAATGATTTCAAAGTATCTTGTTTTACGGGTAAGGTACAAGTTCAATTAAACGAGAATTCTAACTCTGTTATTTTAACTCAAGGATTAGAATCCCAATTAAAAAATAATCAACTAAGCCATCCCGAACGATTTAATATTAGCAGGGTTGGAAAATGGCAAAAAGGAGAATTCTATTATTCATGCGAAAAAATAGAAAATGTGTTTCGCGAAATTGAAAGACAGTTTAAAGTCAAAATCATTACAAAAAATATTGGCAACAGGTATTATACAGGATATTTCAATAATAAAAATCTCGAAGATGCATTAGAAATGGTTTGTTTACCTATGAATTTAGAATATTCATTTAAAGATGCATCAACAATTATAATTAAAGAAAGAAAATAATGTTAAACTTAAATTTTAAAATTATGAAAACTAAATTTTTTGCGATTATTCTATCTGTTCTCTTTTTTGCAGTAGCCTGTGAGAAAGATGATACATCTAATTCGAAGATTTCTGATGAATTTATGGAGTTGTCAGAGCTAAATATGAAACTTCAGAATATCAGGAATTTGAATGTTAACAGCACTCATGAATTTGGTGCTATGGCCATGAATTATAATGGAATGAAAAAGAAAGCTTGTAAAGATGGTCCAACAAATTATGACGATTCTACTTATTGGGATGATTGGGAAACTTGTGCTGAATATACATATTATACTGACGAAGAAGGCTTTGAAGTTATGATCATGGATTATGGCGAAGAAGGTTGCATTGAGTGGGGTGAATTAATAAAAGGTAAAATAACCTGGAAATGGAAAATGGATGAAAATGGTTATGTATATGAAGATATTTATGAAAACTATTCTGCATGGGGAATGACCATAAACGGTTATTACAAAGGCGAAAGTCAATGGACAGGTAGTTGGGATTGGAATAATTTCGAAGATTCTACTTATTTCTTCGATTGGTTTAGCGAAGATTATGAAGAAATATCGACCAACGAGGAAGATATGACCATTACTTTCGAAGATGGCGAAGTAATAACTTATATCTCTAATTTTAAATCTAAGTTTACTTTTGATTCTTATACAATGCTAGAAGGTAGCTTTAGCTATGAAAGTTCACTTGGCGATACTTATACATGGGATATTATTGAGCCTGTAGTAAGCGACTTTAATTGCATGTATTGGGTTCCTGTTAGTGGAATTGAAGAAGGAACATATAACGAAGATACTTATATAATTGATTATGGTGACGGTACTTGCGATAACAAATATACAATTACAGTAAATGGTGTTACCGAAGAAATTGAAGTTGATTATGATGATATTTGGATTTGTGATGATGAAGAGCCATCAGATTCAACCAACTATGGTGGATAATTTAAGGTTGCCTCAATTTATAGAGGTAACCTTAAGTTGCTAAAATAAGCAATTAGATTTTGGTTAGTAAGCCGGGGCAAATTTGTCCCGGCTTTTTTACAGTTTAAGATTATCTTTTATAACAATAAAACCTTCAATAGCTTTATTACAAAAATATTTCAATTCTTAATGTTTTTGTTTAATTTTAAATTTGCAAATCCTAAGAACTGTTCTAATACTAAATGGAAAAATTGAATTATGTATATCGTTGGTTTAAAATAATAAGCATTCCTGTAATAGGTATTGTTATGCCTCTTTTCTTTTATGATGCAGGCGATTATAAAAGGCTTATAATGTGGATGATTATTTCTATTATTCTCACGTTTGTATTTTGGGAATTTGGACAACGAGTATCCCATATTATTAATAAAAAATTTCCAATAGATTCATTACCAGCTAAGCATCTAATCGTAATGTTAATTTTTTTTTCTGTACTTGCTTTTTCTGCAATATTATTTGTCTTCTTAGTTAATATAATATTTGGAAATGTAACTTCGGACTATTGGGCAGAAATGAAAGGGATACATATAGTTATCATTCTTTGTACCTTTTTTATTACAGCACTTCATGAAAGTATTTTCCTATTTTATAAATGGAAAAATTCACTATTTATAACTGAAAAACTTGAAAAGGAAAATGTCATTGCTCATTATGAAGCTTTGAAAAATCAGGTAAACCCCCATTTTTTATTCAATAGTTTAGGTATTTTATCTTCTCTTATCCAAACAAACCCTAAAAATGCATTAGAGTATGTTGATCAGTTTTCAAAAACTTACAGATACATTCTGGATGTTTCAAATAAAGACACTGTTAGTATAAAAGAAGAAATGGAGTTTATAAATTCGTATATTTACTTACATAAGATACGTTTTGGTGATAATCTACAATTCAAATCTGAAATAAATAGCAATCATCTGAACAAGTTTATTTTACCACTCTCTTTGCAAATTCCGGTTGAAAATGCGATTAAACACAATGAAATTTCCGATAAGCATCCCTTAAAGATTTTAGTCTTTGAAGAAAATAATTATGTCATCATAAAAAATAATTTGAATCTGAAATATAGAAGAGAATTTTCCAAATCAATTGGTTTAAGGAATTTAGTAGATCGATATAAATTCATTTCAAATATTCAACCAAAATTTTATAAACAGGATAATAATTTTATAGCTGAAATACCTATTATTTCAGGAGATTAATAAATGTTAGCCATGAAAATTGTAATCATTGAAGATGAAAAAATATTAGCTAATAAACTTGAACAATATATCTTGGAAATCGATGAATCAATAGAAGTTTTAGCAAAGATAGGAACGGTAAGAGATGCGGTTGATTGGTTAGCAAAAAATTTGGTTGATTTAATATTCCTTGATATTCATCTTTCGGATGGTTTAAGTTTTGATATTTTCGAACAAGTACATATTAGCACTCCGGTTATTTTTACTACAGCATATGACCAATATGCTATAAAAGCCTTTAAAAATAACGGGATCGATTATTTATTAAAACCAATAAATATTAAGGAATTAAAAGAAAGTATTGATAAATTCAAAGAACTATATCAACATAAAGAAATTAGTAATCCTGATTTCCATGCTCTAATTGAAGTTTTTAAAAACAAATCAGAATCCTACAAAAAACGCTTTACAATAAACGTAGGATCAAAAATCAAGATCATTAATACAGATGATATCGCGTACTTCTATTCGACAAACAAGGCTGTTTTTTTAAGAACTATTAATAATAAGGATTATGATGTTGATTATTCACTAAATAAATTGGAAAATATTCTTGACCCTGAAATTTTTTTCAGAATTAACCGAAAATACATAATTCGTATTCAATCTATTGATAAATTAATCACTTTATCAAAGAGTAGATTATTAGTAAAATTAAACCCTCCTGTTGCTGAAGATATAATAATTACATATCAACGGTCCGGTGCTTTAAAAAAATGGCTAAACAGGTAAAAAATTAATAATATTAGGCATTTTTCACATTCCGGGTTACAATTTAGGTTAAACCTGTCTACAGGCAAGTGTATGGAATTACTTAAAGTTCGTTTTCTCCTGATTTTCCAACTTCGTCATCTGATTTTCTCACTTCAGCATTTTATTTTTTTATCACTTACCGGATGAATCTACATTCGCTGTAGAACTAAATTGTTGATGTATGAAAAAAATATTAATACTATTTGTTTTAATAACTATTGCCAGCATCACATGTAATGCTCAAACAACTATTACCGGGAAGATTATTACCAAAAAAGGGGAACCTGTAATGTTTGCAAATATTGCAATAAAAGGCAGTTTTGATGGAACATCTTCGAATTTAGACGGAGAATTTAGCTTTATTACTTCTAAAAATGGTGAGCAAATAATTATGGTTTCATGTATTGGTTATCAGGCTATAGAAAAGGCGATATTATTAAATGAGCCAATTGTTCAACTTGATATCATATTAAAACCTTCAGTTAGTGAAATTGATGCTGTTTATATAACTGCAGGAGCCTTTGAGGCAAGTGAAGAAAAAAGGGCTGTGAATATGAAATCGACAGATATTGGAACTACTGCCGGAGCGTTGGGTAATATTATTGGAGCTATTGAAACATTGCCTGGCACTCAAACTGTTGGAGAATCCAATGGTTTGTTTGTGCGAGGTGGTTCTGGTAGTGAATCTAAAATCATTATTGACGAAATGGTAGTAATGAATCCATATTACAGTCCTGTTCCTGATATTAAGCAAAGAGGAAGATTTGATCCATTTATGTTTTCAGGAATGATATTCAGTTCAGGTGGATACTCCGCTCTTTATGGGCAGGCATTATCTTCGACGCTTATTTTAAAAAGTAAAGGTCTCGCTGATTCTACAAATACCGGCGGAGGAATACATTTGTATGGTACAAATGTTTTTCACACTCATCGCTGGGAAAATACATCATTATATACAGGGATTAGTTACAATAACTTTCAGCCTTATCATTATTTATTTAATATCGACAAATACAATAAATCAACTGAAAACACTTGTGGAAAAATCATTTTCAGACAAAAAATATCAGATAACGGGCTATTTAAATTTTACTCTAATATCTCGAAAACAGAACTTGGAGTTGATTTTGAGGAAATCTCTAACCCGGATGAAAAATATTCTTTTTCTCTTGAAAATAAGAATTTATATATTAATTCTTCATATAGGGAATTTTTTAAAGACGAAAAATGGTCACTATTTGTTGGTTTTTCATATTCAAAGGATAAAGATAATGCGTATCTGGATACCGTTAATATGTCTGAAGATGAAGAAATGATGCAGTCAAAAATTATAGTGACAAATAATTCATTATCCAATGTAACAATGAAAGTCGGTGGTGAAATTCAAAGTTTTGATGTATCTGGTAAAATGGATAATTCAGAAGGTGTAATAGAAGATCTTTTCTGTGCCGGGTTTTTTGAAGTTGACTGGATTATATCTCAAAAATTAGCAACAAGAACTGGTGTTAGATACGAATATTCAGATTACTTATTAAAATGGAATATTGCACCACGTTTATCAATAGCATATAAAGTAGCTTCTAATAGCCAGGTTTCTTTTGCTTTTGGAAAGTTTTATCAGACTCCTGAAAAAGATTTTCTGTATTATAGTGATAATAAGTATGATTATGAAAATGCAGATCATTATATTCTAAATTATCAGTGGATGAACAATAAAAGAATATTTCGGATTGAACTATATGATAAAGAATATAATGATCTGATAAAAGATATCCCTGATGTACAAAATACTTACAATAATAGCGGTACGGGCTATGCCAGGGGGATTGATATATTCTGGAGAGATGAAAAAACTATCCCTCTTGCTGATTACTGGATTTCATATTCATATCTTGATACAAAAAGAGATTACAGAGACTTTCCTAAGGAAGCAGTTCCGGATTTTGCTGCAAAACATAATCTATCATTTGTCTATAAACATTGGGTTGGATTAATTAATTCCATGGTTGGGTTTAGTTATTCCTACTCTTCAGGAAGACCATATTACGATCCAAATCGTCCGGAAAATGAATTTCATACAGATTATACAAAAGAGTACCACAATTTAGATATTAATATTAGTAAGATTACTAAATTATTTAACAGACGAACCGTTATTTACTCTTCGTTAAGAAATGTTTTAGGGAATGAACATATTTTTGGATATCATTATTTGCCAGACGGAAACAGTCGTATTCCTATAAGTCCGGTCTCAAAACGATCATTCTTTATTGGATTATTTATATCAACCTATTAATAAATATAAAAACTATGAAACAGTATTTACTAATTTTTTTAAGCTCTGTATTTTCATTAAGCTTATTAGCTCAAAACAGCAGTTATATAAAAGCAATGAAAAACGCTATAACTATGATGGATACTTCTTCTTCAATTGAGTATCTTCAATTTGCAGCAAATGATTTTGAAAGGATAGGCAATTCAGTAGAAGATGAATGGCTTCCATATTATTATTGTGCTTATTGTTATGTTCAGATAAATTATTTAATCAAAACAGATAAGAAAAGAGATCTTTATGTTGATAAAGCTGTGGAATTTAATAATAAAGCTGATAATATAAGCCCGGATAATTCCGAAATATATGTTATGAAAGGTTTTATTCTTCAAGCTCGTATGAATATTGAACCTATGACAAGAGGAATGAGGTATAATTCGCAATGCATTTCAATGTTTAAAAAAGCACAGGAATTAAATTCTGAAAATCCCAGGAGTTATCTCTGGCATGCTGTTCAACTATTTAATATGCCAACGTTTATGGGTGGTGGTACCGAAAAAGCTTCTCCATTGTTAAATAAAGCTTTAGAAAAGTATGAGATTTTTCAACTGGAAAGTGAAATTCACCCAAACTGGGGACTGAATTATGCAAAAAAAATGTTTGAGAAATATAGTAAATAGCCTAAATTATTAGTTAGTGAGCCGGGACAAATTTGTCCCGGTTTTTTTCGTTGATTAAAATCCCCTTTCCATTATTAAAATCCTCCCGAACATTGATTAGATTTTCTTTTGCCTTATTCTGGCTATAATATTGTTCTTAGAAAGTAACAATAAAATTTATGGTAGCAGTCGAAAACTTAATAAATCAGTTTAATGCTGTTTCACTTAAAGAAATGGATAATGTAAAACTTATGAATCGGGTTGATACAAAATTTGTGTGTTCTGTTGAGCAATTGCCAGCTATACTGAATAATATTTCTGATAAGTATAAAGTTCTGGAAATTAATGAGCAAAGAATAATGTATTACCGAACAAAGTATTATGATACTCGTGATTTTAAAATGTATAACGAACATCAGAACGGGAAACTTAACAGATATAAAGTACGTGAACGTAAGTATATAATTTCAGGACTAAACTTTTTTGAGATTAAATTTAAAAACAACAAAAGACGTACATTAAAATCAAGAATTGTTAAGTCAGATAATTACTCAGATTTTAGTAATAAGGAAATTGATTTTTTGAATTATAAATCACCATTCTCTTCAGATGAATTAGAGCTAAAACTATATAATACTTTTCAGAGAATTACTTTAACAAACCAGATTGAAAGAGTAACCATTGATTTTGGTATTGAATTTAGTAATGGTAATGGAAGTAAAGGATATTTGCCTGCATTAGCTATTGTTGAAGTTAAACAATCAAAATTTTCAATCAATTCCGATGTGGTAAAAGTTTTAAAAAAACATCAAATACATCCATGTAGTTTTAGTAAATATTGTATCGGAACCGCTCTTGTTTATCCAAACTTAAAATCAAATAGGTTCAAGTCTAAATTATTAATGATAAATAAATTATCTGCATAAAAACAAAATATTATGGAAACACTAAATTCAATACTATCAATAATCCCGATAATGGATATAAATATATCAGAGCTGGAACTATTTAAAATAAAACTTGTTGATATTGAAGATTTTACAGAATTAACAATTCGTTTTGTTTTTAACCTGTTAGTGTGTTTGTTTTTGGTAAGGGTATTATATTATTCGATAACCAAACGAAAAGATTATCTGTTTACTTATGTCCTTTTTAGCACCATTGTTTTCCTTCTTTGTTTTCTTTTGGAAAATGTAAAACTTGAGTTGGGTTTTGCGTTGGGATTGTTTGCCATATTTGGAATTATAAGATATAGAACAACAACAATTCCAATAAAGGAAATGACTTACCTTTTTGTAGTAATTGGTGTATCGGTAATAAATGCCTTAGCAAATAAAAAAGTTAGCTACGCTGAATTATTATTCACAAATCTGATGATTGTTTTTATTGTTTGGGGATTAGAGCGAATTTGGTTATTGAAGAACGAAACGAGTAAAACAATTGTTTTTGAAAAGATAGACCTGATTAAGCCTGAAAACTATCAATTATTACTTGAAGATTTGAAAGAACGTACAGGCTTACAAATAAATAGGGCGGAAGTTGGTAAAGTTAATTTCTTACGTGATACTGCTGAAATTAAAATTTATTATTTCAACGGAACACAAACCCTTGAAGATGATGAGTTTTTCGTTAATCAGGATATGGTATGAGAATAATGAATAATACTAAAAGCCAGAAACTAATAGCATTAAAATTAAAAAATGAAAAGTACTTACAAATATATAATTATAACGTTATTCATAGCTAATGGTTTAGCAAGCAGAACAGATGCTCAGGAAACAAAAATTACTCAAGACCTGGAACAATGGACAAGTATAGGATTATCAAAAAAAATAAATAAACACTGGAAAATATCCTTGGAAGAAGAATTCAGATTTACTGAAGATATCTCAAAGTTTGATGTTTTTTTTACTGATTTAGGATTGAACTACAAATTTAATAAACACTTTTCATTAGGAGCTAATTATCGTTTTTATCAAAATAAAGATAGTGTTGGCGATTTTCAAAATCAACATCGCTTAAGTGCCGATTTCCAATATAAATATAAAATTAGTCGATTTAAAGTTGCATATAGGTTGCGATTTCAAAATAAGGACGAAGATTTCTTTACTAATGAATCAGGTAATAATCTGTATAATTTACGAAACAAATTTTCTATTGATTATAACATCAATAATTTTAAGCTTGACCCTTATTTTGATATGGAATTATTCCGAAGATTTGAAAACGGAGAGGATTCTTATTTCAATAAAATTCGCTGGACATTAGGCATTGAATATTCAATAACTAAAAAAAACGATATTGAATTATTCTACAGGATTGACAATGAGCTAAATCAGGATTATGCAAAAGACACTTACATAATTGGCTTGGGTTATAAATTTTCATTTTAAAATTAATTATTATGAGAACAAAATATTTAAAATCTATGAATTTATTTGTTGCAGTATTCGTTTCGATATTAATGCTAAGTAACTCATGTTACAAAGAGGAAATTATAGAAGATGTTACACCTGGTACAGGTTTGGCCGATTGGACTTCTGAAACTCATTCGTCAGAAGCATCGCCAGATTATAATGTAGTTTTTTCGCAGGATAAAGTAAATCGAATTGATTTAGTTATTTCATCTGATAATTGGAATACAATGTTACAGGATTTAACAGATAATATTGGAGAATTTGGCTCAAATGGAGGAAATCCTCCGCCACCACCAATGTTTTCGGAATTTGGAAATTACAATTCACCACCGCCTCCTCCTAATTTTATTACACCTGTATTCGTAACATGTTCATTCTTTTTTGAAGGGAAAGAGTGGTATAATGTGGGAGTAAGATTTAAAGGTAATTCAAGCCTTAACTTTACATGGCTGGCTGGAATTATGAAGTTAGCCTTGCGATTCGATTTTGATGAGTTTGAAGATGATTATCCGGCGATTAAAGATCAACGGTTTTATGGATTTCAAAAGTTGTCATTCTCAAATAATTTTAAAGATCAATCATTCTTACATGAAAAAATAGCTGCGGATATTTTTAGGGATGCCGGATTAAAAGCTCCACGAACAGCTTATTACAGAGTATATATCGATTATGGCGAAGGCCCTGTATATTTCGGTTTATATACTGCCGTAGAAATTGTTGAGGATACTATGCTCGACAATCAGTTTGGAAGCAGTACAGGTAATTGTTATAAGCCTGAAGGTATAGGAGGAACATTTGCTTATGGTACGTTTAATACAACTGATTTAGAGAAAAAAACAAATGAAGATTTAGCAGACTGGAGCGATCTTGAACAATTGTATAACACCTTACATTCTTCAAACAGGATAACTGATACTAAACAATGGAAAACAGATTTAGAGTCAATTCTTGATGTTGACCATTTTATGAAATGGCTTGCAACTAATACAGTAATCCAAAATTGGGATACTTATGGTACAATAGGTCATAATTATTATTTATACAATAATCCTTACACTAATAAAATAGCTTGGATTCCGTGGGACAATAACGAAGCCTTAAGCTCCTGGGAGAGGGAGACTCTTTCACTATCAATGTCCGAAGTTACCAGTGAATGGCCATTAATTCGGTATTTAATGGATCAGCCGGAATACGAAGAAATTTATGAAACTTATTTGCAATCAGTAATTGATGATGCTTTTGAACCATCAAAAATGAAAGAATTGTATCAGTATTATTATGATTTAATTTATGATTATGTTATTGGCACAGATGGTGAACAACCGGGTTATACTTTTTTGAGATCATCTTCAGAATTTACAGATGCTTTAACCGAACAAATGAATCATGTTGATGATCGTTACAATGCTGTGGTAAATCATTTATCGAAATAAATGGTTTATTTAATAATTATAAAAGGCAAAAATCATGAAAAAAGAACAACAATTAACAGGTTTTATTCTCGGGATATTCTTATTTGCCGGAGCAATATTACCAACAATGGCTTTTGCACAGAATTATGAAGATTCGCCGTTTGGTTTTCATTATGCAAATAAACTTCCCGATTATGCGTCTGATTTGGGAATTAAATGGGTGAGAGGCAATGCTGTCTGGGGCATGATTCAATCAGAAACAGATATTAGTAATGGTAATTATGATTGGGATGCTTTTGAAAATAAGGTAGGATTTAATTCTTGCCCTGAAAATACTAACTTTCTTATCACAATTAGCCACCTTGGAACTCCTGTTGCAGAATCAGAATCTTATATTCCAAATGAAGGTGTTTATACTGAAGAAAGCTGGATTCAATACGTAAAAGCCCTTGTAAGTAAATATAAAGATTATGTTAAGTATTGGCAAGTAGAAAATGAACCAAAACCATGGATGGAAGATTATGCAAAATTACAGGAAATAACATATAATGCAATCAAAGAAGAATGTAGCGAATGTCAGGTGGTTATGGGTGGTGTTTTTTGGGGTAAGGGATCTGTCAGTGAGTGGGACATGCTTAATCAACAGATATTAATAGAATTAAATGGAAATTATGTTGATATTTTTGATCAGCATTATGGTGGTAATGCTGATGAATACAATCCAATTTTTTTATTAGATCATGCAAAACAAAGATTAGCAGAAGCTAATTTTATTGAAATACCTATCTGGATAACAGAAATGAGTGATTATAGCGGAGATCCGAAAGAAAATGGAGGATTAGATCCACCATATCAAAGCGAACAAATTCAAGCGCAAAGCCTTCTTAAAAGGTATGTGTCTTCGCTATCTTATGGAGTTGAAAAAGTTTTTTGGGCATGGGGTATATTTGAAGGATTTCATTACAATGAAACTTATTTTGATTTTACCGGTTTGATTTACGATGGAACATATGATCATGATATGGGCTATGGAGTTATAAAACTATCCTATTACACCTACAAACTAATGGTAGAAAAACTGGAAGGCTCTGATTGGAACAGCATCCAGACAATACAAGAATCAGACAATATCTATATCTATAAGTTTTTAAAGCAAGGAAAACCAATCTGGGTCGCATGGTGGGATTATTTTGACGATACCGGAAGCAATAAGACAATAACTTTGGATGTTGGTGATATTAATTCGGTTAAAATCACAGAAGTAGTTCCAAATGCAGAATCAGGTGATGATTTGAACGAGAACGATTATCTTGATTTTTTCACAATAGAAACAAAAGCAGCAAACGATAACAAAATTACAATAACTCTTGGCGAAAACCCTGTTTTTATCGAAGAATATAATGTAGCATCGGTTAGTGATATTATTTTAAATAATGATAATATAAAGATTTTCCCAAACCCAACAAACGGAATATTTACAATTGAATCCGATAATAACTTATCCGGCAACTGGCAGATTCAATCAATTGAAATTATAAATATTAACGGGCAAGTTGCTAAGAAATTTCAAATTTCAGATTTCAAATTTCAAGTTAATTTAAGTGAGCAGCCGAAAGGAATTTATTTTGTAAAAATTAAGAATGATGATTTTTTCAGCGTGAAGAAAATTATAGTTCAATAAAATTTAACAACTAAAAATTAAAAATCATGAAAACAACAATTAAAATTTTAGTAGTATGTGCAATTGTTACAGGAATAAATTTTAATTCCTTAGCACAACAGGAGCGAAAAGGCCCTCCGCCAATTGAAGAGCGGGTAAATCATGTTATCATAAAAATTAGTAAAAAAATTGAATTAACAGATATTCAAAAGGAAACTGTAAAATTATCTTATACTGCTTTTTTTGAAACAATTGATGAATTAATGAAAAGTGATGAAAGACCTGAAAAATCGGTAATAGAAGAACATGAAAAAGTACGTGACAATAAAATTAAAGCAGTTCTTTCTGAAGAAAAGTATGAAGATTATTTAAGAATGACTTGTTATTTAAGACCACATCCACATCCTAATCATAGAGGAGAAAGGCCTCCAAGCCAAAATTAAATATTAGATTAATTGCTTATTATCAATACTATCTATGAGTTTAGTCTAAGAAGGTGCTAAGCGGTTAATTTTACAAAACAATTCAAAATTAATAATCTTATTATAAGCTTGCTAGTAAATCCCTGCCTGCGGCAGGCAGGCGCTAAGCACCTAAAGTTCACTCTAATTAAGAAATGACTTATCTTTATAAAAAACTTTAAATTAAGGATGGAATTTAAAACATCTCAGAAAGTGCCGGAAACAGCTATTTATCTTATAATTTGGCTGGTGATTTTTATAATACCTGTTTTGGTTACAACTTCTAATACCGGAAGGTTTGATAAGCAGGTAATTATAGGTTGGGTGAGAATGACACCATTTGTTGCTATTTTTATTATAAATACTGTATGGTTGATTCCGGAGTTTCTTTTTAAAGGAAAAACAGGTACATACCTGATTGCAGTTGTAGTTTTAAGTTTGTTATTTGTTTTAGTTTGGGATTACGTTTTTCCAATGCTTCAGGAATTGATTAAAGATAATCAGCAACCACAATTTGATTTACAACGGCCACGTTTTGACGGACAAAGGCCTCCTTTGCCAAATCAACGGTCACACATTGACAGGCCATGGCCTCCACCTGATCAGCAACAACTAATTCCCCGAGAACGACTCACAGGGCCAAATCAGCGAATTCCTGAATATGTAGTTCGTATATTAAGAATTTTTAATCAGGTAATTATTGCCTGGTTGGTTGTTGGATTTAATGTAGCTATAAAAGTTACCAATAAGTGGTTTAAAGACGAACAGAAAAAACGTGAATTGGAAAAGGAACATTTAAAATCGGAGTTAGCTTTTTTACAAAATCAGGTTAGTCCGCACTTTTTTATGAATACCTTGAATAATATTCATGCTCAAATCGATATTGATACTAAAGATGCTCAAGGTTCAATTGTTACCCTTTCGAAAATGATGCGATATTTACTTTATGAATCGGATAGGGGAGATACAACATTAAAAAAAGAGATTGAATTTTTAAAAAGTTATGTTGAACTTATGAAGCTAAGGGTTCACGAAGAGGTTAATATTGATTTGAAAATAACTGTAGTTGATGAAGATATTAAACTGCAGCCGTTTTTGTTTATTTCGTTTATAGAAAATGCATTTAAGCACGGAATAAGTTATAACGAAAAGTCATTTATTAAAATTGAATTAAAGCAAAATATAGAATTTATCGAATTCAGTTGTATAAATAGTTTATCAGTTCAAAATAAGATTACAAATCCATACTCGGGTGTAGGTTTAGAGAATATTAAAAAACGACTTAATTTATTATATAACAATGATTATCAATTAAATATTAATGAATTTGATTCTGAGTTTAAAGTTTTATTAAAAATCCCGATGAATGAAAATTAGATGTATAGCCATAGATGATGAGCCTTTGGCACTTAAACAAATTGCAGGGTACATAAAAAAAACTCCTTTCTTGGAATTGATTGCATCTTGCAAAAGCGCATTTGAAGCAATGGATGTACTTTCTAAAAATGACGTTGATTTGATGTTTGTTGATATTCAAATGCCCGACTTAACCGGAATTGATTTTGTAAAATCATTAAATGAAAAACAGAAAATAATATTTACTACAGCTTACCAGGAATATGCACTGGAAGGATTTAAAGTGGATGCTCTTGATTATGTTTTAAAGCCTTTTGGTTACGAAGAGTTTTTAAAGACGGCGAATAAAGCAAAAGCGCATTTTGAGCTGGTAGAAAAGGCATCTGTTAGTGTTGAAGCTAAAGATGATTACCTTTTTGTTAAATCAGAGTATAAAATAAGGCGGATTAATTTGGATGAGATTTTATATATAGAAGGATTACGCGAGTATGTAAAAATTGTTATTAAAGATGAAAAACCGGTTTTAAGTTTAATGAGTTTAAAATCATTGGAGGAAAAATTGCCTTCAGATCGTTTTATGAGAGTTCATCGTTCATTTATTGTTAACCTGGGCGAAATACAAACCATTGAACGAAGTCGTATAATTTTTGGAAAAACATACATACCCGTGAGTGATCAATATAAAGATAAGTTTCAGGAATTCCTTGCTAAAAGATTTATTTAAAATTTCTATAAATTTTGTAAACATTTTCTAACTTTTACGTATATAGGAAATACTTAGACATAAAATCGTATTTTCTATGAATACATTAAAAATAGAAGCAACAACTTTTACTCCCGAAATTAAATTTGATATTGAAAATAATACCTTAAGTTTCTTAAAAGTATCAAAGCCAGCCAATGCAATCGAATTTTACAAACCGGTTTTTGAATTTCTGGATCATTTTGAAAAGTCAAAGGTAAAATCAAAAGTTATTAATGAATTGGTCATTGATTTTAAATTCGATTATTTTAATACCGCTACTGCAAAAATCCTTTATGAATTATTAAAGAAAATTAAAAATATACAGGAACAAGGTATGGAAATAATTATAAACTGGTACTACCATTCTGATGATGAAGATTTATTGGAAGAAGGCGAAATTATGTCGGAAGCACTTGATCTGTCATTCAACTTTGTTCCAATTATTGATGAAGAAAAAAACGACCTGTAATTTACAGGTCGTTTTAATATTAAATATTATTGGCTATTTAGTAAATTTTGCCGATTTAATAGATTTTGTATCTCCCCATGTTGTAACATTGTTTTTGTCACCATAAACATAATAAATGTCCGTTCCATCAGCATGTACTGATATAGGCTCTATACCATCAGAAAAATCACCGGAAATAGTATTCCAGTTGCTGCCATCATATAAACTTAAATTTGGATAACTCAATGTTGCAGATTCAATTTTTATTGATGTTATTATTACATTTCCATCAGTATCAACCGTTATATCGTATGGACTACTAAACCAATAATCGTTTTCCGATATTAATTCTTCAACACTTGTGGTTGATGTAACTTTATATACACCACCTCTGAATGATGCAGGTGACTGACTTCTTGAAATAAAATATAAATTAGAACTTCCTTTGGCAATTTTGAGGTCATCAATATAATCAGCAGTCCATTCTAAATCACTATCCCAGATTGATCCATTTAAATGTTTAATATGAAATGTATGATTATAATCAGCGTTTTTGATTTTATATGTAAGATATAAAGTTCCTCCATAGTTTTCAAGTGTAATGTCAAATACATCTACTCCTGTTGTAATAAATCCACTTGCATCTCCGCCTACAGTTTGCCAGTCTGTACCTGTCCATTTAAATATTTTTAAATCCCAGTCAGGACATACTTTTGCTGCCAGATAAAGTTCATCATTTAAAACTTCAATATCAATTGCCGAATGAGAATCTGCAAAACCCATATTACCAACAGCCAGGTTATTCGACCATGTTGAACCATCAGACTCGTGAATATAGATGGAATCAAGGTCAAGAGCAGCTAAATAAGTTTTAGAAGAACTAAGTGCTATTCCCATATTACCAATAGATGTTGAATTGGTAATATCGCCTGGTAAAGTTCCTCCTGTACCTGTCCATGAGCTTCCACTGAGCATGTAAACAGCCGGAGTACCATAGCCGGTTACGCCGACATCTTCAAGTACATCCAAATAAACATTGCTACCATTCTGTTTAATTTCTGTAAATTTAATGGCCTCGCCTGAAGTAACAACAGTACCCAAATCAGTTCTTGTATAGCTTATTATATCAGGGTCGTCGCCTCCATTTCCAGTGCCTTCTTTAACCCAATCACTTTCCACTTCATAATCCCAACCGCTCGTGAGTGAATATTTAATTACTATTTTATAATATAATACTTTATCAGCACACCAAGAAGGTATACTGTGTTGATAAGAATAATATGCTGTGCTACTTGCTTCATAATCATTATCTAAATAGTTTTCTTCAGCATAATAAACAATGTATTCTTTTGTAACTATATTCTGAATAGGTTCATAATCGTTTGGATCTGTCCAAATAATTGTGTTTTCACTTTCTTCATAATTTCTTGTAACTTCGGTAATAGTTACTTCTTCCGGATCAAAAGCGTACCCGGTTTCAATTTCACTGTATGGCCCAAATCCCGGTCCGCCAGCATGAGTTCTGAATTTATACTGGTATACCTGGCCGGGAATGATTTTATCATTTGGTAATTTCCAACCGTTATCATCCCAATTTGTTTGTTCTGTCCAGCTAATATCTTGCCATTCAGCAGTTTCGTCGTTTAATCGGTATACTTCATAAATTTCAGCTCCTGGTACTTCTGCGTATGCCAAATGCACAACACCAATGTATGTTCCATCGGATGCAATAAATGTAGTAGGTTTCGGTAAAGAATCATCTTCTTCGCAGGATATTAAAAAAAGAAAAACAGGAAGAAGAATTTTTAGAATAAATTTTATTTTTTTCATAATATTTAACTTTTAAAGGGTTATGAATGCAAGTTATGAAAAATATTTATTGTTGGCAAAACAATAATTGTGCCATGATAAGGTGTAGGTATGGCGGTGGTTTTGTTTAACGAGTATTTATATAAAAACAAAAAACTCCTTGAAAATCAAGGAGCTTTACATTTGAAAAGCGGTCTGGACGAGACTCGAACTCGCGACCTCCTGCGTGACAGGCAGGCATTCTAACCAACTGAACTACCAAACCGTTTGCTTAATTGCGTTGCAAAAATAGTTTATATTTTTAATTCACCAAAAGTTTTTATGAAATTTTTTTAGAAAAATTTAGTTCTATTATTCGCTTGTTTCGGGATTCTCAAAAATACTGAAATTTACACCTCCATATTTTCTTAATTCTACGAATCCTGCATGTTTGTTAAAGCTTGTTTTATCGCCATGCTCAACAATTAACCAGCCTCCTTTATTTAATATTTGGTGTTTAAAAATGAAATCAGGAATTGATTCTATTTCTTTTAAATCGTAAGGTGGATCAGCAAAAATAATATCAAATTTATCTCTGCACGATTTTACATATATAAAAGCATCAGATTTTATAGCTTTTACCTGGTTTAATCCCAATTCATAAATTGTTTTTTTTATAAAAGCATTATGCTTAAAATAACTTTCTACTGAAACAACCGAAATACATTCTCTGGATGCAAATTCGTATGATATGCTTCCTGTACCTGAAAAAAGATCAAGAACAGAAAGTTCCGAAAAATCAAAATTATTATTTAAAATGTTAAAAAGGTTTTCTTTGGCAAAGTCTGTTGTTGGTCTTGCCTTAAAATTCTTGGGAGGGTTTATACGCCTTCCTTTATATTTCCCACTAACTATTCGCAAAGGTGTAAGTTAAATAAATTAGTAAATGATTGCGGTGGAACCTGATTAAATGTATAGCTATACGAAAAATCTTCAGATAGCTTGTTAAACCTCATGTGGCTTATAAACCCTTTTAATTTTGAGTATATAGATGCTTTCTTGTCAATAAATCCACTTAATATCAATTCGGTATTTTCTGTATTTAAATTGAACTGATCAAAAACATACATGATAAAATATATCATATCCGACTCAGTTTTATACACAAAATTGTTATAAAGCAACAATTTTCCATTTTCTGTTATACTTAGATCTATAAATTCATCATTTATATTAACAAACACTTTTTTTGACTCAGAATGATATTTAAACAATGTATGCTCAATAAAAGGAATTTGCTGGTTATAGAAGTTTAAATCCGGAAATTGTTTAATGAAAATATTAGCTATTTGATTTGGAACAATAAAAATACTGTAAGCATCAACATACTTAAGTTTTTTATAATGAATCTCATCTAAATCGTCCAATTTCTGATTAAATTCGAAATACTTTTTTAGATTTTCTTTCTTAAAAAAATTATTAGGAATAAGTGTATTTTTATTAGTTAACCAAATTAATTTAGTTGATTTAAATGTGCGATTTAGAAGCTCGTTTTTTTCAATATATTCTTCAATAGTATTTAAAAAATCATCGAAAATTAAATCCGTTTCAAAGTTTTGATGCGATAAGGCTATGTATTTATTCCTTACAGGATCGAGAATACAAAAAGAAAGTCCATTCAAGCTAACCTGAATGGACAAATAATATGATTGAGTAATATTAATATCTAATGTTTCATCAACAAAAGCAAAATTTTGCATATTATGATATTCTATTCCCAGTTTCCAGCATTATTATTTGGCTCAACAATATCACCAACTTTTACTCCGGGGAAGTTATTTTGATTTTTCATCCTTTCGTTTAAGTTGATAACCAATTGCCTGTCCATACCATGTAAAAGAATGTTATTTAAAACCTTAGCTTCAAATACATTTACATTTAACTTAGAAACAACAAGGGTAGCTGTTGCCATTTCAAATAAATCATTTTCTGTAAAAGGAACTTTACATAATGCATCGGCATTAAAATTTGCAGGGAACAATGTATCCTTAATGGCTATCCTAATCGTATCCCTTACAATTAAACCTTCTTGCACTGCAATTGCTTCTGTCCAGCCTTGAGCTAAAAGCTCATCTGAAATACTCCCTTCTGCTCTAACAAGTTTCATTGAATCATATTTAATAAAGTCAATTAAAGTATCGAAGCTGGCAGTAAATTTTCCATACTCATCTTTATATGCAATCTGAGCTGTTCTAATATCTATTAATCGAAGTTCGGTAGCATCCTGCCTTTTATCTTTTTCCTTATTGAAACGAATTGGAGTTTGGATACTTTCCCAAATAAAGTATATTAAAACAACAATTGTAATTGCCAATGCGATTTGAATTATTTTTTTCATCTTACTTGATATTAATTTTATATGTTTGCCTGCAAATTTATAAGAAAAAATTAAATTTTAAATTTAAATTGCATATTATTTACGGAAAATGTTAAAGGATCACATTAAAAAGATAATTCTTGAAAAATTAAAACATAAACCAACCCAGGATCAAAACAGGTTGCTTGATGGTTTATCGGAATTTATTATGGATGATGATTCAAAATCATTATTCCTGATAAAAGGTTATGCGGGTACAGGTAAAACAACCATTATAAGTGCGTTGGTTAATGCTTTTAAGACATTAAGAATTAAATCAGTATTATTGGCTCCCACAGGAAGAGCTGCTAAAGTATTATCGGCATATTCTAATAAAACAGCATATACAATTCATAAAAAAATTTACAGACAAAAATCTTCGAAAGATGGATTTGGAATATTTTCTTTAGATAATAATCTGCATTCAAATACTTTTTTTATTGTTGATGAGGCTTCAATGATTTCAAATACTTCAGGAGATAGTTCAGTCTTTGGTTCTGGCAGATTGCTTGATGATTTAATTAAATACGTGTACAATGATAAAAGTTGTAAGCTGATTTTAGTTGGAGATACTGCACAATTGCCACCGGTAGGAATTGATATTAGCCCTGCTTTGGATTCTGATCAATTAAAATTATATGGTTTAACAGTGTTCGATTATAATTTGAAAGAGGTTGTCCGGCAACACGAAGATTCAGGTGTTTTGTTAAATGCAACCAATATTCGAAACTTGATTTCCAGCGAGAATTTTACATTTCCGAAATTTGGATTAGATGATATTACTGATATACAAAAAATCTCAGGTGCTGATTTAATTGAAACCATTTCTGATTCGTATGATAAATATGGTTATGAAGATACCATGATTATTACCAGATCGAATAAAAGAGCGAATCAATATAATAAAGGAATCAGAAGTCAGATATTGTGGCACGAAGAGGAAATTGCAGTTGGTGATTTTCTAATGGTGGTAAAAAATAATTACTACTGGATTGATGAAAATGAAAAAACCTGTCTGCAGACAGGCAAGATTGATTTTATTGCCAACGGCGATATTGCCGAGATTATTAAAATTAGTAAATACGAGGAACGGTATGGATTTAGGTTTGTTGATGTTATACTTCGCTTTATTGATTATAGCGATTTGGAAATCGAATGCAAGATTATATTAGATACTTTAGATATCAACACTGCAGCTTTATCAAGCGAGGATAATAAACAACTTTTTTACAATGTTCTGGAAGATTACCAGCATGAAAAGACAAAAAAAAAGAAATACGAAGGAGTTAGAAATGATGAGTATTTTAATGCATTGCAGGTAAAGTTTTCTTATGCTATAACTTGTCATAAAGCTCAGGGAGGACAATGGAAAAATGTATTTATTGATCATGGATATATTGCCGAAGATATGATGGATAAAGAATATTTACGTTGGCTTTATACAGCATTTACACGTCCAATAGAGAATTTATATTTAGTAAATTTCGACAAACGATTTTTCAAATCTGAAGATTAATTACCTTTTACAATAGCCGATTTTTCCGAACAGGTATCCAATTCCATCTGAATGGTTATATGATCTATCCCAAAGCCTTTATGTAAAGTATTTTCCAATTCAATTCTGATCTTATCAATGTTTTTTATAGGGAGGTTCTTGTTAACATCGGCATGGCATTGAAAATGAATAATATTATCGGATAATCGCCATGAATGAATATGGTGTATATCTTTAATGTCAGGATGTTTTTCCAATTCTGTTTTAATTTCTTTTAAATCTAATCCCACAGGACTTGCCTGCATTAATATTTCAATAGTTTCCTTTAAAATGCTCCAGGTAGCTTTAATAATAACTACTCCGATTATTATAGTTAATAAAGGATCAATCCAATAAATATCCCAGAAATAGATCAGTATTGAGCCAAATATAACTCCAACAGACGATAAAGTATCGCCAATTAAATGCAAGTATGCAGCTTTAATATTTAAGTTGTGGGCTGAGTCTTTATGAAGTAATAATACCGATATTAAATTGCCAAATAAACCAATGGTGGCAACAATAAACATGATTTTGCCTTTAATTGGTTCGGGATTCATAAATCGTGTGTAAGCTTCATAAAACAGATATACCGAAATTACAATTAAAACTACTGCATTAAACAGTGCAGCCAGGATTTCTATGCGTTTATATCCAAAAGTATTTTTAGCCGTGGAATCTTTTTTGCCAATGAGCATTGCAATATAGCTTATTACAATAGCCATGGTATCGCTTAAATTATGAACAGCATCGGAAATTAAGGCAAGACTGTTCGAAAGAACTCCTCCTATAAATTCAGCAATAGTAATTGCAGCATTCAGAAAAACACTTATTAATAAGTTCGTTTTGTTTGGTTCGTTATGGTGATGAACATGCGACATACTAAGATTTTAGTATAGAACAGAAAATTAGTAAAAAAGTTTAATTTTTGAAGATATAAAACTCAGAACCCGAAACTCGAAACTCGAAACTTTTTTATTATCCAATTATTTTAATCAATATTCGTTTACGTCTTTTACCATCGAATTCGCCATAAAAAATTTGCTCCCAGGGACCAAAATCCAATCTTCCATTAGTTATTGCAACGACAACTTCACGGCCCATAACTGTACGTTTCAAATGTGCATCAGCATTATCCTCGGCGTAATTATGTTTATATTGCGAGTATGGTTTTTCAGGTGCTAAACCTTCCAGCCATTTTTCAAAATCTTCCAATAAACCTGTTTCATCATCATTAATGAAAATACTCGAAGTAATATGCATTGCATTTACCAAAACCAAACCTTCCTTAATTCCGCTCTTTGCCAGTTCTTGCTCAACAACCGGAGTGATATTAATATATTCTCTCCGTCGAGAAGTATTCATCCATATTTCTTTTCTATGTGATTTCATTCTTTATAGATTTTAGTATCAAGTATTTAGTATCAGTGTTATAATTTTTAAGTTTTTAGCTGAGATTTATACTATATGGTAACTGCCAACTGAATCCTGTATCTTTTATCTTTTATCTTTTATCTTTTATCTCACATCTATTATATTCCCAATGATTTTATAATATTATCAATTTTATTGTCCAGTAATTTGTTTACTTTTTCAAAATCTTCTCTTTTTTCAAGTTTATCATGTACTCCAAAATAGAATTTAATCTTAGGCTCGGTACCTGATGGTCTTATGGATATTTTTGATCCATCTTTTAAAATAAACTGAAGAACATTAGATTTTGGAAGATTTATCTCGTATCGTAAATGACTTATTTGGTCAAATGTTTTTTGTTTCTCGAAATCATGAATTAACATAACATTTGAATTGTTGATTGTTTGTGGTGGCCTGTTTCTAAAGTTATCCATCATTTTTTGAATTTCTTCGGCACCTGATTTCCCTTTTTTAACAATTGAAATTAGTTTTTCTTTATAAAAACCAAATTTAACATAAATGTCAATTAGCTCCTGGTAAAGTGTTTTGCCATTATTTTTGGCCCAGGCTACAGTTTCTGCAAGTAGGGCACACGACATTACTGCATCTTTATCTCTCACGAATTCTCCTGCTAAATAACCATAGCTTTCTTCGCCACCGCCAATAAATTTCTTTTTGCCTTCTTTTTGTTTTATTATATCGGCAATATATTTAAATCCGGTTAAAACATCATAACATTCCACATTGTACTTATTAGCTATATCTTTTAATAATTCGCTGGTTACAATTGTTTTAACAATATATTCTTTGCCTTTTAGTTTTCCTTTATCTTTCCATTGGCTTATAAGATAATTAATTAATAATGCAGCTGCCTGGTTGCCATTTAAAAGAATAAATTCGTTATTATTATTTTTTACTGCAATCCCGACACGGTCGCCATCAGGGTCGGTTGCCATAACAATATCAGCATCTATTTCTTTAGCTTTTTTTAAAGCTAGTTCCAATGCTGCAGGTTCTTCCGGATTAGGTGATTTTACAGTTGGAAAATTTCCATCAGGTATTTTCTGTTCTTCAACAATGGTAATATTATCAAATCCATAAACTTGTAATGCTCTGGGCACCAATTCAACACCGGTACCATGAATAGGAGTATAAACAATTTTTAAATCTTTTTGATTTTTAATGACTTGTGGATTTAACGAAAGCTTTGATAATTCATTAATGTATTTTTTATCAATTTTCTCTCCAATGATTTCAACATTTTTCAGACTGTCATCAAATTGAATATCACTAATATCTGTAATCTTTTGAACTTCTGTAATTATATTTTTGTCATGTGGGCTTATAATCTGACCACCATCTTCCCAATAAACTTTATAACCATTATATTCTTTAGGATTGTGAGATGCTGTTACAACTATTCCGCTTTGGCAATTAAAGTGCCTGATAGCAAATGATAATTCAGGAGTAGGACGGAGGTCTTCGAATAAAAATACCTTTATTCCGTTAGCAGAAAATACACTTGCAGTTTTTTCTGCAAATAACCTGCTATTATTTCTTGAATCGTAAGCAATAGCAACTTTAATACTTTTTTTATTTACAAATTGTTGTTTTAAATAATTACTTAATCCCTGAGTTGCTATTCCAACCGTATAAATATTCATACGGTTTGTTCCAACTCCCATTATTCCTCGCAAACCACCAGTGCCAAATTCAAGATCCTTGTAAAATGATTCAATTAATTCTGATTCGTTATTTTGAATTAAATTCTCAATATCTTTTTTTGATTCTGAATCAATGTTCGAATTAAGCCATGCTTTTGCTTTTGCTTGAACTAAATTTAGTAATTCTTTATCTGCCATGTAATTTTATTTTTTAACCTGACTGCCGTTTTAACTGCCTCTGGCATGTCAGGTAAGTTGGAATCTATAAAGTTAAGAAAATGATTTATGGAAAACGAATTGCAATTATAATTTGAATTAGAAATTCACTTTCTTTAATGGTGGTTGTGTTCTTTTTTTGTTATACATGATAGAAATTATTGGAATATTGGAATATTGGAGTTGGTTCCTATTCGAGTCTTTGAAAGTTTCATTTTTCCATCATTCCTTGATCATTATTATATAAAGTGCCCGACGGGTGCAATTCAAAGCCACTTTCTTAGAAGGTGGATATTTACTTATTAATTTACAAGGCTTTAAAGAATTTGTTCAAGCTATCTTGCCAATGCGGAATTTTTATATTGTAAGTAGATTTTATTTTGTTTTTATTTAGCACGCTGTAAAAAGGTCTTTTAACAGTAGTGGGATAATCTTTTGATTCTATAGGATTTATATTGCATTTTGAGTTAGCTTTATTTGCAATGATTTTTGCAAAATCGTACCAGCTACAAACTCCTTCATTTGAAAAATGATATATGCCCGGTAAAAATGTATTTTCTGCAATAGATTGTTTAACGATTTGTAATATTGCATTTGCAAGGTCATATGCATAAGTGGGAGTTCCCACTTGATCAAAAACTACATTCAATGATTCTTTTTCTTTACAAAGTTTATGAATACTTTTTGCAAAGTTTTTTCCAAAACTAGAATAGAGCCATGATGTTCTAATAACAATTGCGTTTTCAGATTCTAATGCATATTTTTCACCATCAAGTTTTGAGCTTCCATACACCGATTGAGGATTGGTCTGCATATCTTCAGTGTAAGGTATATGACTGTTACCATCAAAAACATAGTCAGTTGAAATATGAATAAACTTGGTGTTTTGATCTTTTATTGATTCAACGATATTTTTTACACATGTAGCATTAACATTATATGCTTTTTCTTTTTCTTTTTCAGCTAAATCAACATTTGTATATGCAGCACAATTAATTACGTAATCAAAGGAATGATCTTGAAAAAACTTATTCAGGATTACTGAATTTGAAATATCGAGGGTATCAATATCTGTAAAAATATAATTTATAGGTTTATTAAACTTTAAAGTTCCGTTTTTGAAAATGCTCTTTAATTCGCTTCCTAATTGACCGTTGGCCCCTGTAATAAGAATGTTAATCATAAATCAAAATTAATATTTAAAATTTTTTTCAGATTCGGTAAATGTTGGTAAAACTTTATCTTTTGATGATACTATTGCTTTTTCAATATCAGTTCCCCAATTAATATTTAAATCAGGATCATTAAAGTTAATTCCTCGTTCTGATTCCGGATTATAATACTGATCAGTTTTATAAAATACAACAGCTGTCTCACTTAAAACAGAGAATCCATGAGCAAAACCTTTCGGGATAAAAAACTGTTGTTTATTTTCACATGATAATTCAATGCTGTAATGCTTACCATAAGTTGGTGATTTCTCTCTGATATCGACTACAACATCCAGAATTTTCCCTTGCAAAACTCTTATCAATTTTGATTGCGCATATGGTTCAAGTTGATAATGTAATCCACGGATTGTACCAAAAACAGATTTAGATTGGTTGTCTTGTATAAATTCAATATCGCCTAATATATCCAATTTACTTTTACTATAACTTTCGAAAAAATATCCTCGTGAATCTTCAAATATTTTCGGTTTAATTATTAATAATCCGGGGAATTCGGTTTTAATTATCTCCATTTTTAAATTTCGTTAGCTATTTTTAATAAATACTGACCGTATTGATTTTTATTTAATTCTTTACCAAGTTTAATCAATTGCTCTTTACTTATAAATCCTTTTTTATAAGCTATTTCTTCTATACAAGCAATTTTTAGTCCTTGCCGTTGTTCAATTGTTGAAACATAGTTCGAAGCCTGAAGTAAACTTTCATGTGTTCCCGTATCCAACCATGCAAAGCCCCGACCAAGAAGTTCTACACTTAATTTGGTGTCATTTAAATATAGTTTGTTTAGGTCTGTAATCTCAAGCTCACCACGCTTGCTGGGTTTCAACCCTTTTGCTTTTTGTATTACATCATTAGAGTAAAAGTACAATCCGGTAACAGCATAGTTGGATTTGGGTTTTTCCGGTTTTTCTTCTAAACTTAAAACCTTTCCGTTACCATCAAATTCAACTACCCCATATCTTTCAGGATCGTTTACATAATAGCCGAAAACAATGGCTCCATCTTTTAATTCTGCTGCTTTTGTCAAAATTTTAGTAAATCCGTATCCATAATAGATATTGTCACCCAGAACCAGACAAACATTATCATTTCCAATAAATTCTTCTCCAATTATAAATGCTTGTGCGAGTCCGTCAGGTGATGGCTGAATTTCGTAGGACAAATTAAGTCCAAGTTGTTTTCCATCTCCAAGCAAATCCTCATACAAATGGATATCTTTTGGAGTAGAGATAATTAATATTTCTCTGATACCTGAAAGCATTAAAACAGATAATGGATAATAGATCATAGGTTTATCATAAATTGGAATGATCTGCTTTGAAATACTTTTAGTAATAGGATAAAGTCGGGTGCCAGCTCCTCCGGCTAATATTATACCTTTCATTATAATGATTTAATTTAAAATGTTCTTTTGTTATTTAATAGATTTTATCATATCAGGTAAAAATAAGAAAAAGCTGATGTAATAAAACACCAGCTTTCAATTTTTTTATAAAATTTAATATTTTATCGTCCAATTCCGTAATATGTCCAGCCCCATTTTTTCATATCTTCAGGTTCGTAAATGTTACGTCCGTCAAAAATGAGTTTGTTTTTCATAAGGTTTTCCATTTCTTTCCATTTTGGAACTCTGAATTCCGACCATTCAGTAACCAGTAATAAAGCATCTGTATCTTTCACTGCATCATAAGGATCGCTGGCATATTCAATTTTATCGCCAATAATACGTTTACATTCTTTCATTGCTACAGGGTCATATCCAACTATTGTAGCACCGGCTTCAACTAATTTATCTATAATTACCAATGCCGGAGCTTCGCGCATATCATCCGTGTTTGGTTTAAATGATAATCCCCAAAGAGCAATTTGTTTTCCTTTTAAATCCCCATTAAAATGCTTATTTACTTTGTTGAATAAAACCAATTTCTGACGATTATTAACATCTTCAACAGCTTTCAATACCTCTAGTGAATGATTATTTTGATTCGATGTTTTAATTAATGCTTTAACATCTTTAGGGAAACACGATCCACCATAACCTGCACCTGCATATATGAATTGATATCCAATACGAGTATCACTACCAATACCACGACGAACAGAAGTAATATCTGCTCCGACTATTTCGCAAAGATTTGCAATATCGTTCATAAAACTGATTTTTGTTGCAAGCATTGCATTAGCGGCATATTTGGTCATTTCAGCCGAAGGAATATCCATGAAAACAATACGGTTATTCTTCATGATAAATGGTTTGTACAAACGATTCATTACTTCTCTGGCTTGTTCCGAATCTGTTCCAATAACAATTCTATCAGGTTTTAGAAAATCATTAATAGCATCGCCTTCTTTAAGAAATTCCGGGTTTGAGGCAACATCGTAAGGAATACTTACACCTCGTTTGTCAAGCTCTTCCTGAATAGCAGCCCTAACCTTTTTTGCTGTTCCGATAGGTACAGTGCTTTTTGTTAAAACAACAAGATATTCAGTCATGTGCTGACCAATCTCACGAGCTACTGAAATTACATATTGCAAATCGGCGCTTCCGTCTTCGTCAGGAGGAGTACCTACTGCAATAAATATTGCTTCAGTACCTTCAAGACTTTCTTTTAAACTTGTAGTAAAGAAAAGCCTGTTCATCTCAACATTGCGTTGAACCATAGGCTCCAGTCCCGGCTCGAAAATAGGTATAATCCCTTTATTTAAATCATCTATTTTTTCTTTGTCTACATCAACACAAGTAACCATAACACCTGTTTCAGCAAAACATGTACCGGAAACTAAACCTACATATCCGGTGCCTACCATCGATATTTTCATCTTTTATATGATTTTATTTGTTATTTCAGATTTGTTTCAAAAAAGTTTACGAACTTACTAAGAATTATCTTTATACTAAATTTTTTAGACATTTTTTAATATGCTTTTTATACCAAATTCTTCTTCAAAGTGTCGTCCCGTTTAATCGGGATGGTGCTTTAAAGTTTAGAATGGTTAATGCCGTTATATATTCAATCCATATCTGTTTTTCACAAATATGGCATTTTGAATAATAAATGGTATTAATATTTTATTGATTAAATAAATGCTGTTTCATCCAAAATATTATAACTTTATAAAGAATAATTTAGTATCGAATGAAAAAGAAAATATTAATTATTGACGATGATATAATTTATCGAAAGATAATACAAAAATTATTGTGCCATCAGTATAATTTGATGCTGACAGAAAATTCATTGGAGGCGATTAATTTTATTGAGAAAGGAAATATTCCTGACCTTGTTATAGCAGACCTTAATTTACCAGGCTTAGCCGGAGTAGAATTTATAAGTGTGATTAAACAAAAATTAAATGATCGTAAAGTTCCAATAATTGTTATTTCCGGTATGGATGACGAAAATTTAAGAAATGAATTATACCAAAAAGGAATTTCAGAGTTCTTAACAAAACCTATCGATAGAATTAAATTGAAAAAAATAATTGATGACCTGATTGAGCTTTAAATTATATTATTTGACAAATAAATGCAAGTATTTGTCATAATATAGATTACTAATTTGATTACTATATGGTTTTTTTAGTATCTTTATTTTTAAATAATTAAATAAAAATTCTATTTTTGCACACTGATTTACTATATATAATATAATGTCTAACTTACTAAAAATTAATTAAATTACTTAAATGACTGAAAAAGAAGTGAATAAATCTGTTGAGCAAAACGAGAATGTTGAGCAGAAGGAAAATGTGAAAGTTGATAAGCCTGCAAAAGTTGAAGAAACTGCAAAGGTTGAAGAAACTGCAAAAGTAGAGGAGCCTGTAAAGGTAGAAAAAACTGCAAAGGTAGAAGGAAAAGCAGATAAAAAGCCTGCTCGTACGACAGGTGAGAAAGAAAGATCTGTTGTAGAATTTGCTACTCCTGGTGATGAATTCGATTGGGATAACATTACAAATGAGCATGAAATTACTCAAACTAAAGAAAGAGAAGAGTTTGAGAAAATGTATGATGAAACGCTTTCAACAATTACTGAAAACGAAGTAATTGATGGAACAGTTGTTTCTATGAACAAACGTGAAGTTGTGATCAATATAGGTTACAAATCTGAAGGTATTGTTAGTTTAAATGAATTTCGCTACAATCAGGAATTAAAACCTGGTGATAAAGTGGAAGTTTATGTAGAAAGTCAGGAAGACAAAGATGGTCAGTTAGTACTTTCTCATAAAAAAGCACGAGCATTACGTTCTTGGGATCGTGTAAATGAAGCTCTTGAAAAAGATGAAATTATTAAAGGTTTTATTAAATGTCGTACTAAAGGTGGTATGATCGTTGATGTATTCGGCATCGAAGCATTTTTACCTGGTTCGCAAATTGATGTTAAACCAATTCGTGATTACGATGTTTATGTTGAGAAAACTATGGAATTCAAGGTTGTTAAGATTAATCATGAATTTAAAAATGTTGTTGTTTCTCACAAAGCTCTTATCGAAGAGGAATTAGAACAACAAAAGAAAGAAATTATTGCTAAATTAGAAAAAGGTCAGGTTCTGGAAGGAACTGTTAAAAATATAACTTCTTATGGTGTATTTATCGATCTTGGTGGTGTTGATGGATTAATCCACATTACAGATTTATCTTGGGGTCGTGTAAATCATCCGGAAGAGATGGTTCAATTAGATCAAAAATTAAATGTTGTAATTCTTGATTTTGATGATGAGAAAAAACGTATTGCCCTTGGTTTAAAACAATTAACTCCACATCCTTGGGATTCACTTGATAAGAAAATTAAAGTTGGCGATACTGTTAAAGGAAGAGTTGTTGTTTTAGCTGATTATGGAGCATTTGTTGAAATTCAATCTGGTGTTGAGGGACTAATTCACGTTTCTGAAATGTCATGGTCGCAGCACTTAAGAAGTGCACAAGAATTTTTACAAGTTAACGATAATATTGAAGCACAAATTCTTACTCTTGATAGAGAAGAAAGAAAAATGTCTTTAGGTATTAAACAACTTAAGACTGATCCATGGAGTAATGTAGACGAGAAATATGCTGTTGGAACTAAGCATTCTGCTACAGTACGTAACTTTACTAACTTTGGTATATTTGTTGAAATAGAAGAGGGTGTTGATGGTTTAATTCATATTTCAGATCTTTCTTGGACTAAGAAAATTAAGCATCCTGCTGAATTTACTTCCATTGGGGAAAGTATTGAAGTAGTTGTTTTAGAGGTCGATAAAGAAAATCGTAGATTAAGCTTAGGACATAAGCAATTAGAAGAAAATCCTTGGGATGTATTCGAAACGGTATTTACCGTAGGCTCAATTCACGAAGGTACTGTTATTGATGTATTTGATAAAGGAGCTGTAATTGCGTTACCATATGGTGTTGAGGGATTTGTTACTCCAAAACATTTTGTTAAAGAAGATGGAAATTCAGCTAAAGCTGATGAGAAATTAGATTTTAAAGTAATAGAATTTTCAAAATCATCTAAAAAAATAATCTTATCTCATAGTAGAGTTTTCGAAGATGAGAAAAGAGGGGAAGTGGCAGCAGAAAGAAAGCAAAAGGCTGTTTCTAATAAAAAAGCTGTAAAAAAAGTTAAAACTAATTTAGAAAAGACTACTTTAGGGGATATTACCGAGCTTGCATCGCTTAAGAATGAGATGGAACAAATGCAGAAGAAAGAAATAGCTGATAAGAAAGCTGAAATGGATGCTAAGGAAGAAGCTAAGAAGGACGAAAAGAAAAAAGAAGTAAAGAAAGCTAAACCTGCAGCAAAACCAAAAGCTAAGAAAGCAGAAGATAAAGTAGAAGAGAAGAAGGAAGCTAAGAAAGCTAAACCTGCGGCAAAACCAAAAGCTAAGAAAGCAGAAGATAAAGCAGTAGATAAGAAGGAAGCTAAGAAACCTGCTCGTCCGGCAGGCGAGGAGGAAAAACCTAAGGTTGATAAGAGAAGTGACAAGAAAGCTTCTGAATAGTTCTTTATTTTAATTAAAAACTAATTACAATGGAATTTAAGATTGAAAAACTGGAAAAGTACACTTTAATTCAAGTAATGGAAGAAAAACTTGACACGAATGTTGCACCAAGTTTGAAATCCGAATTAGTTTTAATCTCTGGTAAGGGAGAAAAGAATATTATACTTGATTTAAGTAATTGCAGATATTGTGATTCATCAGGTCTAAGTGCTATTCTTGTTGCTAATCGTCTTTGTAAAAATGCTAATGGAACATTTGTTTTAACAGGTTTAAACGATGCTGTTGACAGATTAATCACCATATCGCAGTTGGATACAGTTTTGAATATTGCATATTCAACCGAAGAAGCCGTTGATATTGTTAATACCGAAGAAGAAGGTCGTAAAAACAATGATAAATAAATTGAATTTTTAATTTGACTTTTGAATTAACAATATTAGGAAGCAGTTCTGCTGTTCCAACTTCGAAAAGAAACTTAACCGCTCATGTGCTAAATGTACATGAGCGGTTTTTTTTAGTTGATTGTGGCGAAGGAACGCAAATTCAAATCAGAAAAAATAAAATACGGTTTGGAAAAATTGATCATATTTTTATAAGTCATCTACATGGAGATCACATTTTTGGTTTGTTTGGATTAATCTCTACATTTAATCTACTTAATCGTGATAAAGATTTGCATATATATGCTCATCCTGAATTGGGAAATATCCTAAACAGGCACATCGAGTACTTTGAAAGAACCATGTCATTCAAAATAATATATCATCATTTAAAACATAAAGTTAGTGAGCTAATTTATGAAGATAATAAAGTTAAAGTTGAAACAATACCCTTAAAACATCGAATTCCTACATGCGGGTTTAAGTTTACTGAAAAACCACATTTAAGAAACTTGAGAAAAAATGTTGTTCAGTATTACAAAATTCCAATTAGCAAAATTCAAGACATTAAAGAAGGTGAAGATTTTATTAATAATAATGGTGATGTTGTTCCGAATGATAAATTAACTTTATCTCCATATAAAATAAGATCTTATGCATACTGCACAGATACGGCTTACTCAGAGAAGATAATCCCTATAATTAAAGATGTTGATTTACTATTTCATGAAGCTACTTTTGCTAAAAATATGAAACACCAGGCAAAATTAACCTATCATTCAACATCGGAAGATGCAGCAAAAATTGCAAAGAAAGCTAATGTAGGGAAATTAATTGTAGGTCATTTTTCAGCAAGGTACAAAGATGTAAGCCAAATTATCAGTGAGGCCAGGGACTTATTCCCAAATACATATTCTGCTGAAGATGGTGAAAAGCATATAGTAGAATTAACGAGAGAAGATTAAATATTGTATTTTTGAATTTTCTAATATTAATTAAATCATAAAACCATAAAATGAAAAAAATATTATTGTTTTTAACAATTTCTGTTTTTGCAATTAATGCATTTGCACAGAAGAAGGACAAAACTGTTTTTGAAGAATACAAAGCAGGATTTTATCAAAACTTTATTTTGAAGGATGTTTCTGAAGTTAAAGAAAAACTAAATCCTGAGAAGAAGGAAAAAAAGTTTTTGATGGATCATTCAGGATTAGAATTGCCAAATAAAGTTAACTTATATAAAAGAGAATGGTCTAATCCTGTAATATCTCAGGGAAATGCCGGTTCATGCTGGGCATATTCAACCATTTCAATGTATGAATCTGAAGTAAAACGTCTTCAAAATAAAGAAGTTAAATTATCGGAAATTTATATTGTTTACTGGGAATATGTTGAGAAAGCAAGAGGTTTTGTTCAGGAAAGAGGAAACTCATTGTTTGCTCAAGGTTCAGAAGCAAATGCAGTTGCTCGCATATATAAACAGTATGGAGCAGTGCCAATGAGTAATTATAGTGGTTTAATAAACGGCAGGAAATATCATTCGCATGATGCCATGTATAAAGAAATGATGGCTTATTTAAATTCTGTGAAAAAAAATAATGCATGGAATGAAGTTGCAGTTTTAGAGACAATTAAAAAAATTATGAACCATCATATTGGTATGCCACCTGCTGAATTTTCTGTTGATGGTAAAAAGTATACTCCAAAATCTTATTTGAATGACTACATAAAAATTAACCCGGATGATTATGTTGAAATCCTTTCATATAAACAGGAACCTTACTGGAAACAAGTTGAATATAAAGTACCCGATAATTGGTGGCATAGTAAAGAATACTATAACATTTCTCTTGATGTTTTTATGGACATTGTTAAGAGAACTATTAGAGAAGGATATACAATAAGTATAGGTGGTGATGTTTCAGAATCAGGTTTTTCAAGAAAAACACAGGTTGCATTGGTTCCGACTTATGATATTCCTACCGAATATATTGACGAAGATTCTCGCCAATTCCGTTTCTCAAATGAAACTACAACCGATGATCACGGAATGCATTTGGTGGGATATGTAGAAAAAGATGGAAATGGCTGGTATTTAATTAAAGATTCCAGTAGTGGTTCAAGAAATAATGATCATGATGCACCTGAGTTTGGTTATTATTTTTTCCACGAAGATTATATTAAGCTTAAAATGATGGGTTTTACCATTCATAAAGATGCCGTGAAAGATATTCTGAAAAAATTTGAATAGATAATAGAGTCCCCAAATTGGGGACTTTTTTTATTTCTAATTTTTTACTTTTAATTAATTCCTTCAATATATTATCTTTGACATATTATTCAATTGTATATCAGGAAAAATTTAAAACATGCACGAAAAATTATTAATCTTAGACTTCGGATCGCAATATACTCAATTGATTGCAAGAAGAGTACGCGAGTTAAATGTATATTGTGAAATTCATCCCTTTAATAAAATACCCGAACTTGATTCTGCCTTTAAAGGTGTTATTCTTTCAGGGAGTCCGTTTTCTGTTAGAGATGAAAATGCACCTTTTCCGGATTTATCGAAAATTAAGAAATCATTTCCTTTATTAGGAGTGTGTTATGGTGCACAATTTTTAGCACATAATTATGGTGGTAAAGTTTTACCATCAAAACACAGGGAGTATGGTCGTGCACGATTAAATTATATTGATAAAGATGATAAGCTGATGAAAGGCCTTGACTTAGATACGCAGGTTTGGATGTCGCATGGTGATACTATTACTGAAGTTCCTGAAAATTATAAGGTAATAACAAGTACAAGCGATGTAAAGTTTGGTGGATTTAAAATATTGGATGAAGAAACTTATGGTATTCAATTTCATCCGGAAGTTTATCATACAACTCAGGGAAAACAATTACTTGAAAACTTTCTTGTTAATATTTGTGGATGTAAGCAAGACTGGACTCCATCTGTTTTTGCCGATGATACAATAAAAGAATTAAAAGAGAAATTAGATAATGATAAAGTTGTTCTTGGATTATCAGGAGGAGTAGATTCTTCTGTTGCAGGTGTATTATTACATAAAGCCATTGGTAAAAACCTGACTTGTATTTTTGTTGATAACGGTTTGTTACGGAAAAATGAATTTAAAAAAGTCCTTGAGTCATATAAAGATATGGGACTTAATGTAATTGGTGTAGATGCAAAAGAACAGTTTCTTAGTCAGTTAAAGAGTATCTCTGATCCTGAAGGAAAAAGAAAAGCCATTGGCAGAGTGTTTATTGAAGTATTTGATCAGGAAGCATATAAAATTAAGGATGTTAAATGGCTTGCACAGGGAACAATTTATCCTGATGTAATTGAATCTGTATCGGTTAATGGGCCTTCAGCTACTATAAAATCGCATCATAATGTGGGTGGATTACCAGAGGAAATGAACCTGCAAATTGTTGAGCCTTTAAAACTTCTGTTTAAAGATGAGGTTCGCAGAGTAGGAGCATCTATTGGAATAAAAAGTGAATTACTGAAACGACATCCTTTCCCGGGCCCTGGACTTGCAATCAGAATTCTTGGTGATATAACACACGAAAAAGTTAGAATTTTACAGGATGTTGATGATATTTATATCGAAGGGCTTAAAGAATATGATTTGTACGATAAAGTTTGGCAGGCAGGAGTTATATTATTACCTGTTCAATCAGTTGGTGTAATGGGCGATGAGAGAACTTATGAAAATGCAGTTGTATTACGTGCAGTTTCTTCAACCGATGGTATGACAGCTGATTGGTCGCATTTACCTTACGAATTTCTTGCAGACATGTCAAATAAAATCATAAATAAAGTAAAAGGAATAAACAGGGTGGTTTATGACATTAGCTCTAAGCCTCCTGCAACGATAGAATGGGAATAAAATTGATTATTCCTTTCAGAAAACTGACAATAAATTACTATATTACACACTTGAAACATTCATGCACTATCGTTCACAATAAGGATATGAATAAACATGAATGTTCCATGGTAATAGAAAGATATAATTTAAAATTTAGACTATAATTAATTAAAATTCATAGTCTTAAATAATGTTTACACGAATGAAATATTGCTTAATCCCAAATTAAAGCCTTCTTACAAGCTATGGAAAATCTTTATATTGAATCAACAGAAATTACTCCTAAAATAGTACTTGATGTTAAAAATCAAAAATTTGAGCTAATCGGGATCTCTCGTCCCGAAGATGTTATTGCTTTTTATGAATCTATAATATATAGAGTAGAGAATTACGTAAAAAAAATCTTTGAGGATGAAAGCGATTTATCAAATTTTAACTTTAATTTAAAGTTTGATTTAGCTTACATGAATTCAGCATCATCAAAATATATTTTACAGTTATTGGATCATTTTAAGCAATTATTTAATAAAGGAGCAAACATAAAGATTGATTGGTATTATGATGATATTGATGACCAGATATTTGAAGATGGTGAAGACCTGTCAGATGTTATAAAAATCCCGTTTAATTTAATCCCAAGAAAATAATTTCGGATTAAAATTTGTTATATAATTGCAAATCAAATCAGCATATTATGATTAGGCTAAAATTTTCCAGATATATATTTATATTATTATTGTTTTTATTACCTGCTAAATTATTTTCACAATATCTTACCGAAGATATATTTAAATTTAGCAGAGCCTTGGGTTATATATCCACTTATTATGTCGATTCAGTTGATTCAAAACAGATTGTTGAAGATGCTATTATTGATATTTTAAAAGAATTAGATCCTCATTCGGTTTATATTCCTGCCGATGAAGTAAAAGAAATGAATGAACCTCTCGAAGGAAATTTCGAAGGTATAGGAATTCAATTTAATATTTTAAATGATACTCTTTATGTAATATCTCCAATATCAGGAGGTCCATCCGAAAAAGTAGGTTTAAGGGCGGGAGATAGGATTGTTGAGATTGATGGCGAGAATGTTGCTATAATTGAGATTTCGACCAAAGGAGTTCGTGATAGATTATTAGGCGAAAAAGGAACCAAAGTAAATGTTGGAATTAAAAGAAAAGGCGTAAACGAGATTTTACATTTCACAATAATTAGAGATAAAATACCGATTTATAGTGTCGATGCAGCATATTTAATTGATAATGAGATTGCTTACATAAAAATAAATCGCTTTGCGATGACAACCCTTAATGAATTTATGGAAAAATTAAATTTGTTAAAAGAGCAAGGAGCAAAATCAATTATACTGGATTTACGAAATAATGGAGGCGGATATTTAGATAAGGCGATTGATCTTAGCGATCAATTTTTGGAGAGAGGTCAATTAATTGTTTATACGAAAGGATTACAGGTGCCCAGAACAGAAAGTAAAGCTACAGGAAATGGACAATGTAAAGATGGTAAAGTTATTGTATTAATAGATGAAGGTTCGGCGTCTGCAAGCGAAATTGTTTCCGGTGCAATTCAGGATTGGGACAGAGGTATAATTGTTGGCCGAAGATCATTTGGTAAGGGTTTAGTACAAAAACCAATGTTTTTACCAGATGGTTCAATGATAAGGTTAACTGTAGCCAGGTATTATACTCCAACAGGAAGATTGATTCAAAAGCCTTACGAAGATGGGAAAGAAGAATATGAGAAAGAATTATTTAATCGTTATGAACATGGCGAGTTTTTAAATAAGGATAGCATAAACTTGCCCGATTCATTAAAATATCAAACACTAAAGAACAACCGGGTTGTTTATGGAGGTGGTGGTATTATGCCCGATATATTTATTCCTTTAGATACAACATCTGTCACGGGATTTTATAGTACAATGATACGACAAGGCGTGCTTAATTCTTTTGTACTGGAATATATTGATAAAAACAGGAAAAAGCTAAAATCCGGGTATCCCGATTTTAATACATACAATGATCGCTTTAAAGTTACTGATAAGATATTAAATGATCTTTTTACATACGGAAAAGAAAACGATATTGAAACTACTGATGAGGAATTTGAAAAATCCAAAGATGATTTTAGATTAATTGTTAAAGCTTTAATAGCACGTGATCTGTGGGATATGAGTGAGTATTTCCAAATTGTAAATGTTCGTGATAAAGGATTTAATAAGGCAATTGAAATAATGAAAAACTGGGATCGCTACGAAAAACAAGTCTTAAATACCCAATAAAATCTCGATTTTTATAATTATTAAAATATCTTTAAAATGCTGCAACAGGTTTTGCTTTGGATAAGTAATAATTATATTGAGTTACTAGGCCTGATTTTCGGGTTATTATATATTCTTCTTTCCATAAAGCAAAATATTTGGTGTTGGCCTGTTGGTTTTATTACTTCTGCATTATATATATATGTTTTTTTTGTTACCAAGTTTTACGCTGATATGGGTTTACAGGTATATTATCTCATAGTGAGTGTGTATGGTTGGTCTCACTGGATGTTTGGTGCAAAAAGTAAAAAACAGGATGATCTGAAGATAACTAAAACGAATATTAAACTGGGAATATATTTGTTTTTAGCTACTATAGTCTTATTTGTTATTATATCGTATGTTTTAGTGAATTATACCGATTCGGAAATTCCATACTGGGATGCATTTACAACTGCAGCCAGTTTTGTTGCAACATGGATGTTAGCCAGGAAAATTATTGAACACTGGATTATCTGGATTATTGTTGATTCTGTATCCTTAGGATTGTATATTTATAAAGAATTATATCCAACCGTAATATTGTTTGCCGTTTATACTGTACTGGCAATATTAGGTTATATCGAATGGAAAAAGAAATTAAACGTATAGTTTTAATTGGTGCTGAATCTACCGGAAAAACAGAATTGTCTGAGTTTTTGTCTGGTAAGTATAATACAGTGTCGGTTCCTGAATATGCTCGTGAATATATTGAAAATCTTAAAAGGCCATATATTTATGATGATGTTGAACACATTGCAGATAAACAAATTGAGTTGGAAAATGAATATTATCAAAAGGCAAATAAGATTCTGTTTTATGATACATATTTGATAATTACTAAAATATGGTTTAAATTGGTTTTCAACAAAGTTCCTGATTGGATTGATGAAAAAATTAAAGATAGTAATATCGATTTATTTTTATTATGTAATAATGATATACCATGGATTCCTGATCCCGTTAGAGAAAATGGTGGTGCGATGAGAGAACAATTATTTGAAATATATAAAGAAGAATTGAATAGGCTTGGATTTAATTATAAAATAGTGAAGGGAAAAGGCGATGATCGCTTCAATAATGCCCTTAAGCATGTAAACGAGTTTTTAGATAGAAAATAAAATATAATATAATTAAAAGTGGTAAGTAAGAATAATAGTTTTCAGATGGTTGCTAAAACCTTTCGTGGTTTAGAAGATGTTCTTTTTAATGAATTGAAACAATTAGGTGCGTCTGATTTGAAAAAAGGAAACCGAATGGTCGAATTTACCGGCGACAAGGATTTAATGTACAGGGCAAATTTTCATTTAAGAACAGCACTGAGAGTATTGAAACCTATTGTAGAGCTTAAGGTGACTGATGATAAGGAACTGTATAATAAAATTCAAACAATAGATTGGAGTACATATTTTGATTTAAAAAATACTTTTGCTGTAGATAGCGTTGTTTACTCTGAACATTTTTCTCATTCAAAATATGTGGCATTAAGAGTAAAAGATGCAATTGTCGATCA
>JAIORB010000062.1 GCA_021108325.1 Bacteroidales bacterium | reverse complement strand
CCTCTATAAATTCAATCACATCAAGATTTCCATAGTTTTTCAAAGACAATGAAAATTTTTGAAACACTATCGGGATAATGTGATAAAATTTGAAGCAGTATTTGGAAAACTATGGAAACCCGTAGGGAACAAATATAATAAACAACCTGTCTGCCGACGGCAGGTCTGACTGCGTTATATTTTTTGTGAAATAGCTATGGCTATTACAAAAAAATATTCCTTGCATCTTATTCACTATATTTGTTTCTTGAAAGAATTCAATTTTTAGAGGCAACCTTAAACATTAAACATTCAACTTATTATCTTTATCAGAAAATATATTGATTTATGACAGGTACATTAATAAACGCTGCAGCAATAATAATTGGAAGTATTATTGGAACTAGCTTAAACGCAAAGCTTCCGGAACGATTTATTAAAATTATTTTTCAGGCAATCGGGCTGTTTACACTTTTTATTGGAGTTTTTATGGCACTAAAAACAAATAATATGTTTTTAATGGTAATAAGCATAGTAAGTGGTGGAATAATAGGCGAATGGATTAATATCGATAAATTTATTAATCGCTTTGGGAATAATATGAAAAACCGGTTTAAATCAACCAACTCCAGGTTTTCTGAAGGTTTAGTCACTGCTTTTCTGTTGTTCTGCATGGGTTCTGTTACTATTTTGGGAGCAATTGAGGAAGGTTTGGGTGGAAAACCTAACCTGTTATTAGCAAAATCCGTCTTAGACGGTGTCTCTTCAATTGCACTTGCAGCAGCACTAGGCTTTGGTGTTGCATTTTCTGTAATTCCTTTGTTGATATATCAGGGCGGATTAACACTACTCGCAACTTATTTTGGCGATTACTTTGCCGAAAGCATTATTAATGAATTAACCGGCATTGGAGGATTAATGTTGATTGGTTTAGGAATTCATATTCTTGAAATTAAACAGCTAAAAATTCTGAATATGCTTCCTGCTTTAATTATAATTGTAGTTTTAGTTTACTTTTTCGGATAAATGAATCAAATCTTAAACATAAAAAACAAATTAAGTTTATTATTTAAAGACTGGTGTGGCTCAAAACCTGAAAGTATTCAAAAGCTTCCCCACTCAGGATCCAACCGTATTTATTATCGCATACAGAAAAAGGATACTACTGCAATTGGAGTTTACAATGATAATTACAAAGAAAATATTGCTTTCATTGATTTTACAAATCAGTTTCTGGAATCAAGAATAAATGTTCCTGCAATATATTGTGCAAAACTAGATGAAAATATTTATTTGATTCAAGATTTGGGCGATAATCAACTTCTTTCATGGTTAATTGCTAACAAAACAGGAAATAAATTTCCTGTTAAAGCTTTAGAAATCTATAAAAAAGTAATTCAGGAATTAATACGAATACAAATTATTGCCGGAAGTAATTTTGACTTTTCAAAATGTTACCCCTATTCTGAATTCGATGAGAATGCTATAAAATTTGACTTGAATTATTTCAAAACAAATTATGCAGATGCTTTGAAATTAAATTATAATCAAAAAAAAATAAATTCAGATTTTGATCTTTTCGCTAAGTACCTGTTAACTGTGGATAATAATTATTTCATGTTTCGTGATTTTCAGGCAAGAAATATTTTATTAGTTAATAATCAACCCTGGTTTATCGATTACCAGGGTGGACGAAAAGGACCATTACAATATGATTTAGTATCTCTTTTATTTCAGGCAAAAGCAGAAATGCCGGAACATATCAAAAATTATTTATTAGATCATTATATTCAAGTTGCTCAGCAATTTGCCCCAATAAATAAAGATGAATTTATTGAATATTATTTTGCATTTGCATTAATTAGGGTTTTGCAAACACTGGGAGCTTATGGTTTACGTGGATTAATCGAAAAGAAAGATCACTTTATTGAAAGCATTCCTTTAGCAATCAGTAATTTAGTTTATTTAAAAGATAAGATTGACATACTTGATCAGATGCCTGAATTGAAACAAATTATTACTCAAATTATAAATAGATGAAATTAACAGTTACAATAAATAGTTTTTCATATAAACGAGCACTGCCTGAAGATAATTCCGGAAATGGCGGAGGATTCATTTTCGACTGCAGATCAATTCATAATCCTGGAAGGTATGAAGAATACAAGAATCTTACGGGAAAGGATAAAGAAGTTATTCAGTTTTTTGAAAATGAAACGGAAATGTCAGAATTCTTAAACCATATTTTTGCAATTGTTGATCAATCCGTGAAAAAATATATTAAACGTGAATTCACGCATTTGATGGTAAACTTTGGTTGTACCGGAGGACAACACCGATCGGTATATTGTGCCGAAAACCTTTCACAACACCTTAAAAAAGATTTTGATATTAATATTGCAGTCAATCATATTGAGCAAGATATTTTAAAAATGGAACGCTAATGAAAGCAATGATTTTTGCTGCAGGAAAAGGCACAAGATTAAAACCTCTAACTGATAATACACCTAAAGCATTGGTTCCGGTTAACGGAACACCTATGATTGAATTAGTTATTAAAAATTTGATAAGTATTGGTGTAAATGAAATTATTATTAATGTGCATCATCTTGCCAATCAAATTATTGGCTTTTTAAAAACCAAAAACAATTTTGGAATTCGAATTGAAATCTCCGATGAAACAAATGAATTATTGGATACAGGTGGCGGTTTAAAAAAGGCCTCCTGGTTTTTTAATAGCAATGAACCTTTTATTGTGCATAATGTTGATATAATTAGCAACATTGATTTAAAAGGAATGATTGACTTTCACAATAAAAATAAAGCACTTGCTACATTAGCTGTTAGAAAAAGGGCATCAAGCAGATATTTCATTTTTAATGACAAACAAGAATTATCGGGTTGGAAAAATACAAAGACCTCAGAAAAAATAATCTCAAGATCTTCAGAAAAATACACATCCTTAGCTTTTAGTGGAATTCATATTATTAGTCCTGCCATTTTTAATAACATTAAGCAAGAAGGGAAATTTTCAATTGTTCACAACTATCTTGAACTTTCAAAAAACAATCTAATATTAACTTATCAACATGATAAAGGTTATTGGTTTGATATTGGGAGTTCTGAAAAATTAGATGTTGCAGAAAAATATTTAAAGCTAAAAGGGCTTTCTTAATTCGTTAATAAATTAGTTATCAAAATTGAATATCAATATTAATTTGTTGTATTATTTAATTGTAAAAAGTAAAAAAATAATAAGTTTTGATACAATTATTTCTATATCGAAAAAATTTAACATTTAATTCTTCATTTAATCCTTTGTTTTCAATATCTTTATTCATTACAATTTTTATAATAATGAATATAATCAATCTTATTACGGATTTTAGTTTTAGTATCTCAGGAGAGTTTATTTTAATTTTCATTCTGTTTATTTATATTATTCATATACAGTTACAGCTTGCAAAAAAGAATAATCTTCTAAAATCTTTTTATGATAAAGTTGAAAGACCAGATAGCAAATTAGACAAAAAGGATATTATACGATTTCTGGAAAACTTAAAAAATCCTGAATTTTCCGGAGCTGTAACTAAAGATAAATTACTTGATAAAAAAATCAGAAATTTTCTTTTTGAGAATGATGAAAATATAAAACTTTTTTTACATTATACAGCATCAGAAAAGGTTGCAAATACAATACTTAAAGAAGGATTTAAATTTGTTAACTCTTTTTACAAAACTGCTGAATATATTTATAATGATGAATTATATCTTGTACACAGGCATCATGAACATAAACAATACGGACATTATGTTATTGCAATTTGTATTTCAAAAGATACTTACAATCACTATTCTGACGAATTAAGTAAACATAAAGCAAAAAACACAGCAGTTGAACAAATTTTAACTGAAACTCCTCCGTACACTGATGAAAATGGAGATGAGATTTACATCTTTCCAAAACAATTTATTAAAGGTTATTTTGATTATACAATTGGAGCAATTGTAGAAAATCCAGAATTTGATTTCAGGTACCATTCTGAAGTATTCAATGAAAATATGGGGAAATTAAAATCTAATTAAAAAAGAAAATATTCTAACTTATTATTTTGTAAGTGCTTTCCCCAAATCAAAACATTCTTTCAATATCTCTTGATTTTTTATAAAATCTGCTTCTGCCAGGCTTTCATCCAATTTAAGTTTTGGATATAATTCTTTAAGCTCCTCTTCAGTCTTTTGCACTTGTTTTATTACAGCCAAACGCGTTGCTTTAATCACATGCAACCTGTTTTTATCGCCTAATACCTCTTTCATGTATTCAAACAAATCAATTACCGGTTTGGCATCAGAATCATCCGAAGACCCCATTGAGAGTAATAATACAAAATCTTTATTCCATTTCTTAAAAGGAGTATGAATTAAACCGGTTTCTGTAATCTGGACATGAACAAAAGACCTGAACCTATCTATAATATTTTTTAATGGAGCGGTTACATAATGAAAATATATTGGTGATGCAAATACCAAAACATCTGCTTCGTCAATTTTTTGACTTAAATCTTCCCAATCATCTTCTCTTATAGAACAACGCTTTATTAAATTACAACGCAGACAACCATTACAATACTTAATATCAATCTCTTTAGCCGTAACTTGCTCAATATTTTCTGTATTATTTTTTGCTCCATCAATAAAATGTTGTAACAAAACAGATGTATTTCCCAGTTTTCTGGTACTTCCGTCTAACACTAATACTTTTTTCATTCGAGTTTATTTGGAATTTATAAATGAAGTATCTTTAAAATAATCGCTAATTAAAGATACCTTATCATCAGTAAAATGAAATAAAGTTATTCCACTATTTTTATATGGTTTTCCATCTTTCTCTTCACCCTTGTTTGTCCATACAACGCATGCTTTTTTATTTTCTACAATAACATCAGAAACTGTAAAAGTCAGCTTGTTGTATTTTCTAAGTAATATTTTAAAAAAAAGAATTACCCGCTTAACACCTTCTACTCTACCAGCTCCCGGAAAATCAAAGCTTAAATCATCGGCAGCATTTTTTTCAAACTCAGAAAAGTTACTTGTATTCATTGCCTCAAATACACTTAATGCGATTTCTTTATATGAATTATCATTACTCATATCGGATATCATCTTAATTTGATTTAAAAAATAAATTCCTGAATTATATTTTTAAATTTAATGTTAAAATTATTCTGTTTGATTAATTTTGCTAAAAATAATAATTAAAATTTAAAATGTATAAGCATTTATTTGGTCCAGTACCATCGCGAAGACTCGGTATGTCATTAGGAGTTGACTTAGTACCTCATAAAGTTTGTTCACTAAACTGCATTTATTGCGAATGTGGTGCAACAAATAATCTAACAACAGAAAGAAAAGAATATGTTTCTTATAACGAAATAATCAGTGAACTAACTGACTTTTTTAAAAATAATGACAATCCTGATTATATTACTTTTTCAGGTGCAGGAGAACCTACATTAAATATTCATATTGGCAAGATAATAGATTATTTAAAAACTAATTACTCCGAAATACCTGTAGCAGTACTAACAAATGGTAGTTTGTTAAGTAAACCCGAAGTAAGACAAGAGTTATTACAGGCCGATATTATTTTACCATCACTTGATGCTGCAACAAGTAATGCTTTCAAAAAAATCGACCGTCCTTCAAAAAATTTGAATATCGAAGATTACATTCAGGGATTAACTGATTTCAGTAAAGAGTTTAAAGGTACAATCTGGCTGGAAATAATGATTTTACCAGGATTTAATGATGATTTAGAAAACCTGAATTTATTAAAAGAAGCTATTTTAAAAATCAAACCAGAAAAAGTTCAGTTAAATACACTCGACCGTCCAGGTGTTATTGATAAAATCAGAGCTGCCAGTAGAATTGAATTACAAAATATTATCGATTTATGGAACATGAGTAATGTTGAAATAATTGCTTCATCAGCAATCAGAAAAGACAATAAATCGTTTCGGAAAGATACCGAAAATGCTATTGTGGAGACAATTTCGCGCCGTCCATGTACTTTGGAAGATCTTGAAAAAATATTAGGTCTTCACGTAAACGAAATTAATAAATATCTCGATGTACTTGACTCTGAAAATAAAATAGAAACATACAGACAGGAACGAGGAATATTTTATCAATTAAAAAAATAAAATCTTAAATATTATTTCAATATTTGTAAAAAACAGATTTGAATTACAATGGACAATACAGCATATACCATTTCTGCACGGGGGAAAAAACACAGACAACCTGTAAAAGACTATTTTAATAAATATTTCCCAAATATTCCTTTAAATAAGATAGATAGTATTTTTGGCTTTGTTGAACGTACATCGTTATACAGTGGCCGACCTTTTTTAAGCAGGCAAATTTCTGATAAGGATTATAAATTTTTGCAGGAAAATAATATTGGTTTAAGAATTCCTTTTACAAACCATTATGTTTCACAAAAGGAGTATGAAAAATACAAACCTTTGCTTGAAAAATACCATAAAAAAGGAAACTCTCTTATAATTACAAATGATGATTTTGTTAAATGGGTAAAAAAAGATTTTCCATTATATAAGATCGAAGCAAGTATTTTAAAAGAAATCGATTCGCTTGAAAAAGTTAACGAGGCGTTTGAATTATACGATACGATAGTACTTCCAATGAATGTGAATTACAATACTGAATTATTAAATAGTATTGAACAAAAAGAAAGAATAACTTTATTTGGCAATGCCGGTTGTGCATTAACATGCCCTAACAGAATATGCTACGATTATATTTCAAAAAGAAATAAAATTCTGGGAAGTACAAACATAATTATAAGACTCATATATTATTACTACTCATTCTTTATTCGAAGAAAATGGTGCATGCATAAAGTTAAACCCCGTAAATTGCACGGGCTTATGGATTTTGATATTGATAAATATTACGAAATGGGTTTTACCCGTTTTAAAATGCTTAGAGAACATAAAGGTAGAAACTCTGGTTACTAAAAAAGAGCACCGAATTGGTACTCTTTTACAGCACTTTATTTTAGAGATGCTTTAGTGAAAATATACTCATCAATTTCTTTATCAAATTCTATTTCATCAATAATAAATTCAGTACCATCACCCTTTTTAAGCATATCTTTAAAAACAATTTTCTTTGGGTACCAACGATTCCCAATTCTGGTTATATTCGATAATTCTGTTCTTTTTAAAAGCTTACCACTTTTAGCATACAATTCTTCTTTTAGCGGAATATAACGAACTTTATCAACCCAAATTTTACGAATTTGATAATTTACTTCAGCTGTTTTTGCTTGTAATTCTACTATCCAGCAATCTCTTTCATCTATAAGCTCAGAACCAATTACTACTGCATCATAATCTTCAAGCAATTTAACATTATCCATCATATCTTCGTAGGAAAGATCTGAACCCATTAATGATTGTTTGAGCATATGCCCGGAAATTTTAATAATTCTGTCTGAACCTGGAGAATAAATCCATAATTCATCTTCAAGCTTGAGCATTTTAGTACCCTTTTCACGAGCCGGAGCTAGATATTCAGTAAATGATTTTTCATCACCAATTCCCCAGCTTTTTGCTTCAATAGTACGTATTTGTCTGGCTCCATGAATTATCATTTTTGATGTAGAGATTGTACTTTTTGAAGCCATGTTTTTGTCAATCTTTTCGAGTATTTCTTTTCCTGTTGGATTTTGAGCCTGGATAAGACAACTCCCTGTTAGCAAAAGTATTGTTATTAATGTTTTCATGTTAATAGATTTTAGTATTGAGATTTGAGATATGAGATAAAAAACACTTTTAGTCTTGTGTCTCACATCTAATATCTATTATCTAATTTAAGTTTCTAATTCTTTAAACAATTGTGCTGTTTTACGTTTATAGATTCCAATTCCTGAAAGCATTGTACCAAGAGTTATAGAGAACAGACCAGGAATAAGCCCTATATAGTAAGCCGGTGTTGTAATATTTGCCCTAAAAACATTTGGCATCATCATTTTTGAACTTTTCATTATATCTCCAACATTAATTCCTACTTCTTGCAACCAATATGAGAATCCAAGCCCAACCAGCGTTCCTAAAATAGAACCTACTATACCAATCAACAAAGCTTCATAAATCATTGAACGGTATATATGTCCTTTTTCTTCACCAATTGCCAAACGAACACCTATCTCACCATATCTTCTTAATCCTCCAATTAATCCGGTATTCCACAAAACAATAGACATTGCCAATATGAAAATAGTTACAATTATTCCCACAAAACTATCTACATAGTCAAAGTATCCAGACATAATAGAATCATTTTTTAATCGGGTCATAACAGGCGAGAATTCATCATTTAGATCAGTATACTTTTCATTGAAAGTATTTTCCACATTTAATGCAGTAATATCATCGTAATTTGCCATATCTAAAAACCCTAATAGCTCACCGCATGCATCGTGCATGTCCATGGCATTTTGAATTCCGGAAATATCAGCAATCATTCCGCTTCTGTCCATTATTTGAACACCAAATTCAATAGTTCCGGCAACAACAAAGTTCTGAATTGACATGCCACCATACATTGTCGAAGTAATTAGAGTTACAGTTTCTCCTAGATCAACCTCTAGTTTATTTGCAAATTCATCACTAATTAAAACTTCATTTGGTTTCTCAGGTATTCGTCCTTTTACTAACGAGTTTCTTATATTTAATCTGTCAATTTCCTTACTATTTTCAGATATTAGATCAACAGCAATTCCTCCTACGATACCTTGTTTTTTTGTTTCTCCATATTCATCGGGAGCATCTAATAAACCACCGAAGTTTATTCTTTGAACAAATTCAATAGTTGGGTAGTCTTTCTGCAGGTTACTTATTAAATCATTTACTTCGATAAGTGCAAGATCATTAGGTAACTGATTTTTATTTTCAGCATAAGCACGAGTCATTACTTTTACATGACCTGAAGTATATTTTGCTGAAAATTCTATCATTTCACCCAAAACACCTGTAATATAACAGTGTAAAAAAACAGTAAGTGTAACACCTGCAGTAACAACCAGAATGGGTAGTAAACTACGACTCCGGTCTCTTAATAATCCTTTAAATAAAAAACGTATCATTGTATTTTTCCTTTTATTGCATCAGTGGGTTTCATTTTAGAAATTTTACGGGCTGGCAGATAACTAACAATCAAAGTAATTACAAAAATAAGTAATGAAGTACCAATGATTAAACCAGCTCCATAAACAGGATAGATTGTTTCAGCAATAGCAATACCCATATCATCAGATCCGGCAGGCATGGTCATTCCTATAGACATTAACCAAATTAAAAGTGGTGTTCCAAAAATCCCAATGAATATAACTGCTAAAATTGCATGCATTGCTCCTTCAACAGTAAAAAGACTAACTACTTGCGCACGTGTCATTCCCATTGCAATATAAGTTCCTATTTCTTTTTGCCTTCTGAAAATAGACAACACTTGAGTGTCAAAAATTGCTAACATTGCCAATAGCATGAGAATAACATACATAAAGGATCCTCCCACTTTTTTCATCTTCATCATTTCATTCATCTCTGTCATTAAGAAATCAAAGTCCTTATATTCCCAACCTGAAACTGTTTCATTCATTTCAAAATCCTCACCGATAATAAACATCGTTGCCTCACCATAAGCTTGCATCATTTCCTGAAGTTTTTCTATATGAATCCAGATTTGCCCCTGATCCACATTTGGGACGTCACAGTTAAATACTTTCACTATTTTTACTTCTGTAGCATCGAAAGTTCCGTTTATATCTCTCCACCTAATTGTAGTAACATCACCTTCTTGCAGTTTACAACTTTTTGCCATTCTTCTACCAATAATAACAGGTATTTCTTCAGATTCAACATTCAGTTCTTCACTTGGTAGTACAATTACATTTTGATCTGGAGTAATTCCTTTCAGAAGCATACTTTGAATCCTACCTTCAGGGTAAATACTACCTTGATTAATTAAAATAGGAGTTACAATTCCATCATTAGTAGCTTTCTTTAAAGCTTCGGGAATTTTAGCATGACTTTCTTCTAATGTAAAGAAATCATAAGGATCATAGTTTTCTTGCCAGTATTGACCATTACCAACTTCCCAGGCTTTCATATCTCTGTTTGCCTGTTCATTCCATCCGTCAAGAATTCCATAATGCCAGATGATCATAAACAAGACAAAAGCCAATACTATTACATTGAGCCAGGTTCGTAAGCCCGCCCCAACTAAATTTCGATAGGCTAATTTAATTGCTATCATGTTATTTAGTCTCCTTTAATTTTAATAATCTCATCCTTTACGACCTTACCATCTTCAAGGCTAATTTTACGTTTTAGATATTTTATTACCTTATCGTCGTGAGTAGCAAAAATGAAAGTCGTTTTAAGTTCTTCATTCAGCTTCAGCATCATTTTTAGAATATTATGAGAATTTGCTGCATCAAGATTTGCAGTTGGTTCATCTGCTAAAACAATTTCCGGTTTTTTTACCATAGCTCTTGCAATAGCAACACGTTGACATTCCCCACCTGATAGCTGTGCAGGACGAGATTTAATTTTATCTGTTAATCCTACCCATTCTAAAGCATCATTAATGGCTTTCCTTCTTTCACTATCAGACATTTGCAATAATAATAGAGGAAATTCAACGTTTTCGTAAACAGTATAAACCGGAAGCAGATTATAGGTTTGAAAAATAAAGCCTAAATGTTTTCTTCGAAGTTTAGCTGCACCTTTTGTTGTCAGATCACCGGTTGATTGTCCCATTACAACAGCTTTTCCTTCGGTAGCAGTGTCTAAAGATCCAATAATATTAAGTAAAGTTGTTTTACCAGATCCGCTTGGCCCGACAATTCCTGCAAATTCGCCAGTATTAAAAGCCAGGTTTATACCATTTAAGGCTGTAAACTCTCCTTTTCCAACCGGAAATCGTTTTATTAACTCTTTAATAGTTATTATTGATGATTGTTCCATATATATTAGTTTAAAGTTTATAGTTCAAAGTTTATTAGTTTTGAGTTTCAAGTTTAATTCTTTATCGTGCTTGTTGAGACGCAATACATTGCGTCTTTACTGTATTCTATATTCTGTATCCTGCATCCTAATAATTTCTTAATTAAAATTAATGATTAAATGTTATCATTAATTGAAAACCCTTTCCGGCAAAAATATTGGCATCGGCATAATTGTAAATATTAAACTGTTCCGGGTTCCAAAATCCCATGATATAAATCATCCAGTTATCATAGGTCCATGAAAAATTTATGAATCGATAATATTCACTGTTTGTAAAATCATAATAAACGATAGCCTGTATATTATTAATTATATTTAAAGGATAATTTAAAGAAATAGCGCCAAAATCAATTCCACTGCCTTTACCAAAAACATCTTCCGTTTTTTGATATGTAAAATATTCTGTTATCATATTTAATCCATTACCTAAACCAAACGTATAATCTGCACCAATATTAATTAATCGTTGATAACGCTGATTTGTAAAGTCCAAATTTTGATGAATTATAGCCGCTTCGAACCAAAATCCAATTTCTAAATCGAATTTCCCGTCAAGTGCATATCTGTTCTCCGAAAACCCATTTCTGTTTGATAAAGTATCAGCAAAAGTGCCATTAAAAATTCCTTCGCGATAATGGTAAGTTCCGGCAATCTCACCTGTAAAAAGCGGTAACTGAATTCGTCCCCCAATTTCGGGTTTTTCTTTATTACTTGGGAAAATCTCCCATCCTTTGGTATCTTTATTTGAATACAAAGTCCAAAACCAAATATTTGCATTATTTAAGAAGTAATATTTCCCTAAAATACTATATACACCATCTGTTAACTGAAGCGGATCTCTGGGATCTAATCTGTCAAACCACATAAGTGGCCGTAGCATTGAAGCTGATCCGAAGCTGATTTTTTGCAACCCAACACGTGCTTCAAACTGGTTGCCTGAAAGGCCTAACTGTAATCTATAAGGTTTTATTTTAGCATTTGTCTCAGTACTATCGAATCCGTACATTAGCACATTTCCATAGGCATTAAGCGATAAATCAGTTTTTAAATTCAGATTATTATTAAAAGTTTTATTACTCGTGAGTTCAGGTAAGTAACGTATTCCTGCCTGAGTCATAAAAGGATTATCAATATTAAAAGTAAGCCAGCCAATTACTTGCTCATTAAAATTTCTTTCCTGAGAAAAACTTTTAATAAAGATTGTCAAACAAAATAATATGGTCAGTTGTGCTTTATACATTATTTATTTCTTGGTAATATTCCATAAAAAAAGAAATTGGTAAATTCCATAATAATATCCTGTGGATTATCATATATTTTTTCTAATTGTTCGTCTTTTACAATTTCCTGTAAGTGATTTAATATATAAAGAATAAATTCAGGTTTAATGTCTTTTCTTATATCCCCTTTTTTTTGTGCCTGAATATAATCATTGACAATCATCTTTAGATTTTCATCCATTTTTTGATTTAGAAATTTTACCATCTCGGAATCAGCATGACGAAGGTAATCGTTCATAAATTCATTACTTATATTTTTAGATTGTTCCATTTTTAAGTCCAGGGTTTTTTTAACCTTTTCATAAAAAGGAATATCACTATCCATAATCTCACGATATTGTTTTATTGCTTTATCGTAAATATGGTTTAATAAATATTTAATGAGTTCCATTTTATTTTTAAAATGTTTGTAAAAGGTCATTTTACTAACATTAGCTTCTCTGCATACTTCTTCTATGGTAACACGTTTGAAACCATATTTCCAAAACAATTCTTTAGCTACTATTAAGATTTCCTTTAGCTTTTGATCAGATATACTTTCCATCTTTCAATTTACGTTTTTAGTATTTTTTTACTATTATCGTACAAATTACGTAATTTTATAAATACTTGTCAAGTTTTTTCTAATATTTTTGATTAAATAATTTCTAAAAGATTTTGAAACCCCTTAAATTTGCTTAATAGTCACGAGGTGACTTGATGAAAGCCAGCACACTTAATTGCCTTTATATCAATTAGTCACCTTGTGACTTACGGATTTAAGTAAACCATTATATTTAGTGTACAATTAAATTTTACAAGTAAAATAAGTTTATGAAAGCACAAGAATTATATATCAACATCAAAAAAATTTGTATTCAAAATGCTAATGAGGAAATCGTAAAGAAATATTCGCGTTACTTTAAAGGTGGATACAATGGATATGGATTAGATAAGGATATGATTCCAGAAAAAGTAAAAGAATTTAAATCGCAATCGTGGTGCAATATTGAATTAGTTTATAAAGTATCTAAACTACTTGTTAAAGAAGAAAAATATGAATTACCAAGTTTCGCATTGTTACTCTTAAATGAGTTTTCGAAAGAATTCGACTATAAAACTTTTAAAGAGTTAGAATCATGGTTCTCTCTTGGAATAAACAATTGGGCTCACACCGATGGAGTATGTCAATTGCTATTTCCTGTATTTTGGAAAAAAGAAATCATTAAACTTAATGATTTATCAACCTGGCGAAATGCTAGAAACAAATTTCAGCGCAGATGTGTTCCTGTTTCCATGATCAAGCTTTTAAAGCACAAAAATGATTTTCAAAAAATGTTTAGTTTTATTGATCCGATTATGATGGATAGTGAACGGGAAGTACATCAGGGATTGGGTTGGTTTTTACGCGAATGCTGGAAAAGAGACAGAGCCGCAACCGAAGACTTCCTAATGAAATGGAAAAATGATTGTGCCCGATTAATCATACAATACGCAACAGAAAAAATGACCAAAGAAGAACGTTTACGATTCAGAAAAGATAAGAGAAAATAACTGACACTCTATAAAAAATAGAAGAAGGCAATTAAAAATATTACCTTCTTCTAAAATTCTAGTATAAAAACTATTTTCCTAGATTCAAGATGCAAGTGCTGAAATTTTTAAAATTGTTGGTTTTACCAGTTTCTCAAAATCTTTATATGACAATTTAATTAATTCAGAATGCGATCCTGCTGTAAAAGCAATTTCATCGTCTTTTGTCAAAGTTTCTGCAACATAAACTTCAATGTTATATAAATTTCCAAAAGGAGGCATTGCACCAACTTCGCAATCCGGAAACTTATCAGAAAATTCTTCTTCAGTGGCTAATTTTACATTTTTTGTTCCGGTAAGTTTATTTAAAAGATCAAAGTCAATTTTGTACCTTGAGGGTAGTACGATCATTGTCAATCTTTCATCAATTTTAACCATAACTGTTTTAGCAAGTTCCTGACCCGGGATATGGGCAGAAGCTGCTACTTCCAGTGCTGTAAAAGCCGGAGAGTGACTAATAATAACGTATTTGATTTTGTTATTATCTAAGTAATTTTTCAGTTTTTGAATTGGCATAACAACCTCCTGTTTATTAAAATGTTTTTCTTTAAAATTTGCACGTTATTTAAGTTAATAACGAATCAGAGGTTTACGGGGAAAGATTCTAAAAAAGCAATTTGGTTTATTTTCAATAAATTTACGAAATTACAGGTATAAAATCAACTATAATGAAATTAAAGATTTACCAAGATACTAAGATAACCTTTTTAGAACTTCATCTTTATAATTCCTGCCTATCGTAAATTTTCGGTCTCCAATTTCAACATAAGCTGATGTAAAAACACCAACTTTAGCTAAATTTATTATATAAGATCGGTGTATGCGGATAAATTCTGATATTGGTAATTCTTTCTCAATACCGGAGAGTTTTTCATAACAAATAATAGAATAATCACTTGTATGAACCTTTATATAATTATCGAGACTTTCAATAAATAAAATGTCAGAATACCGGATTTTATAGTTCTTCTTATCCGCCTTTAAAACAATGTAGTCCTTCTCCTGAATTTCTATATTTTCTGTTTTCTGATTTGATTGTGCTTGTGAAAAAAATTTATTTATTGCTTTTAAAAATCGTTCAAAAGATATTGGTTTAACTAAATAATCTACTGCATTAAGTTCAAAAGCATCAATGGCGAATTCTCTATAAGCTGTTGTAAATATGACTTTGGGCGAATTTATAAGCGATTTTAAAAATTCAATACCTGAAATGCCCGGCATATTAATATCCAGAAACAGCAAATCAATCTTTTCTTTATTTAATATCTCAATAGCATCAATAGCTTTTGTAAAACCTTTTATGCATTCAATGTTTTCAAACTTTTCAAGATGCTCCTGTATTACTTTAATTGCAATGGGCTCATCGTCAATAATTATACATTTGTATTTAGGTTTATTGGTCATTTATCTTTAATCAATTTTAATATATTTTGCTATTAGCCTTTTGCTATTAGCATTTAACTACATCAATAATTTCGTTTTTAACTGAAATCACCTTTTGCCAAAAGCCAACATCTATTTCAAAGTCAAGAATAGGTGCTTAGCGCCTGCCTGCCGCAGGCAGGGATTTGCTAATAAACAACTTGTCTTTTTATACTTTCATAAAACCTAATTTAGAAAGCCGCTTAGCACCTCAATTAATAAAAGTTTTCGATTGTAAGTCCTTTATTTAGGTTTATTGGCCATTTAACTTAAATCAACTTCTAAATTAACTTTAAAAGTATTTTCATCATTAATAATCTCTAAATTGTATTTATCCTTATAAATTAATTCCAGGCGTTCCTTAATATTTTTTAATCCTATCCCCTTGCCCTCCTGATTTAAATATTTATCAGCTTGCATTTTAGAAATACTATTTTCGATTTCAAACTTTAACTTATCAAAATCAATATTTAATTCTATATTTATAAAACTTTCATTTGGATTATGGAATCCATGCTTAAAGGCATTTTCAACAAAAGGAAACAAAACTAATGGTGCAATTTTTATATCATCTATATTACTTGGGAAATTAACTTTTACATTAAAATCATCATCATGACGAACACGTTCCAGCTCAATGTAATTATTAATAAATTCAATTTCATTTTTCAACAGAACTTCACGCTTATCGCATTCGTAAAGCATATAATCCAACAAGCCCGAAAGTTTTATTATTACTTCTCTTGAACTATCAACATTTTCTTTTACTAATCCGTATAAATTATTTAACATATTAAATAAAAAATGAGGATGTATCTGTCCTTGCAAAAGTTTTAAATTTGCTTCTTTTAATTTTATTTCAGCTAATTGCCTTTGTTTCTCTAAATTATTTTTCTCAATTAATCTCCGGTACGATTCCTTTACAAAATGGATTACCGCAGCCATAATTACTATTAAATAATTCCCTGCAATTAATATCACAATATCATCACGTTGTGGAATAATTATATTAGGAAGATTAAAAGCGCTATAGAGTAATATAATAAATACTGAAAAAGATATTATCCAAAGTGTGAAGATGAAAACTGCAAATAATATATAAGCAAAAACAAATAACTTTCCGGAAAATAAAAACTTTGGAATTAAATATTTATTGATAGTTAATGTAATAAAATAACTTACTACGATTAATAAACTTACTAATATTAATCTTATCTGAAGATCATAATTTCGATTACTAAATATAAAAAACATTAAAAATGCGGCAGCTAACCAATAAATTAAATGCCATATCCAGTTGCTTTTCTTTATGAATAAATAATATATCTTTTGGTCTTCCATATCTCATTTCAAAGATACTATATTAAATTCTTCAATCATTTACAAGGATAATATTTTATGTAAACAACAAGTTTAGCACCCTTAACGATAATAAGGTATTTAGGTGTAAGATTTTGTTATGTGCAATGTAAAACTGTACCTTGGCGTAAATATTTTTTTAATACGATTTTAAGTGGATACTATTGCTGAAGTATTAACCAAAATGTATAAATCATGATAGTAGAACATTTATTTATGGGTGGAATTTCTTTTATGTTACCAATTTACATTATGTGGATTGTTGTAATATTCTTTACAATCAAATTCCTTTTAAATTATTACTCTGAGAATAGAGATTTGAAAAAACTGGCAAAACAAAATTCTCTCATTATTTTTATTGGAAGCTTTGCTTTTCTATTTGGACTTTTAGGTCAGATTATTGGACTATATAATGCGTTATTAGCCATACAAGCTGCTGGTGATATTTCACCTGCATTAATGGCAGGAGGTCTTAGAGTTTCTCTTATAGCTCCATTATATGGATTTGTATTATTTCTAATTTCGGGTATAATCTGGTTTATTTTCAGAAATTTAATAAAAGAATAAAATTAAGATCAAAACAATTATTAAAGTCCAAATTTAAAAATTTGGACTTTTTTTGTATTTTGTAGTTCAATACTATTTGGAAGAATGTGTAAAAAAGACAATGCTTGACCTGGAAAGGCATTTTATTTTTGTATAATACCATTTATACACCATATTGTCGCATATAAATTACTTCTTTTTCCCGTTTACTTCGGTAGAAAAAATTTCCGTAGCTTTAGCTATGCAAATATTTTATACCTCATAAATGAAAAAAATAATTTAATTTCTTTATACGACACTATGATGAATAATTGGTATAAGAAGAAAGTAGACACCATTTTTTGTGGAAATAAATTAAAAAGTAAAATAATATCCATTTTTCGCATCTTGAAAAAAAATTAAAAAACAGCAATCATTTTGTCCACTTGAAAGAATGTTCCTAGAAACAGCAACCATTTTATCTATTATGCCGTAAAATTAATAAATGAAAAATAATTTTGTACTGTTATTAAGTTTTATATTAATTCTTGTATTATGCAAGGTTGAAATCATTAGTTCGCAGAACAAACATGAAATAGACAGCCTTGAACAAAAATTAAATTTTGCTGATGATTCATCAAAAATCGAAATTCTTCTCAATATAAGCTGGAAATTAAGAAATTCGGAGTTTCAAAAATCAATTAAATACGGTTTACACGCTATTGAATTAGCTCGGCAGTATAAAGATTTCGAAAATTTAACCAAAGCTCATAGTTTTGTTGGTGTAGCATATCGAAATTTAGGTAATTACACAGAAACTTTTGATTTCTATGCTAAAGGCCTTAACCTGGCTAAAAAACACAATCTTGAAGAACAAGAAGGATATGCGCTTATAAATATTGGTAATCTTTATGTTTTTCAGGAAAATTATAAAGATGCAGAAGAATATTTAAATAATGCATTGACAATTTCAGAAAAAATCGGAAATGAGGGGATGCAAGCTTATTGTCATTTTAACTTAGGCAGGGTGATGATTGAAAAAGAGAATTACTCCCAGGCTCTGACTCACCTGGACAAAGCATTAGTAATACGTACAGAAATTGATGATATTAGAGGACAGTCGGTGTGTTATAAATATATTGGTGATTTGTACAACAAAATAAAGAATTACACCTTAGCAATGAAAAACTATGAAAAGACACTAAAGATTGCTGAAAATAGTTCTGATAAGGATTTATTGTGCAATGTCTGTAATAAAATATCAAATATATTTTTAAGTAAAGGAAATAATGATAATGCAATAGTATATGCGGAAAAAAGCCTGAAAACAGCTCAGGAAATAGGTTCTAAACTAAGTATACGAAATGCGTATAATACCTTAGCGCAAATTCAAAGGGCAAATGAAAATTATAAAGTTGTAGCAGAATATCAGGATTATATAATAAAATATAACGATAGTCTTTATAGCGGGCAACTTGCCGAAAAAATATTTTATATTGAATTCATTAATAAACAGCATGAATACAAGCAAAAACTGAAAGAACAAACATTAATCCATAATACCGAAATACACAAACAAAAACAGGTAAGAAATTATTCTGTTATGCTCACTTTTATTCTTATTATTATTTCAGTTGTAACGTTTATGTTTTTCAGGATTAAACAAAATGCAAACACTGTTTTGTTATCTAAAAATAAACAAATTGAAAAACAAAAAACAAAATTAAAAGAATTAAATACAACCAAAGATAAATTCTTATCAATAATTGCTCATGACCTCAAAAATCCTTTTAGTACAATACTGGGGTTTTCAGAGTTATTATTATCAAAACATAGAAAATATGATGTAAATAAAAGAGAAAAATTTATTAAATTGATTTATGGTAGTTCTAAGAATACATTAAATCTTCTTGAGAATTTATTAACCTGGGCCAAAGCACAAAAAGGAAAAATAAATTATAATCCTGAGAAAATACATATAAATAATATTATTGCTGATAACATTGATCTTCTTACTCCAAATGCTTCAAAAAAAGACATTTCCATTATAAATCTGATAAAAGATTCAACAAAAGTATCTGCTGATAAAGAGATGATAAATTTTATTATCAGGAACCTGATTTCTAATGCAATAAAATTTACCCCTAAAAATGGCGAAATAAAGATTTATGACAAAAAAACTGAAAGTAATAGATCAGGTTTATTGTCTGTTTTTATAGAAGATAATGGAGTAGGAATTGCTCAAAAGGATATTGAAAAACTTTTCAGAATTGAAGAATCATATACTACCCGGGGAACTGAAAAAGAATCTGGTACTGGTTTAGGATTGATTCTTTGTAAAGAGTTTATTGAAAAGCATGGTGGAAAAATTGAGGTGGAAAGCGAACTTGGAAAGGGTAGTATATTTCATTTTACAATTCCGTTACAATAGATAAATAAACCGTAATGGAACATTATTAAAAAGTTTATACAAAGTAATTTGGACTCCTTTTAATTATAAGCAATCCTTATTTCTTCGTTAGATAAAGTTGGTTCAATAATTTCTTTCCACGCTTTAGATTCCCATGTTCCCAATTTAGTATGAGTTTCATAATACTTTTGAGGAATTGGATGTGTACCTACAACTACATCAACGCCATACTTTTCCTTTATAAATCGTTTAAAATGATCAATACGGTGGCATGGAGGATAACCTACAACCATACCTGTAGCGAGATGAATAACATCAACTCCGTTTTTTATCATTTCTTCGGGAGTATATTCAATATTCCCACCAGGACAACCACCACAAGTAGTATAACCAACAATTTCAAGATCTTCTTTTTTGTCATAAATACTAAATGCCCCTTCCCTGTTTTTCATAGATCTGAAACATTTACCACCTCCGCATGTATGGTAACGATCACAAATAATAATTCCTATTTTAGTTGTTCTTTTCATGGTAAGCTATTTTTTATAATTAGAAATAATCAGTTCTATTTCACTCATTTTAAAACCATATTGTTTTCGTAAATGGCCTAATTGATCTGATCCTGAAACCGAAGAAGGAAGATCTAGTTTACTTTTAAAATAATCTTCCGGTATATTATATTTTCTTGATATTTCCGATAATGTCATATAACCTTTCACCTCAATTGAAGGGTCAATATCGTGGTGTTCATGTTCCTCACGCTCTTCAATTATCTGAACTGGTTTTTCTTTTTCTAAAGTTTCACCTTCAGATTTATTATTGTCAGGAGTTTTTGTTTCTATTTCAACAGGAGTTATAGCTTCTGATGCAGAATGAAAACGTTCTCTGCCAGTAGCTGTATCATGTACATCAACCTGAATAAAGAAAGGGAATACAACCAGTACTACTGTAATAACAACCAAAAATATTGTAGAAATAATTCTTGATTTTTTCCCATTAATTAAGTTTTTAAATAAACTAACAGTAAGCTTCCAGTGTAAAATAATATGCAGAGCAAGTAATGCAACCAGCACCAAAGCTAAAATCAAATGTATTCTTCCCCAGTCGTGTCTGTCGAGTCCCCAAAAAGTCAGATCAACGCTTCTTCCGTATTTTATCCAACGTTCTGTACCCGGAAGTAAAACGTATTTTATTAGTAAACCTAATCCTGCAATTGCAGCCATTAATACAAACATTATTGCATCAATAATAAAATTCCACTTACCTTTATTCATAATCGAAATTTTAGTTAAACATTTAATGAATATTAATACTCTTTAATACTATATCGTTTTCTTTAACATTCAAATTATTTGCTATTACCGGGCATTTAGCTTTAAGCATAAAAAATACGCTTCTGTTAACCTGCGATAAGCCTTCGTAATTCCCCTGGCCCTTACTTATAACCAAATCGGCATTTTTAAACTTCTCAATAAAATCTTCATTGCATAAACTAAGAATAGTTGCAGGTGCTGTACTTCCTGAAGATATTAGTGTTGCAACTTTATCGAGACCCGAAGTAACTGCGTCTTCAATAACACAATCGTTTATAACAGGAATATCGCGAACAGCATAAGTAACAGGTTTACCAAGTTCTTCTATTAATAATTTATCAAATACCGACTCGCCTGCATTATCGCCTAAATACAATACCAATTCTGCTCTATTTAACTGATTTTTAAAATCTTCATAATCAAAAATTGCAAAATCCTGTTTTAGTATTTGTTTTAGGTCATCAACTATATTAAATTTTTTGTTTACACCTAAATCAATAACATTACCTGCAATTGCAATTCTAATAGCGGTTAATAAACGATCATCAGAATTTTCAATATTTTTCTTCAATTCAGGATAAAGAGATAATGCTTCTTTAATATTTGCTTTTTTTATTTCCTTGTAAGGATCATGAACCTCGGTTATTTCACTGATTTTTTGATAAATTATATTTCCTGTTTCGGGAGGAGTATTTTCCATAGGAATCGATTTGATCATTTCGCCAACAACATTCAGCACTTCTTTGATCTTTTTCTCATCGCTCGTTGCAATTCGTGCTGTACGATACGCCTGTTGCATAAAACATGGAATACATTCTAAATATGTTTTCATTCTTCTAATTATAATTGAAACCTTGCCAGGGTTTATTTTTGTTAAAATTTTAAATTACACAAATTGATTATCAGTCTATTAACACAACCTTGGCAGGGTTGATAATCCGAATTTATTCTTTTTATTTATCAAAATTTAAAATCATCCCTGACTTCAAATGCTTTATTTTAAACTCATCATAGAACGCTGCTAAAGCCGGTAACTCAGTACAATGCGATGGATATACTTCTGCAATATCCTGCGATTTTAAATACTTAATAGTTTCTTTGGTTTGTTGATCATTATATTTTAAATGAAATCCTCCAATAACTGTCCTGATTTTATTTATTCCTGTTACTTTCTTTGCGTATTCAACCATATTACAAATACCAGAGTGAGCGCAACCTGAAATAATTACAATTTCATCTTCCAGTTTAATTACCAGTCCTGAATCATCAATAATAAAATCATCTTTTTTATCATCTAATTCAAATGTAGTCGTTTGTGCTTCAAAAGAATTATTTCGTGGAATTTCGCCTAAGAAAATAATATTTTTTGATACTTCAAAAGGTAATCGGGTATAAATAATATCAAACTTATTTTTTAGCTCTTTAAAAGATAATTCAAGTCCTATATTTTCATCGCCGTTCTTTCTGTAGCGTTCCTGAAAAACATCGGGATGGCAAATCAGCTTTTTATTGCTAATGTATCTTAATCCATCACCGTGATCCCAGTGACCGTGACTAAGCACAACAGTATCAACCTGGTTAATATCAATATTGAGTTTCTTTGCATTTTGTAAAAAAACATCAGAATGCCCTGTATCAAAAAGAATATCAACATCGTGTTCGATGTAATAGGACAATCCGTGTTCGGCTAAAAACTTCTCTGATGCAGTATTTTCAGTTAAAACAGAAAGTTTCATATTTTATTTATTAAGTTAGTTTCTATTTTCTATAATTCTTTTAAATTAAGATGATTCCTTTCTTCTCCTTTATTCCACTCATTATCTATAATATGAATACCCTGTTGTATATTTTTTATACTTTCCGAAATACTATTGTCGTTCATTAAAACACAAACAAACTTTTTTTTGATTCTTTTAATATTAGCGCCAAAAACTTTGGAAACAACAACTTTAATATTTTCATTTTTAAATAAACCTGCAACACCTTTTGCTTTTTCAGGATCAGCATGAATGCTTTCGTCATCTTCTTCTGTAGTATTTTTTATTCTTTTTTTAAACTCCGAATCAGCTTCAGAAATCTCATAAACATCATAATACTCAGCATCTCCAAAATGCCTGTCCATGAATGTTTTTCCATCATCCGTTGCAAAAGCCACATTAATTCTCATAAAATCTATAATTTTTATACTGTTAATAATTTTAACTTTTAAAACTCTTTAAATACACGCGCTAGAGAAAAACCCGGTGCCTCAACATTTAAATCCAGGAAATATCCAAAAGGAGTTTGTTCAACAGTAAATCCTGAATTAGTTAAACGTTCATCGATATTATCGAATAATACTTTTGAGAATTCAGGATCGGCTTTACTTTCCGATAAATGTGCAAACGAATGTAATATGATATGTTTCGTGTTATTTTTTCCGGCTATCCATTTTAGATTTTTAAGTAATTTCTTTTTTACTTCACTTTCCTTTTCTTCATCTTCTTTTTCAACCTGAATAAATGCTGTCTGAACATTCTCGTATTCTTTACCTTCACTAAAATCAGGCATCAACTCAATTGTTTTGATTGTAGGATTATACGAAAACCGATTCATATATATCATTAAAAGTTTCATATACTTACATTTTGTACTATTTTTTTATTTGTGCCATTATACCTTCGGCTGCTTTAATCAAAATTGTTTTAGTAGGAGCACTTGTTAATAAAGGATGTGTTCCTATTTGAAAAGATATAAACTCGTAAACAGTTACTCCTTTTTGTATTGCCAAACTAATAGTGTTTATCATTTCGCCAGCAGATTTTCCACCCCATACTTCACCTCCTAATATTGAACCATCACAAGGTGATGCAAAGAGCTTAACTGATAGTGGTGAAGTATCTTCAAATGATCCGGGATGAGTGTCAAAATCACTGAATTTAGCAGACAAATATTCAATGCTTGCTTCAGCGGCATTACTATCATTAACACCTGCTGCTGCCATTGCTATTCCATTTATTTCTGTTGAAAAAACAGCCAGTGTTCCGGTAAAAGTTTTTCTGATTTTAATACCAAAAAGATTGTGTCCAAGTACACGCGCTTCGGCAGTTGCTGTTGACGCCAGCATAACATGATCCATCCGTCCTGTTAAAAATCCAATGGTTTGAGAACAATCACCAACAGCACAAATATCTTTCTCTTTTGTACGCTCATAATTATCAACAATTATTGCTCCTGTTTTACTAATTTCCAGTCCGGCCTTTTTTGCTAAATCAGTATTTGGTTTATAACCAATAGCCATAATTACAGCATCACACTGGATTTCATCACCATTATCAAGCAAAACAGACGAAACAACGCCATTATCCCCATTAACCTTTTCAACACGCACTGATGTTTTAATATTTACATCTGTTCCTGCTAATGCTTCAGTGGCAATCTGACTAAGTTCCTTTGAAAACGCTTTTGAAAAGCAAAATTGTTCACTTTCGATTAATGTAACTTTTTTCTCCTTATTTAGAGCAAGCTGTTCAGCAACCTCAGCACCAATAAAGCCTCCGCCAATAACAACTATATTCTTTTTTGATTTTAGTTCTTCGTGAATCTGTTTTATATATTCGTAACTTTTCTTTATATAAAATACATTCTCAAGATCGTACCCAGGAATAAAATCAGGAATAACTACTTCAGAGCCTGTAGCAAAAACAAGCTTTTCATAAGTAAACTCATTTCCTGCTTCAGTTAAAACTGTTTTGTCTTTTATATTTAAATCAGTAATCTTTTCTGTTATAACATCACCACCCAAATCTACAAATGGTTTCGGTCCCATAACATTTTTATCAACACCGTCAAGTCTATGAAAAACATAGGGAATTCCACAAGGAACCAATCCCTTTTCTTCTTCTTTAAACAACAACATTGATTTTTCAGGATGTTGCTTTTTTGCTGTCACACCTGTTATTATTCCTGCAGGGCCGCCTCCGATTATTATTACATCGTATTTTTTCATCATTAAACTCCTTTTAAATTTTTATTTTTATATGCTTCGTATGCTTCCTTAACAGACATTTGCCCGGCTCCTATATAAATTTCTATTCCGGCCTTTTCTAAAACTGTAGCTGCATTTCCACCAGGTCCATTTCCTGTAATTAGTACTTCTGGTCCCATCTCAAATAATTTCTGAGAAGTTTTTGGTCCGGCACCATGAGCCTCATTTTCAATTTCCCTATTATCAAACGATGTAAACTCGTCTTTTTCATCATCATAAACTAAAATAAATTCAGTTCTTCCAAATCGTGGATCCATTTCTGATTCCCATTCTGTTCCTTTTGCTGTAAATGCTATTTTCATTTTTTTTACTTTTTATGATTTATTTTTTAAATTAATGTATTAACTTCTTATAATTTTTATTCATTTGGTAAAAAGCTATTAGCTGTTAGCTTTTGGCTTTTAAAACATTTAATGATTATTATTCATTAAACAATTTCCCTTTCTCATTTTTTCATTTTCTCCTCTTCTCAATTTGAATTCGCCAATTCTTTAATCTTTTCCCAACTGCTAATAATCAAATCTTTCAATTCACCCTGATCGTATTCAACAATAGTTTTACCAAAAGTCATTGCTTTCGTAAAATTTTCATCATAAGGTAAACTGGCTATATACTCAATGGCCTCATCATTAAGAAACTGTATAATGTCCTTTGTTACATCCTTGTTTATATCATACTTATTTATAATACACCCGGCTTTTAAATTAAACTTTTTCACCAGCTCATAAACCCGTTTTAAATCGTGCAAACCTGATAATGAAGGTTCTGTAACTAACACAACAAAATTTGCACCTGAAAGTGATGAAACAACAGGACAACCTATTCCGGGAGAACCATCAACGATGATGTAATCTTTATTGTTTTCTTCGGCTAAACATTTAGCCTCATTTTTAACTTTGGCAACAAGTTTTCCTGAATTTTCAGCTCCAATTCCCAGCTTTGCATGTACCAGTGTATTCTCAATTTTAGTTTTAGATACATACCAGTCACCCACATTTTGTTCAGGCATAGTTATAGCATCAACAGGGCATACCTTTTCACAATAGCCACAACCTTCGCAATTTAAAGAGTTAATTGTATGCTGATCGTTTATTACAGGAATAGCATTAAAGCGACAAATATCAGCACACATTCCACAGTTAGTACATTTATCTTCATCGATTTGAGCAATCACACCACTGAAAAAATTCTCTGATTTTTCAATTATCGGTTTCATTAACAAGTGCATATCGGCAGCATCAACATCACAATCCGCAATAATTGCCTCATGCCCTGCCAAAACTGCTAACGATGCTGTAACAGAAGTTTTTCCTGTTCCTCCTTTTCCGGAAATAACAACAATCTCCTTCATCTCAATTATTAATTTTAAGATTTAAAATATAGTTCCTGATTTTCTGAAGTTCTTGCTTAACCTCAGGCAATTCAGTATATATTAATTTACCCATAGAATACAGTTCTGCAACTTTTCTGCTATTTGGTATTTTTGCAAGAATTGGAATATTATCATTCTCACAATAATCAATAACATCATTATTACCAATTCCATAACGATTTATTACCACTCCAAAATCTTTTCTTAATTTTTTCATTGTTTCCACAGCTAATTTTAGGTCATGCAAACCAAATGGAGTAGGTTCTGTTATCAGTATTACAAAATCCACATCTTTAGTTGCTTCAATAACAGGACACGAAGTTCCGGGTGGTGCATCGAATATCTTTACTATATTCTTATCAAAAGTTTCATCAATATAATCATTTGTTTGGGCAATTAATGGCACAGCCTGTTCCTGCCCAATATCCAAACGACTTTCAATGAAAGATATATTTCCATTTTCATAATGATTTAACGTACCCATTCTTTGACTAATCATAGGTAAAGATGAGGTAGGACACAATTCAGAACATGCATAACAACTATGACATAATTCAGGGAATACCAATATTTGAGGCCCTAACTGAATTACAGCATGGAAATTACAATTCTTCTGACATTCACCACACAAAGTACAGGTATCTTCTTTCCATTCAGGAATCATCTTGTACTTTATTTCTTCTTTTACTAATTCACCTTTAATAAACAAACCTGAATTTGGTTCTTCTACATCCAAATCGGATAAAACTACAGTTTCAGTTTCAGAAAAAAGGGCAATTAAGTTTGTTGATAATGTTGTTTTTCCGGTACCACCCTTTCCACTGGCAATTGCTATTTTCATCTTTTTAAATACTTTAATCTAATGATCGCATAAATTCTGACCTGTTTGTAACTGATCATTTAAATAATGCTCAACTAATTCAGAAGGAGAGCCATCCTGCACACCCATATGAACTTCAATATTGTTCTGTGCAAACAGATCCTGAGCTTTTTGACCCATTCCTCCGGCAATAATTACATGTACTCCGTGGTCAGCTAAAAACTTTGGATATACTCCTGGTTGGTGAACCGGCGGAGTAATGAATTCTTCCTTTATAACTTTATTATCTTCCACATCAACAATTGCAAATTTTTCGCAATGCCCAAAATGAGCCGTTAGTTCATTACCTAAAGTAGGTATAGCAAATTTCATTTTCATAATATTCATTAATTAATTTCGTGATTTATTATTTATTTTGATTTAATAATTCTTCTCTAATCATTGTATTACCACATTTGGGACATTTAAGTGTTGTGCATTTTACTCCTTGTTGATGAGGAACTTTCTCGCCACATTTAGCACAAACACAATATCCTCCAACACCAAAGCCTCCGCCTTTATTACGACCTTTTCCACCACCACTGCCAAGTCCTTTTCCACTACCCTGACCCAAACCTTTTCCTGAATTTTTCATTTTTATTAATTTATTTATCGTTTTACAAATTAAAAATATAAAAAGACCATTAGCATAAAAACACACAAACTAAACCAAAATATAACTATGATATTTTTATAAGCTAACGGTCTTCAATTCAAACCTTGCACTAACTTAATTTTTCAAGTTCCTTTCCTAAAAATGACAATTGTTCTTTAAGCATATTAACCTCATTCTCAATTGCTTCTTTGTTAGAGAAATTTTGATTTTCAGGATAAGTAAAATTTCTTCCAAAGCCTCGCCCTCCACCACGTGCAAGACCTCTTCCTGAACCATTTCTCATCCCTCTTCCAAAACCGGTTCCAAATCCCGGGTTATTATAAGATCCAGGATTTACATTTCCAACGCAAGATCCCATGCGTCGACCTGTCATAGGACCAAAACCCTCTGGTCCTGTTTTATCACCTCTTGGCATAATTACCTCCTTTTTTTTGGTTTCTATTATTACAACATTTACCATGACCAAAACCTCCTGCCAGGTTCAATATATTTTTTGAATGACAAGCAGGACATTCTGTTATAATTTCATTAAACTTCATTCTGAACATTTGTCCACAACTCTGACAACGAATTATATTATTACGAAAATGAATATTACCTCCATCTATATTCAGCACTTTACCATTAATAATAAAATCAGCAATTTTTTTACGTGCTTTCTCAATTAGCCTTGTGAATGTAGATCTTGAAATCTCCATTTCTTCAGATGCTTCTTCGTGCGAGAGGCCTACATAATCGGCCAGACGAAAAGCTTCAAATTCATCAAGATTAAGCAAAACCTGATCCAATGATACTCCTCTTACACCAGTTGGTTTAAAATCAGTAAAAATTGGTGGCTCATGTACAATTCTATTATTTTCGGGCCTGGACATAAAATATTTAATTATGATTTTCGATACAAAGATAATGAACATATGTTCATAATGCAAATTATTTATGATCTTTTTATAAAATATTTACAGGATCGTAATATTTATCTCATACTAGCTTAAACTAAGCTTGTAGTGTGTGTGAAATTTGAAACTTAAAATTTGAACCTGTCTACCAACAGGCAGGCTTTGAACTCTGAACTTTAGTAAATCACACCGGAACCAATTAGCTCATCACTATCGTACCATGCAGCAAATTGTCCTGCAGCAATTCCTCGTTGAGGTTTTTCAAAAACTATATATAAGCCTTCTCGTTTCGCTATTAGTTTTCCTTTTTGTAAAAGCTGACGATAACGTATTCTAATAAGTAAATCTTTTGATTCATTGACTTGAAGTTTAAAATCAGGTCTTACCCAATGCGTTTCATCATTTGATATGAACAATCCATTTCGATATAATCCGGGATGCTCATCCCCCCTGCCAACGTAAACGATATTTTCTTTTACATCAGTAGCAATAACATACATAGGTTTTCCTGTACCACCAATGTTTAAACCTTTTCGCTGACCAATTGTATAAAAATGAGCTCCATGGTGCTCCGCAATTACCTTTCCATCATCACGCTTATATTGATATGCTTTTGAAATATCGATTAATTCATCAGAAGGATTCAAATTATTATAATAGTTTTCAGGGATTTCAATAATATCACCTTTTTTTGCTTTTAGCTTTTGTTTCAAAAAAGTAGGAAGATCAACCTTTCCAACAAAACAAATTCCCTGTGAATCTTTACGGCTCGCAGTTGCTAAACCTTGTTCATCGGCAATTTTGCGAACTTCTGGCTTTAGTAATTCTCCTATAGGAAATAAAACTTTTGATATTTGCTTCTGGCTTAACTGGCATAAAAAGTAACTCTGATCTTTATTTGGATCAGCACCTGCTAATAATCTGTAAATTGTTTTACCATTTATTTCTTTGGTTTCTTTTCTGCAATAATGACCTGTGGCAACATAATCAGCACCAAGCTTTAATGCTTCGTCAATAAATAAATCAAACTTTATTTCCCTGTTACATAATACATCAGGATTTGGAGTTCTTCCGCGTTCATACTCTGAAAACATATAATCTACTACTCTTTTTCTGTATTGATCGCTTAAATCAACAGTATGCAACGAGATATCTAATTTCTTTGAAACCATTTCAGCAAAAAGCAAATCATCTTCCCATGTACAATTGCTTGTTAAGGTAACTGAAGCATCATCCCAGTTTTTCATAAACAAACCAATTACCTCATATCCCTGTTGTATTAAAATATATGCAGCAACACTTGAATCAACTCCTCCCGACATTCCGATGACTACCTTTTCCATAAATCTAATCCACTAAAAATAATAACGGATACAAAGGTATTTATTTTTTATTATTAATTACAAACCTGCCAGTCGCCTGCCTAACGGCATTCGGCAGGCAGATCAAAAATTGCGAATTTTCTTTCTGATAATATTACAGTTAATACCTGTTAATAACATAATTCTTAAATAGGAATTATTTTATTTAATTTTATACTATAATAACGATATGATTAATGTCTCAACTTACCATATATAAAGCATCTGCAGGATCGGGTAAAACTTTTAAACTTACCGAAGAGTATTTAAAACTACTATTCAAATATCCTGAAAATTACCGAAGAATACTGGCTGTTACTTTTACCAATAAGGCTACAGCTGAAATGAAAAACAGAATTCTGAGCGAACTTAACAAACTAGCCAAAGGAATTAAATCAGATTATCTGGAAGAACTTAAAACCGAATATAAATTATCGGAAGTCGAAATTAAACTCAAGGCAAGTAAGATTTTATCTTTACTACTTCACGATTTCTCAAAATTTTCGGTCAGTACAATCGATAAATTTTTTCAAAAAATTATTCGCTCATTTACCCGTGAAATTGGTATTCAACCCGGATACACGATAGAATTAAATCAAAATGATATTTTATTAAAAGTTATTGATAATTTATTGCTTGATTTAGACGAAAATACTGAATTACGTAAATGGCTTTCTAATTTAGCATCTGATAAAATTGAACAGGGAAATAAATGGGATTTTAAAGATGATATTCTGAAACTTGCTAAAGAAATATTTAAAGAAAATTATAAAGCTTTTAACCAGAAGCTAATAAAAAAGATGAGTGATAAAGAGTTCCTGAAAAGTTATAATCAGGAATTACAGCAGATCAAGTCCACATTTGAAAACACAATTACGAATCATTCTAAGAAAGCTATTGAATTAATTGCAACAAGAGGTCTTACGTTGGATGATTTTAGTTTTAAAGCAAGTGGCCCAGCTGGATATTTTTATAAAGCAGTTCAAAAAAATGAATTTGCACCGGGAAAAAACTTCTTGAAAGGAGTTGAGGATGTAACTAAGTGGCATACAAAATCATCAGAAAAGAAAGAGTTAATTGAATCATTATTTAGTGAAGGTCTCCAAGAACTTGCATTAAGCATAAATAACTTTTATTCTAAAAATTACATTCAGTACTATTCGTCGGTTGAAATTTTAAAATTTATTCGCACACTTGGAATTCTGACTGATATTTCCGGAAAACTCAGAGAATATTGTGAAGAACAGAATATATTTTTGATTTCTGATTCTGCCAAACTTCTTCAAATAATTATAGATAATAACGATTCTCCTTTTATTTATGAAAAAACAGGCAACATTTATAAGCATTTTATGATTGATGAGTTCCAGGATACATCAAAAACACAATGGCACAATTTCAAACCACTTATTAACAATAGTCTTGCACAGGGAAGCAAGAACCTTTTGGTTGGCGATATAAAACAATCAATTTATCGTTGGCGTAACAGCGATTGGAAAATTCTTTCTGATGAAGTACAAAAAGATTTCATACAATTTAACCCCGAAACACAAGCACTAAATACCAACTGGCGAAGCCGTAAAAATATCATTGATTTTAACAATTCGGTTTTCTCTTATTCATCACAAGTACTTCAGCAAAATTTTAATGGTGAGTTTACTGAATCTGAAAATTTGGACAATCCTTACAAAACTAAAATTACAGATGCTTATCAGGATGTATTTCAGAATATTCCGGAGAATAATAGTAAAGAGGATGGATATATAAATCATACATTTTTATCGGAAAAGGAATATGATTCGTGGAAAGATGAAGTAAAATCAAGATTACCCGGAATAATAGAAGATTTACAGGAAAAAGCTTATCATCTGAATGATATTGCAATTTTGGTAAGATCGAGCAAAGAAGGTCAGGATATAGCCAATACGCTAATTGAATATAAAAATCAATCGGAAACAAAATATAAATTTGATTTCATATCGAATGATTCATTATTTATTGCAAACTCTTCATTAGTAAAATTTATTATATCAATTCTGGAGTATATTCTTGATTCAAACGATGATATAAACTTATCATTTATAGCACACGAGTATAATTGTTATTTAAAATCAGATGAATTATCGAACGCTGAACTTCATGAGCTGTTAATAAATCATACAAAAGAAGAACAGGAAGAATGGCTAAAAAAACTATTTCCAAAAGAATTTATTGAATCCTTAGATCAGATAAAACAACTTCCGGTTTATGAATTAACCGATCGAATTATAAGATTATTCAGGCTAAATGAAATAAAGGCAGAACTCCCCTATTTAAACGCATTCCTGGATATCGTGCTCGATTTCAGTAAAAAATCAGCCTCTGATATTCATACTTTTATTAATTGGTGGGAAGAAACAGGAAATAAGAAAACCTTATCGGTATCGGAAAATCAGGATGCAATTCGAATTTTAACTATTCATAGCTCTAAAGGACTGGAATTTAAAAATGTGATTATTCCGTTCTGTAATTGGGATATTGATCACAAATCGAATCAAACTAATATTTTATGGTGTAAAACGGATGCAGAACCTTTTGATCAGCTGGATTTAATTCCTGTAAAATATTCAGGAAAACTTTCAAACACAGTATTTAAACCTGATTATTTAAAAGAAAAATTGCATGCATACGTAGATAACTTAAATCTACTTTATGTTGCATTTACACGGGTTAAAGAGAACCTTTTTTGTTTTTCTCCTTTAAAGGATAAGACAAAAAAAATATCTAATGTTGGTAATTTATTGTTCTTCACTTATCAGAACTACAAAAACTATCCTACAGACAAAACCTTAATTGATTTTACAGACCATTGGAATACACAAACAACTTCATTTGAATTTGGAGAGTTAAAGAAAGTTATGGATGTTAAAAAGGATTTACCTGATGAATTTGAAATTAATCAGTTTGAATCATTTGATATTAAAAATAAACTGCGACTGAAATTGCACGATAATTCCTTCTTTACCGGTCAGGAAAATGCTCCTTTCGAAAAAGTAAATCATGGAAAAGTAATGCACGAAATTTTTGAAAATATTAAAACAGAAAAAGATATTTCACAAGCCATAGATAAACTTATTTTTGATGGAAAAATATCACCGGACGAAAAACCGGATATCAAACAAAAAATTGAAGAAACATTTAAAAACGAACAAATAAAAAACTGGTTTAGTGATGAATGGCAAATAAAAACCGAAGCTGAAATTATTTTAACAAACGGAAAAACTGCACGACCAGACAGAGTTATAAGTAATAATAATAAAATAATTGTGATCGATTACAAATTTGGAGAACAGGAAGAAGAAAAACATCATAAACAGGTAGAATCTTATATGGAGATTTTGAGGAAAATGGAAAACAAAGTTATAGAAGGTTATTTGTGGTATGTAGATTTGAATTTTATTCGAAAGATCAAATAAAATTAGCTTTTTGCTATTAGCTTTTAGCCTTTATTTAAAATTCTGAAAGCTAACAACCAAAAGCAAACAGCTAATAGCTTGTAACAAATAATATAGAAACATAAAATTTACGATAAACATAATTAGTAGCAGAACAACAACATGAATGAATTCCCTTGGGGCCATAACAGAAGATTTAACGCATACAGTAATTACTTTAAACAAACATTTGGTGAACGTGTGCAAAAAGTAACCATCGATGCAGGTTTTACCTGTCCTAACCGTGATGGATCGAAAGGAATTGGTGGATGCTCTTATTGTAATAACGATGCTTTTAATCCTTCGTATTGTACACCTGACAAATCGATTACACAACAAATAAATGAAGGAATTGAATTCCATGAAAAGCGATACAGGAGGGCTAACAAATTTTTAGCATATTTCCAGGCATATTCAAACACTTATGCTCCACTTGACAAACTTAAAAAGATTTACAATGAAGCACTAAGTATTCCCGAAATTGCAGGTCTCGTAATAGGCACCCGTCCTGATTGTATTGATGATGAAAAACTGGAATATTTCAGGGAGCTTTCTGAAAAATATTATGTCATAATTGAATATGGAATTGAATCGTGCAATAACGCAACACTTAAAAGAATTAATCGCGGGCATACATTTGAAGAATCAGTTGAAACATTGAAAAAAACAAAACAATACGGATTAAAAACCGGTGCACATTTTATTTTTGGATTACCAGGAGAATCAAAAGAAGATATTTTAAACCAAGCAAAACTAATATCTTCTCTTCCGCTCGATACCGTTAAGTTTCACCAATTGCAAATTATTAAAGGAACAGCGTTTGAAAAGGAATACAAGGAACATCCTGAAAATTTCAATTTCTTTGAATTACCTGGGTACATCGATTTTTTCATTCAATTTCTTGAAAGATTAAATCCCGAATTTGTAGTTGAGCGATTTGCAGGTGAAGTTCCACCTCGTTTTTTAGCAGGTCCGGGTTGGGGATTAATCCGTAATGATCAGATATTAAATAAATTTGAAAAAAGACTGGAAGAACTGGATACATGGCAAGGAAGGCTTTTTCAGTCGACAAGTGGCAGTTGACAGTTAGAGTTTATTAGTAAAATAGATAATGAATTTGATTTGTGGACAAACAAGTTAAAAAATCTAATTACTAAAGGCTAACAGCTCATAGCATAATGAATTAATACTCATAGCATAATGAATTAATAATAAAGGAAAAAGAATAAAGTAAGCAGCAGATAGCAATTTCAGCATAAAACCTGAAACATGCAACATATAGCTCAACTTGGAACTTTAAACTTATACATAAATGGACATGTTTTTAAAACATATAGCTCAAGACCTATACTCAAGATACGGAGAAAAAATATCTGATCTTTGTATTGTATTTCCTAATCGCAGGGCTGGTCTTTATTTTAAAAAATACCTTTCGGAATTAACTGATAAACCAATGTGGGCACCAGCCACAACTACCATAAATGAATTAATGCAAGAAGTTTCGGGTCTTATAACTGCTGATAACATCAAGCTTTTATTTGAATTATACCGTATTTACAAACAAATAAAAAAATCGGAAGAAAGTTTCGATGAATTTTATTTCTGGGGTGAAATGATGCTAAACGATTTTGACGATATTGATAAATATCTTGTCAATCCCGATGATTTATTTAAAAACCTTAAATCCTTAAAGTCCATTCAGGATCAGTTTAACTATTTATCGAATGAACAAGTTGAAGCTATTAAACAGTTCTGGCAAAGTTTCGATCCCGATAAACACTCCGGTCACCAGGAAGATTTTATCAGCATCTGGAATGTTTTACCGGATATATATCAGCAATTTAATAAAAAGCTATACGAATTAGGAATCGCATATGAAGGGATGATTTACAGAGCTGTTGCTGATAAAATTAAAGGCAGCGATAAAATTGACTTACCATACATAAAATATATTTTTATAGGATTTAATGCACTTAACAATTGCGAAAAGAAATTTTTCGATTACTTAAACAATAACAAATTAGCCGACTTTTACTGGGATTATGATAAAAGTTACATCAATAATCAACATCACGAAGCAGGATATTTTTTACGTGAAAATATAAATCAGTATAAACAGCCATTAAGCATATCGAACAAAGATATTTTCAAATCTTTATCGCAAAAAAAGAACATTGAGATTATTTCTGTTCCATCGGATGTTGGACAAGCAAAAGTTATTACTCAAAAACTGCAAGAATCGAACGAAAACATTACTGAATCGCCCAATAAAACAGCCATCGTGTTAGCAGATGAAGAATTGCTTGTTCCGGTTTTGCATTCGGTTCCCGATACTATTGACAAGGTAAATATTACAATGGGATATCCGGTAAGTAATACTCCTGTTTACAGCTTATTGGAACATGTAATTGAACTACAAAAAAATGCGAAAGAAACTAAAAATGGTTTTACATTTTATCATAAGAATGTTGTTGCAATTCTCAGTCATCAATATGTAAATACGCAATTTACGAAGGAAGCAAATGAGCTTTTACGGTTTATTAAAAAGAACAATAAAATTGTTATTACCAGTGAAGAATTAGCAAGCTGTGATTTCTTTAAGGTAATTTTTACGAAAACTAACACCTACCTTGAATTATCAGAATACATATTAAACATTCTGCATCAAATTTATAACTCGCTTAAAAAAACGGGACAGGAAAACACCATTCATACGACATCGCTTGAAAAAGAATATATCTATCATATTTACCTTTCAATTAATCGTTTGAAAGATGTATTGCAGGAACAACAGATCAAAATTAAAACAGAGACTTACATTCGTCTGATCCGAAAAATAATAAGGAGTCTCCGGGTTCCATTTACGGGAGAGCCTCTTTCCGGATTACAAATTATGGGAATCCTTGAAACCCGCTTGCTCGATTTTGAAAATATTTATATAACATCGGTAAACGAAGGTGTTTTCCCAAAAACCGAAGCTGCAATGTCGTTTATTCCTTATAATCTGCGCCGTGGTTTTGGGTTACCAACTATTGAGCATCAGGATGCAATATATGCCTACTATTTTTACAGATTACTGCAACGAGCAAAGAATATAACTTTAATTTACAACTCAAATTCGGAAGGATTACAAACCGGCGAAATGAGTCGTTTCTTGTATCAGTTAAAATTTGAATCAGATTTCGTTATTACTGAAAAAAGTCTTCGTTACGATATTAACATTACTCAAGCCAAAGAGATTAATATTGAAAAATCCGATGAGATACTTAAAAAACTAAGCAAGTTTCAATCAACTTCTAAGGAATCGAAATATTTGTCTCCAAGTGCTTTAAGTACTTATTTGCGTTGCCATTTGCAGTTTTATTTCCGTTACATTGCTGAGTTACGCGAACAAGACGAGTTGACCGAAGAAATTGATGCGCCTTTATTTGGCAATATTCTGCATCAGGCAATGAATTATTTATACAAAGATTTTATTGGTAAAGAAGTAAATATCGAAATTATTAAAAAACTTTTAAACGATAAAGAAAATATTTCTAAGGCAATTGATCTGGCTTTTAAAGATGAATACTTTAAATCCGAAATTAAAATTCATTATTCCGGTAAAAATATCATTATTCGTGAATTAATTGAAAAATATATTATTCAGATTCTTAAAGTTGATGAAAGCTTTGCTCCTTTTGAAATATTATCGCTCGAAGACAAATACGTTATTGAAATTCCGCTTACAAAAAACGGTGCAACTGAAATGATTAAACTTGGTGGGAAAATCGACAGGGTTGATAAACAAAACAGTCACATTAGAATAATCGATTACAAAACAGGAAATGACAAACTGGAATTTAAGAATATTGAAGCTCTGTTTTCTGATAAAAAGAATGATCAAAACAGTGCTGTTTTTCAAACCTGTTTGTACTCTATGTTTTATCAGGAGAACCAAAAACCACAATTACCAATTACTCCGGGAGTATATTCTGTTCGTAAAGTGTACGATAAAAATTTCAATTATAGAATTTTTAACAACGAAACCAAGGCCTATATAAATGATTACAACTCAATAGCCAAAGTTTTTATCGATAACTTAAATCAACTTATTAGTGATATATACAATCCTGATATTTCATTTTCACAAACCGAAGAAACCCGTAATTGTGAGTACTGTCCATTTAAGAAAATTTGCCACAGGTAATTAATTTAGTACTAAATACTGATTTATAAATTTTTAATTCATAATTTTCAAAAGGTAATTGACTAATATGTATTGTTACTTTTTTTCTTTCAAACAAAGACAATACCAAAAAGTAATACAAAAACGAATAAAATTGATAACATTTCAATCCAATATTTCCCGGGTTCAATCCATATTTCTTTAAATACATCCCAACGACCTAAAATTTCTACAAAAGTCCAAAAATCAGCAAAATAACACCAATTATTCCTAATATCAATGCAGCCAAAAACACATATTTTTAACCAAATATTTTTTCCATAATTATAATCACTGCATGACCAAGTGGCATTGTAAATAATACAATTTAAAATGCTAATATTCCTATAAATGGTTTTGTTATCTTCATTTTCTATGTTTTATATTTCACAAAATAAAACAATCTACTCACTCTACAGAATTATCAATTTTAATAATTTTTGTATTTTCCTGTTATTTATTTATTTTTTTTTAATTTTTGTATATTTGTTAAACATCTCAATATCTCTCAAAATGAAGCTTGTATTTGTCATTATGCTTTCGTTCTATTTGTTATTATTTCAACCATCAGTTTTTTATTCCCAAGCAAATAATAAAATTGATAGTTTAATTAACCAGCTTAAGCAGTGTGAAAATGATTCAACTCAAATTAGCCTGTTAATACAACTGGGCGGGCAGTATAATTCTATCGATAGAGAAATAGCAGAGAATTATGCTAAACAAGCAATAGAATTAAGCCAGGAATTGGGAAACATCGAACAGCTTGCCAACAGTTATAAGTTGCTGGGATTTATTGAAATGGTTTATAATGACATGTACCCTGCTATAGAAAATCTTCAGAAATGTGTCGATATTACTTTGACCTTAAACGATAGTGAATCAAATCGTGCTTTTGCGTATCAGTATCTTGGGTATAGTTATGAAGAACTAGGGAAATATGATTCTGCGCTCCATTATTTTGAACAATCATTATACTTATTTGAAGAGTTAGATAATACAGCCCAAATTGCAGAATCTTATCGCCATCTGGGAGGATTAAAATGGTTGCAGGGCGATTTTACTTCTGCAAGCGAGTATTTAGAAAAATCCTTGCCATTATACGATGAAATGACATATTTGACAGGCAAAGCATATGCTCTTAATAATATTGCTATTTTACATTTTGAAATGGAGAAATATGATAAGGCGCTTGATTTTTATAATGAAGCATATGAAATATTCAAAGAAAACAATAACGATGATGGAAGATCAATGATCTTATTGAATACCGGAGAGATATTATGGAAAAAGAAAGAATATAAGACTGCACTTAATTATTATTTTAGATCCCTTGAACTTGCGGAAAAATTGGTTAATAAAACTAATATTGGTTATAACCTGACTAATATTGGAATAGTTTTCTTTGAGATGAAGGATTATAAGAAAGCTGCTGATTATTATGACAAGGCAATGCTTATCTGGGAAGGAATAGATAATAAAACGGGATTAACATATTGCCTGAATTATATTGGTATTCTGGAATTTGAGATTGGTCAGTACCAAAGAGCCATAAAAAGTACTTTACATTGTTTGAAAGTTGGCAAAGAAATTGGATCCCTTGATGAGATAAGACGATCATATGAAACACTATCGAAAGCATATGCCAGAATTGGTGTTTATAAGGTAGCTTATAATTATCACATTTTATTTAAGGAGTTGAATGATAGTATTTTTAATAAAGAATCAGCAAGTAGGTTAACTGCTTTGGAATCCCGATATAAGTTGGATAAACAAAAGCAAATGATTGCTGTGCAACAAACTCAATTGGAACTTCAGGATGTAAGATTAAAGCAGCAAAAAATGCTCAGGAATTTATTAATTGGCAGTTTATTCGCAGTACTTATAGTGGTTATATTAATTGCCTATGCATACATACAAAAACGAAAACATAATCAAAGGATACTAAAACAAAAAGAAGAGATACAAGCTATTAATATCGAATTGAGACAGCAAAAAGAAGAAATTGAAGCACAACGCGATGAAATAGAAGCGCAGCGTGATACAGTATTAGAACAAAAAAATCATATTGAGAAAATAAATAAAGAAGTGACAGATAGTATTAATTATGCACAGTATATACAATATGCAATCCTTCCTCAACCTGAGTTACGTGATCAATTATTTGGAGAACATTTCATATTTTTTAAACCAAGAGACATTGTTAGTGGGGATTTTTATTGGGTAACAAAAATTGAAGGCCGAACGATTATAGCAGTAGCTGATTGCACTGGCCATGGCGTACCAGGAGCATTTATGAGTATGCTGGGATTATCTTATTTGAATGAGATTATCAATAATGAGTATATCACACACCCGGGTGTAATCTTGCGCCGATTAAGAAAAAAGGTAATACGTGCCCTTCAGCAAAAAGGCGAATTAGGAGAACAACGTGATGGAATGGATATTTCGCTATGTTCCATAGATTATGATACATTAAAACTTGAATTTTCCGGTGCAAATAACCCTGTATATATATTGAGAAACAGGAATTATGAACCGATTTTAAATGCCAGAATCTTAGAAAGTGATGAATATATTTTATACGAAATTAAAGGCGATAAAATGCCTATCGCTATGTATGACAAAATGGATAAATTTCAGATACACGAGATACAATTACAGAAAGGTGATTGTATTTATTTATTTTCAGATGGATATGCTGATCAGTTTGGTGGCCCTGAAGGTAAAAAGTTTAAATACAAGCCTTTCAAAAAGTTGCTTTTGTCCAACTGTCAAAAAACAATGGGAGAACAGCAACTGATTCTTGATAAGACTTTATCTATCTGGCAGCAGAAATACGAGCAGGTAGATGATATTGTGGTAGTGGGTATAAAAATTTGAGAATACAATCCTTCTTACCAATTCAAAAATAAAAAAACTCTATCCTAATTTTCATGAAATATTAATGGAAAATGCAATAGCAGGAACCATTAGTTGATTCAAAACTAATCCAAACTAAATTGTACTTCGTTCGTGCAGATTTAGTGGAACATAATCCGGGCATCTCAAAACAATGCGTTTATAATTACCCGTAAATTCTATATGTCACTATTTAAACCAGGTGTAATAAAATCATTCATCAAAACCTAAAGCTAACAGCTAATAGCTTCAAAATAATAAGTTTTTATTATATTTGAATTAATTTGTGAAAAACGAATAAAATGATCCAAAAATTTTTTAACTATAAAGTCAAAATAAAAGATACTCCTTTTAAAACAGAAGCTGGCAAAAAATATGAAAATACCGTTGCCATTTCGTTTCTTGATAAAAATAAAAAAGAGGTTGGCTACATTGAATTAGGCTTTATTGATAAAGAAGAGATATATCAACTAATTGAGCAGGAAAAACCTGTCGAGCTTGATCATTGTTATGTTGAGAATTTTTCGCTCGTTGAATATTGCGAAAGCAGAAATATTGAGAAAAAGAGTTATGTGAAAATTCATGGATTTTCAGCATATAATACTTTTTTCGATTCCCGTGTTGTTACTGATTTTTCTTTTGCTGAATTTGATGATGAATATGAAAATTTTGAAAATGCTCACTTTCTCAATGGAGCAGTTTCATTCCAATCAGCTAAATTTCATCAGGGTGGTGTAAATTTTAGTTATACCTATTTTAATGATGGAAATGTTGATTTTTCGAATGTTAACTTTGGTGATGGCGAAGTAAATTTTAAAAATTCGTGGTTTGGTACCGGACACAAAAACTTCCAGGATGCTCATTTTGGCAATGGAGATGTACTTTTTGTAAATACAGAATTTAACGATGGTGATGTAACATTCGTTAATGTCTTGTTTAATTCCAAAAGAGTTACATTTAAAGTTGCACGTTTTGGTGAAGGTAAAATTGGATTTCACTTTGCACGGTTTCATTGTAAAGAGTTAATATTTGAAAGAACCGAATTTGGAAACGGAAAGGTTGATTTTCGCACGACAGAATTTAGCGATGCAAAAGTTAGTTTTAATCGTGCGGTTTTTGGAAATGGTGAAAAATCTTTTGAAGCTTCCCAACACAAAGGAGGAAAGTTAACTTTCAGAAAATCTATATGGGGTGATGGAAATATATCTTTTGAAAAAGTTGAGTTTGATAACACCATTTTATATCTCGATAATGCCGATTTTGGAAAAGGAAACCTGAGTTTTAACAATTCTCACATTCTCGAACTTTCGCTTAAATCATGTCATTTAGATTACTATGTCGATTTAAGATTATCAAAATGTAAATCAATAGATCTTTCCGACACAGTAGCTCGTGATATAATTGATATTAAGCCTTATGATTTCCCCCTCGAAATTGGAACAATCAATTTCGTCGGTATGCGTTTAATTGGCAGAATATATGTTGATTGGAAAATAAACAACATTAAAAAACTTATTTATTCGCAAAAAGACGCAAACATAAGAGAACTTGCTGAACAGTTCCTAATACTAAAAGAAAATTTCAGCACAACAGGTCAATATACCGATGAAGACAAGGCTTACGTTGAGTTTAAACGCAACGAATTAAAAGCCGATTTAAAAGACGCATTAAAGAAAAATCCTTACAGCCGAATATGGGAATATCCATCGTATGCTTTTCAATGGCTGGTATTCGATAAAGTAGGATTATACGCTACAAATCCATTGCGTGTATTAACCAGTATGCTATTCGGATACATTTTCTTCTCCTTATTATATCTAGTTTTACCTTTCTTTATTGATACAAAAATTGTATCATCGGTTGGCGATCCTGACAAACTTGGGCCGATAGCAGTTTCATTTTATCACAGTGCAATTACATTTCTTACCATTGGTTATGGCGATTATTATCCTTCGGGATTTTTCAGATGTCTTTCCGGACTGGAAGGTTTTGCAGGATTATTCCTGATGTCATACTTTACAGTTGCTTTTGTTCGTAAAATTTTAAGATAGGATTACAATGGGTGCAGGTCATGCTTTCGATGCAATAAAAAGAATAGAATATAACCGATCATTAATTCAGATGCATCGAGCCAGGTACAACGAATTAAAAGAAGCTGTATCGAAAATAAAATCAAAATACCCACATAAATTTGTAGATCGAAATCAGCTTACTGATAATGAATTAAAAGTGCTTAAGAACAAGATCAAAAATCAAATAATTAAAGAAAGACAAAAATCTTTTATCATTTCCTTATTTTTTACGACACTTGTTTGTGGGGTAATTTATTTCATTGCACAGTTTCTTTTTCACTATTTTTATAAAAGCTAGCTATTTACTTTACTTAGCTTTATTTTTTTTGTAAATTTCATCAATGATCTTAATTCTTAAAACCTGGTATTATGACAAAAAATAATAAAATTAAAGGTAGAATAGCGATTCTCACAGGCGGTGGCGATGTTCCCGGATTAAATCCGGCAATCAGGGCAATAACTATAAGAGCACTTCGTGAAGGTTTTGAAGTAATAGGAATACGCCGTGGCTGGATGGGATTAGTTGATATGATAAGAGATAAAAATGTCGATAATACAGAATTTTACGAGATATTAACTGAAACCAGGGTAAATAAATCCGGGCGCTCAGGAGGAACCTTCTTACATACATCGAGAACAAATCCCAGCAGAATTGCCAACTGGAATGTTCCTGATCATTTAAAGGAAAAATATAATAAACCAAGAAATGATATAACACCTGAAGTTCTTAAAAACCTTGAATTCTTAGGAATAGATTATCTTATACCAATTGGCGGCGACGATACTCTAAGTTACGCTGTACGATTATACCGCGAAGGAGTTAAAATTGTTGCTATGCCAAAAACAATGGATAACGATGTACCTGGAACCGATTATTCTATTGGATTTAGTACCTGTATTACCAGAACCATTCAAATAATAAATAACCTAAGAACCAGTGCCGGTTCTCATGAACGATTTATGGTTCTTGAAGTATTTGGCCGTTATGCAGGATTTACGGCAATGCTTCCAACTATGGCCGGAGCTGCCAACCGTTGTGTCATCCCCGAATATGAATTTAAGATTGAAAACCTTACCGAGCTTCTTATCGAAGACCGCATGAATAACCCCAGTAAATATTCGGTAGTATTAGTATCGGAAGGTGCAATGTTCAAAGGTGGCGATATGGTATTTGAAAATGATGTTAAAGATGCATATGGACATGCAAAACTTGGAGGAATTGGAGATTTGGTTTCTGCCAAGCTCAAAGAATATTCAGCAAATTGTTGTAAAGGCCGGCCTATAGGTGTAATAAATCAAAAACTTGGTTATTTAGTAAGAGGTGGCGATCCTGATGCAATAGATTCAATTGTACCGATGGCTTATGGAAATTTAGCCATAGATTTAGTTTTGAAAGGAATTCATGGCAGACTTGTTGTTCTTAAAAATGGCAGGTATGATAATCTACCCATTGAAGTTATTGTTGATTCTAAAAAAACAGTGAATATTCAGAAACACTACAATACAGAAAGATTAAGACCTTTCTATAAAAGTTTTGAGTTACAACCATTATTTATAATGACCAGTGAATAATAAACAATTGGATATAATGATTATTTAACTTAATAATTTACTCTTTTATCAAAAATTTGGAACACTATTTGATTATTGTAAATTTCAAGAAAAAAATGATAATCACTTTGCTTTTTCATAACCAACTAAGTCATTCACTAAACTATAAAATAATATGAGAAAAAAACTAACCAGAACTTTAAGCTTTGTATTAATGCTTGTGATTTCATGGTCGATTAGCCATGCGCAAGTAGATGAACTATGGAAAACAAACCTTTCCGGAAAGGTATTATGGCAACAAGTTACATCATTCGGAAACTACTTTATTTGCACCGATACTGAATTTGCTGCTTTTAATCCGGAAACAGGTGAAAAGCTATGGTCAAACAGTCAATTTGCAAATATTGCAAATGAACAAATCGAAGAAATGAGTGGCTCGCCTTTATTATCAATTACCCTGGGAGATGTCATTACTTTACTTGATCCTTTTACAGGAAATATCAAATTTAACTCATCACAAGCCGGAGTTGCAGATTTAAAAACCAAGCAAGTGCTTTATAAAGCGAATGGAATTCTTGTTGCAGGTAAAAATATGAATAATGATCCAATCATGCTTATGGTTGATATGGCAACAGGAAAAAAAGTTTGGCAAATTGAAGAAAGATTTGGCAGAATAGTTACTTTAAATGAACTTTCAGATAAAGAATTACTTATTGTTACATTATTTAAAAACTATAAAGTAAATAGTCAAACGGGTGACATTATCTGGAAAAATTCTATTTCAAAAGAAGCTGAACAATTAGAAAGTATGGGAGCATTTGGCAGTCTCTTGCAGGGAGTAGCTGAACAAGCTGTAGCAGATGAAGATTTTGTAATTAACTTTTACAAACATCCTTCCAAAGACATTTTTATAATAGGTGCTGAAAATAAAAATGAGAGTCAATCCAGTAGTGGAAAAACGATGATTAGTTATGAAAATAACTATATAGCATTTAACATCGCTGATGGCTCGAGACTTTGGACAGAACCTATTCAAATGCGAGGTCAATTAGGAGATTTAGCATTTTATAAAGATGGAATTATTGTTTTACCAAACGATGGTGGCAGAACTAAAATTAACTTTTTTGATCTGGAAACAGCAATCGGGAAATGGGGTAAAAAAGGAAGAGGAATTTCCATAAAAGGTGGCATTTATAAGCATATACAAACTAAAAATGGTATTCTGCTAATGTCACAATCCGGAGAAAAGAATTATCTAAACTTTTTAGATCCGGCACAAGGTTTAATAACATTTGAAAAACCAGTTAGAATTAATGGAGAAGTTATCAGAACCATTAAATCACCAAAAGGAATTCTTTTTATTACTACAAAAGAAATCAATATATTAAACCCAACAACAGGCGAATTAGTATTTGATAAATCGATACAAACAAATCCAACACTCTTAGAACAAAAAGAAAATACAATATATGCTTTTGATACAAAAGAAAATATTGTAAAATTAATAGATATTGAAACTGCAACAGTTAAAAACGTATCAAGTGTTGCTTTAAAATTTGAAGGTAAAGAAATCCCTAATAAACTAGAACTTCGAGAAAAAGGAATTTTTGTTTCATCAGAGCAGAATGTTGCTATGTTTGATTATTCAGGATCGCAGTTATTCCAAAAATACTACGAAGCACCACGTGAACCGGGTTTAAAAAGAGCTTTATTATATGCACAAGCAGCACGTGCTGCCTACATTAGTGCAAATGCCTATTATGCATCAGAAGTTCTTCAATCTGCTGCTCCTGAAATAAAGGAAGAAGATGCTTTTGATGGAGCCATTGTTGAAGGTTTTGGACAAGTATATGGTGAATTGGGCGATGCTGCTTCTGATTTTGCAAAACAATCATTCCAACAGGCTAATGCGCGTTTTAAAGCCACTGCCGAAGGACGCGATTTCATAATTATTTTTGGCAAAATAGAAAAAGATAATACCTTATTAAAAGTTAACAAGGATACTGGTGAACCTGAAGGTACTATTAATCTTGGCAAAGAGAAAGAACCTATATATGCGGTTGATGATGTAACAGGCCAGGTTTTTTATAAAACTAACGAAACCCAAATTACATCTTATAAATTATAAAATTTAGGATTTGTTGCGAAATAATACCGTTTATTATCCGAATTGTCATATTTGTGAAAAACAAATATGTATTGAATATATAACGGCATTTGTTTACATCCCGAATTTCGGGGAACCATTCTAAACTTCAAAATACTATCCCGATTAAATCGGGACGACATTTTGAAGAAGAATTGGTATAAGATGTGTAGAATAAGCCAAGTTATTATTGCTTTTGAAAAATCATATTTTCATTCGCATGAAAACTAAAATTAATTTCAATAATTTATACGCTGATCTGAAAATGGTCAGCGTTTTTTTATATCTGGAAATACTCTATTTTTGTTTGAAATAAAATATCGAAACAATGGCAAATTACGCTGTGGCAAAACTTTATGATTTGCTGCTTTACCCTTTTTTAAATAAAATCAGAAAAAAAACCGCTAAAATAATAATTCAGCTAAACCCAAAGTCCGTGATTGATATTTGCTGTGGTACAGGAAATCAATTAGAATATCTTAAGAATACAGATATCAAGTTAACCGGAATTGATCTTTCACCGGCTATGTTAAAAGTTGCAAAACACATTGATTGCTACGAACAAGATGCGAGAGATATTCAGTTTTCGGATAATTCATTTGATCTGGTAATGATTCAGCTTGCACTACATGAAAAATCATTCGATGACCAAAAAATGATTATTGATGAAGCTTCCAGAATTACAAGAAATAATGGACATCTGTTAATTGTTGATTATGAAATTAATGAAAAGACAAAACCTTATTCCAGATATGTTATTAACGCAATAGAATTTCTGGCAGGAAAAGAACATTTCAAAAACTTTAAGGAATATCATAAAAATGAATGCACAAATAAACTGATTAGCAATAATGTATTTTTGTTAGAAAAAAAGGTTTTAATTGCCGGAAAATCAATGGCTTTACAAATTTACAGAAAAACAAATAACTGAACTTTTATATAATATGGAATGTTTGTTAATAAATATCTTAACTTGTTGTAATTAAATATTTCTATTAATACATATTTTTACAAAACGACAAAAACTAAACTTATGAAAAAGCTACTTATAATATTCGTATTTATTTCTGTACTTATTTCTTGTGAAGAAGATAAATCAAGCAATGCAGAAATATTAGAAATTGATATTAATAGTTTTTCCAATAATGATTTAATTTTTGAAGATACTTATGTGGATACCGAAAACAGTAAAGTATTTATTTTTATTAATAATGATTTATTGGATTTTACATTTCCAATAACTTTAAATGCTGATATTAAGCTGTCTTCGGGTGCAAAAACTTCATCTATTTCGAACAATGAATTAAATTTTAGCGAGCCTGATGAAGTTAAAACATTGGAAGTAGAAGCTGAAGACGGAACAGTAAAAAACTGGTATGTTTATTTGGTTCACCTTCAACTTCAGAACTCATATTTTGAACAGTGGTTTGATAATTTGGGAATGAATGGTCAAAACTACCAGGAAATTGGTTCTTCGTCAGTTACATCTGTTTGGGCAACAGCAAATATGGGAACAAGCATGTACAGAGTTTACGGAACAAGTCCAATTAACGATAACGGGAATTATTTAGTTAAAATTAAAACGGATTCTACAGGCAATCTGCCAATAACAGCAGCTACCCTATTTACAGGTGTATTCAATTTAGCCGGAGCTATTGCCAATCCAACAGACCCAAAGCAAGCCACTAATTTTGGAACACCATTTATTTTCAGACCAACAAAAATGAAGTTCAAATTCAAATATCAAGCCGGTGAGAATTATATACAAGCAACACTTAACGATCCATCAAGTATTTTTGGTGGCTTTACAGTAGAAGATATCGAAGGTGAAGATCAATGTACCATTTATGCTTTTCTTGAAATACGTAATGGAGATCAGGTTACTGAAATAGCACGAACAGAAATGAATTCAGGTACAACTGATGATATTTTGACTGAAACTTCGATGACATTCAATTATACTTCAAGTGAAAACCCAACTCATATAACAATTGTATTTTCATCAAGTATTGATGGTGACTTATGGAAAGGAGCTGTTGGTAGCACCCTGGTTATTGATGATCTGGAACTGATATATGAATAATTCATTTCTTCTCATATGAAAAGAGCTATTCTTATTATTCTGATTTCTATATTTCCTATTTATGTTTTTTCGCAAGAAAGAAAATTAAATTTTTACCCTAACATAGCGGTCGATTTAGGTGGTGCAATTCCATTTCCTCTTTCCGATATTCCGGATGGCTCCGGAGGAACACCCAAACCTTATCCCTCATTAGGAATTGGTTCAGAATATAATTTAAATGAAAAGTGGCAATTAGCTTTTGAAATTAATTATCATTTAATTGCTTTCTCTGCAACAGCAAATGTTGTTAGTCAGCCTTTTTATTATAATGATGGATCGGCACTTTATTTTACAGGACATACTGAAACAGATATAGAACTGCGTATGGTAGAGTTTCCTCTTATAGCATTCTACAAACTTAAAGAAGGTCGCAGATTTCTTTTTGGAGCTTACTACTCAAGAATTCTTGAAGGAAGATTTGAAACTAAAGGAATAAATGGAATCTACTCCCCTGATAAAAACATTACCGATAATGCAACACTTCCCGGACCGGAGTATACCATCGAATATAATTTTAATAAATATATCGATAAATATGATTATGGAGTTTTAATTGGCTATAGATATGATATAAACCACAGATTATATCTATGGGCACGACTAAATGTGGGTTTCAAAAGTATTTTTGAGGGAGATTTTTACAACATTGATTATGATATGTACCAGGTGAGAATAAATCTGGGGATTTCTTATAAATTATTTGATTAATTTTACCAAACTAATAAATATTTAATTATGGATTTTTTATCTGGTATCGACACTCCGCTTTTTAATTACCTGATATTACCCTTGTTAATTTTTATTGCCCGAATAACGGATCAAACAATTGGTACAATAAGATTAATATACGCTGCTAAAGGATTTAAATATCTTGCACCTTTATTTGGCTTTTTTGAATCGTTAATCTGGTTAACGGCAATTAGTCAGATTATGAAACATCTCGATAATTTCTATTGTTATTTAGCGTTTGCTGGAGGATTTGCAATGGGGAATTTTTTTGGGATTTATTTAGAACAAAAAATATCTATTGGAGTTGTTCTAGTTCGTGTTATTCTGCAAAAATATGAAACTGCATTAGGCGAGAATCTTAAGACCGCAAGTTACGGATTTACACTAATGGATGCTATTGGTCGTGAAGGTTCGGTAAAATTGCTTTTTTCCACAATACATAGAAGAGACCTTAAAAAATATATTAAAATTGTTCACTTAGTAAGGCCCAATGCATTTTATACGGTCGAAGATATCAGACAGGTAAAAGGGAATGTATTTGAAAAAACTAAACGAAGCAGTATTTTTAGCCGAACTAATCCTCAAAACAGAAAAGGAGCTTAATTCAATAATAAATATTCAATAGTCATTTAACAATTTAAAGTGCCTGAATTAAGAGAAATTATTCATTATGGTTTGCATTTTATTCTTCCCGGAATTGTTGCATTCACATTATTCAGGTCAAAATTTAAGATGGCCTGGTTAATTATGATTTTTGCAATGATAATTGACTTAGATCATTTGTTGGCAAATCCTGTTTTTGATGCTAACAGGTGTAGTATTGGTTTTCATCCTTTGCATTCTTACTTTGCAATAGGTATTTACTTTCTATTTTTGGCTAATAAAAAGTTACGCATACTAGCAATTGGTTTATTATTGCATATACTTGTTGATTTTACCGATTGTTTTTTAATGAGAATAATGTAATTATTCATCAAGCAAATCAGGACGTAAGCGTTTTGTCCGTTCTATGGATTGCTCCTCTTTCCACTTATCAATTTCTTTAAGATTACCTGAAAGAAGTACATCAGGCACTTTCCATCCTTTATATTCGGCCGGACGAGTATAAACAGGCGGAGCCAACAAATCATCCTGAAAAGAATCTGTTAGTGCTGAAGTTTCATCGGAAATTACACCGGGAATTAATCGAACAACACTATCTACAATTATTGCTGCTGCTAATTCGCCTCCTGTCAACACATAATCGCCAATAGAAATTTCTTTCGTAATAATATGTTCACGAATACGTTGATCGATGCCTTTATAATGCCCACACAGGATGATGATATTTTCAAAAACAGACAACTTATTTGCTTCCTTCTGATTATATTTAATTCCATCGGGAGATGTATAAATTATCTCATCATAATTTCTTTCCGCTTTTAAAGCTGTTATTGCACGATCAATGGGTTCAATCATCATAACCATACCAGCCTCACCACCAAAAGCATAATCGTCAATATTCCTGTGTTTATTGGTAGAATAATCTCTTAAGTTATGAATATGTATTTCAACATGGCCTTTTTGTTGAGCACGCTTAATTATACTATGATCTAAAGGACTTTTCAGTAATTCCGGTAGTACGGTTATAATATCAATTCTCATATTCTAAAATTACGATACAAAAATAACAATCGTATGTATCAAAACTTAAATTATTGATTAATTCTTCGTTTAAAAACAAAATACGGTCATTGTGTCGTGTAAAATTATTTTTATTATGCCATAATGGCATTTTATTGAATATTTTTTCCAATTTTAGTCAAATTATTGTATTGGTATAGCATTTGAAATAGTCAAATCAAATAACAAGTAAATTAAACTAAATAATAAAAACTATAAAATTATGACACTAGTAAAAATGAACCGACCAGTATCTCACATGAACCGAACTCATGGATACAAAACATTTTCTGATTTAGTAGATGAAATGTTTAACGAAGAAAAAATTAGTCCAAATCAGTTTATTGCGAATCCTCCTGCAAATATTATTGAATCAAAATTTGATTTTAGAGTTGGAATTGCAGCACCGGGATTTGAAAAATCTGATTTTAAAATCGACTTAGATAAAAATCTGTTAACAATATCATTAGATAAAACTGTAGATGAAAATTCTGAAGAAAAGTACAATTTAAAAGAATTCAATTTCAATTCTTTTAGCAGATCATTCAGGATTTCTGCTAAGATTGATACAGAAAAGATCAACGCAATTTATAAAAATGGTTTGCTACAGGTTATTTTATCTAAAAAAGAAGAAGCTGTTGAAAAACCTGCAAGAGAGATAAAGATTTCATAACAACTCAATATATAGTTCTTTAAACAAAACACCCAGGCCAGTAATGGTTTGGGTGTTTTTATATTATTCCTAATATGCGAGCCGTAGCACGGTTTTTCTTGATAATCAGTAAATAAATTCTGTTTTGCTGTCATCTATATAAGTTAGCCGTACCACGGCTAATTGCTTAATTTGTAAACGAATAAGAAATGACTTACATATAGTCTTAAACGCACAAAACACCCAAATAGAAATTGGTTAAAATTGTAGAAAGTTATCCATACTTCGACAAGCTCAGTATGACAACTTCCTTTGTTTTTATCTGTCACACTGTCCCGAAAGCTTTCGGAAATCGAAGTGTAGACTAAAACATATTTTTACAGAATCAAGGTGTCCAACTAACAGTTTTCCATCCTACCGGATCACTACCATAAATCATCAGAGTATGTGTAACACCATCATAATATATATCTCCTTCTGATGGATCTAAAGGAGGTGTTAATTGTGGTTCTAATCTCATTACTCCATTAATATGTGCTTTTCTTTGAGGCTCGCTAACACCAACCCCCATATTACCATTTTTTAGAATAGTAAATGCATTTTGCCTGGCAACATTAGATAAATCTCCAGGTTCTGCAGTAAAAACACCATTACCCACAACAAATAATGGATCGTTAACTCTCCATAGACTATCAGCATTGATCTCGGGAAGTAAATTTAGCTGCCCAATAACAAATGATCCTGGCGAATTAGCTTCAACAAATGATCCTAAAGCCATAGAAGCTATTCCCGATGCTTTAGACCCGACACCCATAGCCAGTGAATTATATGCTGACGCGGTATCACTTACACCAATGGCAATAGATTGTTCGGCACTTGCAACAGAACCAAAGCCTATAGCTGTTGCTCTAGTGGCAGTTGCTTTTGCATACACTCCAAATGCAGTGGAAGCAAACTCCCCTACTGCACTTGAACCAAGTCCTATTGAAGTATTGGCTATTCCAATGGCATTAGCACCCAATCCCAAAGCAAAAGATGCAACACCATCTGCCATTGTATAGCCACCTGTAATAATAGTACCATCAGCATTACGCGCTTCGCCACCAACTGCAAAACAAGCATTGCCATTTGCCTGAGTTCTAAAGCCTATGGCAGTTGAAAAATCACCTCTTGCACGAGTTTGATAACCTAAAGATTGTGAATTATTCCCCTTAGCAACAGCTTTGAATCCAATTGCCATAGAATTAAAACCAACACTATCATGATGTTCAATTAAAACCCTGCCTGCCCAAAATGCTTCTTTCCTGGGAAACCAAACAACACGTGGCTCACTGGGGTTAATTACTACGGTTGTATCTCCCAACACATTAAAATAATTGGCTAGTCCTTTTGATGGGCTTCGTCCACTTACCGCAAATCCGCCCACTTTACCTTTTGCAGGATCATTGTCAATAAAAATAATTGTGCTATCTGTTGTTACTCTTAAATATTCAATTTCATTTTCATCATCCTTACTTGGACTACGCCCGCTAACAGCAAAACCTCCTACTTTTCCTTTTGCCAAAGATTCGTTTATATAAATTCTTGTACTATCTCCGGTTACAACTAAATAATCATATGCGCCTCCTTTTGATGGTGACCGTCCACTAACAGCAAAGCCTCCAACCTTCCCTTTTACGCCAAGCGTATCGCTAACATAAATTCTTGTGCTATCAACTGTAACCTTTAAAATATCGACATCATCAGCTTTAGACGGGCTTCGTCCGCTAACAGCAAAACCTCCTACTTTCCCTTTAGTTGATTCATTAACTATTACTTGTGCACCATCAGGAAAAACTACAAATACAACATTACCGGAATGATCTTTCACAACAAATAAAGTATCTGATGATGTTGAATAAACACCCTCAGTACCCAATAATTCAGCTGTTGTTGCTACGCCTGCATAAAGTGCATAAGGTACCGATAACATCTGTGAGGTTCCAATAGGAACATAACTTGTTCCACCCTCAATATCAACTTCCAGTTTTAGAAATTTATCATTTACACCCCAATCAATTGAACTAAAATCGCCGGAATCAAGTGTTCCACCTCCAATTTCTATTGCTACCTGCCCGTAAGCATTTGTTGAAACGGCATGTTCTTCAGAATATAAAATATCCCCTGATGAGGTTTCGTTTAAAATACTAACTTTAATTCCCACATCTTGATCTGTTACCAGTTCGCCGGAGGAATTTCGAATTACAGCCTGATAATTAATTTTTTCAGGAACTTGTGAATAAACTGTGATGACAGTTAATACCACAAAAAATAAACTAAACGCTATCTTTTTCATAATTAAAAAAATTTAAATGAATACAGAAAAATAACGCTTATTTATTAAAAATCAAAAAGAATATTTGCTTATCTATTTGCTTTCAA
>JAIORB010000050.1 GCA_021108325.1 Bacteroidales bacterium | reverse complement strand
TAACAAGAGAAAAGATGAATTTAACAAAAAAGAGACTGCCTTTTTCGACAGCCCCTTCTTAATTATAAAAGATATAATTTTATTTCTTATTTTTCTTTTCATCTTTTTTGTGGACTGTATCAAATACAACAGGTGTTGCTATAAACAGTGATGAATATGTACCAACAACCACACCAACTAGCAATGCAAATACGAATCCACGAATTACTTCACCACCAAAAATAAAGATGGCAAGCAATACTATAAATGTACTTAATGATGTACTAAATGTACGACTCAATGTACTATTTAAAGCACCATTTAAGATTGTACGTCGATCACGTTTTGGGTATAATGTTACATATTCCCTGATACGGTCGAATACAACTACTGTATCATTTATAGAATAACCTACAACCATTAGAATTGCTGCAATAAATGCCTGATCAATTTCTAACGAGAATGGTAATATCCCCCATGTTAACGAGAAAATCCCAAGAATGATCAATACATCGTGTAGTAATGCAGTAATTGCACCTAAACCATATTGCCAGTTTCTGAATCTAATAAATATATAAACGAACATTAAAACAAGAGCAAGTACAATTACAACCAGCGATTTGTAAAGAATATCATCAGCAATAGTTGCTCCCACTTTATGCGAGCTCATCTTATAATTCGTGTTGAAATCATCGAAAGTAACATCGTCACCAAGAATTGGATTTAAACCTTCAAACAACTTTGTTTCTACATCTTTATCAACTTCAACGGCATCTTCATCAATACGATACTTAGTTGTAATTTTTACCTGGTTATCGTCACCGAAAATTTTAACTTCTGGTGCATGTCCATATACTTCATCTAAGTAATTTGCTATATCTATAGTGCTAACAGAATTTTCAAAACGAACCACATAAGTTCTACCTCCTGTAAAATCGACACCTGGATTTAATCCCCTGGTAATTAATGAGCCAATACCAACAAAAATAACAATAGCAGAAATTGCATAGAAAATCTTACGTTTTTCTAAGAACTTAATGTTTGTATTTTTGAATGCATTATTAGTCAGCTTAGTAGAATATGTTATTGTCTTATTGCGTTTCAGATACCATTCAAAGATCAACCTTGTTAGGAAAATAGCAGTAAATAATGAGGTGAGAATACCAACTAATAAAGTTGTTGCAAAACCTTTAATCGGACCAGTACCAAAAACATAAAGGATTACTGCAACTAACAATGTTGTAACGTTGGCATCAATAATTGCTGAATAGGCATTTTTATAACCATCTTTAACTGCTAACTTAATACCTTTGCCAGCTGCAAGTTCTTCTCTAATACGTTCATATATAAGTACGTTCGCATCAACCGACATACCGATTGTTAATATGATACCAGCAATACCTGGCAATGTAAGTACTGCACCTAACGATGCAAGAACTCCCATAATAAAGAACATATTTGCAACCAGGGCTAAATCGGCTACTAAACCAGCCTGGCGACTATAGTAGAAAATCATGTAAGCCAATACAACAAGAAATGCAATAAGAAATGAATTTAAACCGGAATCAATTGCTTCCTGCCCCAATGATGGACCAACAACTTCTTCCTGAATAATTCTTGCTGGAGCAGGTAGTTTACCTGATTTTAATATGTTAGCTAAATCTTTTGCTTCATTTACGGTAAAATCACCTGATATGACTGATCGACCATTTGGAATTTCAACACTTACTCTTGGTGCTGAATATACATAATCATCAAGAACAACAGCAATAAAATTACCAATATTATTTTTTGTTAGTCGCGCCCAGATTTTAGCACCATCGGCATTCATAGCCATTAATACTTCAGCACCACCTGATTGATCAAACTCTGATCTTGCATCTGTTACTACATCCCCATCAAGAGGAGCTTTACCATCACGACCGGTAACTTTAATTGCGTGTAATTCATAGTAACTTTCCGATTCATCATATTTATACGGTTTTACACCCCATTTAAATTCCATATCTCTAGGAAATACAGAACTTACCTGATCCATTTTCATATACTTATTAACATCTGAAGTATCAGAAAAATGGGCCATACCAACTACGGAACCTTCCATAGGTTGTCCTGATTGCGGATTAATACTTGGACGTAATACTGAAAATAAAGGATATCTTTCAGCAATTTGATTTTGGGTTAAATCTTCTGAATCCTGAGTAATTGTATCGGACTCTAACTGATCAAGCAATGATAATTCTTCTGTTTCTTCTGTTTGCTCTTCAGTAACAGTTTCTTCAACCTCAACTACAGCTTCTTCTGATTTTTCAAGTTCTTTTTGAGCTTTTTCTATTCCATAAAGAACCTCATTTGCCTGAAGAAGATAACCATAAACCTGAGTATTGTTATATGTTTCCCAGAACTCAAGATTTGCAGTTCCCTGTAATAAATCACGCACACGTTCCTGATCTTTAACACCCGGCAATTCAACCATAATTCTACCGGCACTACCTTCTAATCGCTGGATATTTGGTTGAACAACACCAAAACGGTCAATACGGCTACGAAGAATATTAAATGAATTATCAATTGCATCTTTTGATTCTTCGCGAATAACTTTTAATACATCATTGTTTGTTGAGTTAAAGTCAATTTTATCTTTTAATTCGATAGTATTAAATATCGCTGCCAATTTTGCATTTGGATCAATTTCGGTAAATGATTCACCAAATAAATCTACAAAATCTTTATTGCTACTTTTACTCTTTTCTTTTGCTAAACTTATTGCTCTTTGGAAAGTAGTATCCTTGCTATTATTTGCCATAGCCTTGATAATATCTTCAACAGAAATTTCAAGAATTACGTTCATACCACCTTTAAGGTCAAGACCTAAGTTGATTTCTCTCTCCTGGCATTCTCTATATGTATATTTTCTTATCCCTATGTTATATACTACTTCACTTGATATTGAATCAATGTATTGATATTCTAATTCAGGATTGCCTTGTGCATATTGCTCTGCATCCTTTTGAATCCCTTGTGTAATCCAAGTAAAAGATAAGTAATAAATACATATCACGGCCAAAAAAATGGCCAAAGTTCTAATAGCTCCTTTAATCTGCATTTGTCAAACTATTTTATTGAAATTATTAATTTATTTTCCTATTAATCAAATTGTCGTGCAAAGATAAAATTATTTTTTAGAAACACGCTTTTTCAGGGAATTAAGATTTAATTTGAATTTAATATTGAAAAGAGATTGAAAGGATTGAAAGTGTGGAAAAAGCAACTTGAGTTAATTCAATCTGTACAATCTTTTTGCAACAACAAATTAAATAATAAGTATTAAAATAGTAAACTAATGAAAAAAACGGTGTACTTAATCCATTAATCTATCAATTCATCAAAATCTGTATCCAATGACTGATCTTTAATAAAATCGTAAAGTGTAATTTTTCGAAGATTATAAAAATTAGACCAGTATTTTCTTAAAGCAGAAATATAATTTGTTTTGGCAACATCTTTTTCTGACAATGATACATTTAAATCTAAAACATCAACTTTCCCAATCAAAAAACGTTGCTTGGTCATATCGTAACGCTTTTGAGCAATTGTATCACTTTTAGCAGCAATTAATAACTGATCATCCTGCAAATTAAATTGCATAACATTCAAATATACACTCTGAACAAAATCATTTCTTGATTGCTCAACTGTTGTTCGAATAACTTCCTGGCTGGATTGTGCCATTTTATATCTTCCTCTACCCAATCCCCAATCCAATATTGGGATATTTAAACCTAAAGTAAGTCTTTGTTGATCTTGAGGATTTATATACACATCAGAAAACTCTTCTGATTGTTGGGTATAACCTATACTCGCATATAAATCGGCCTGTAAACCTTTGTCAGATTTTGCTTTAGCAACATCTCTCTGGGCTTCAATTAACTGACGTTCAAATGCAATAATATCAGGATTATTAGTTCTTGCAATTTCCAGTGCTTGATCGACATCGACAGTTAGCTCAGGAATTTCCTTAGAAATAATAAGTATTAAATCTACTTTTTCGTTAAACCCTAAGAAAGAACGTAGACGGAATTTTCCAATTTCTAAATCAACCAATGCTGAATTCAGCGATGAACCAGCATTTAAAACACTAAGTTCCATTTGCATAAGTTCGTTTTCAGCAATTGTTCCTATATTATATCTACCTGTAGCAATTTGATATAGTGTATCGGCATTTGAATAATTAATTCTAGCGACTTGCAAATTTTGTTGAGCCAATGCCAAATCGAAAAAATAACTAACCGCTTTTAATGAAACATCTTCTAACGAAGAAATATATTTCTTTTTGGCTTCTTCATATTTTAATGGCTCAATTCTCTTTTGCCATTTATATTCATTATAAAACATTACTGGTTGCCTATAACCTATGCTTACGGGAGTTGATAAATAAGAAGTTGACTGATCGGTACCAAACACATCTAAACGAGTAAGGTTAGATGTTGCAAAAATTTGCCCTCCGGTAAAACCTACATTTTGTCTAAGATTTAGATTTAAAGTAGAACTATTCAAATTATCCTCAACATAAGAATAAGTTCCATCTTCTTTCTGATATTTTTTAATAGCCCTGCTAAAATCGGGAAAAGTTGTTCCCAAGCTAAGGTTTGGTCTAAGATCAGCTTTGTAAGTTCTAAATTCCCAGTAGTTTGCACGAAACTGATGTTTTGCCATTATTGCATCGGGCGATTGCTCACGAGCCAATTGCATGACTTCATTAAATGTTAGTTCTTCTATAACTTTTTCCTGCGCTGTTAAGGGCAAAAAAACTATGCTGAATAATACTATTAGATATATTTTGTTATATTTCATCAATCTATAATTTGAATTTATTCATACCTCAACGATTCAATTGGATCTTTATCGGCTGCACGTTTTGCCGGCGACAAGCCAAAAATCACTCCTATTACTGCACTCACTCCAAAAGCAACAATTATTGATCCCGGTGAAATGATTGTAAGTATACCGGCAAACTTCATTATTAATTTCGAAAAAACGACTCCTAAAATAACTCCGATTATACCTCCGGAAACACTAATTAAGATTGCTTCGGAAAGAAACTGGGCAATAATATCAGCTTTTTTAGCTCCCAGAGCGAGACGAATCCCAATTTCTTTAATCCTTTCCATTACTGTTGCAAACATAATATTCATTATTCCTATACCTCCAACAATTAAGGAAATACTGGCAATTGCTCCCAACACAATATTGAAAATATCTTTAGTTCGCTGTTGTTGTTTTAACAATAATTCAGGTATCGTGATTTCATAATCCTTAACATTCTTATGACGGCGCAACAACATTCGGCTTATAATCTCAGTTGTAGTAGTTAGCTGTTCTGTTTCCTTGACCTGTACAATAATTTTATCTAACTGATGATAATTTGAACTCGCAGTTTCCTGGCCTCCGGAAAAAGAGAAGAACCATCCTCCAAAAAAACTATTACCCCCGCTTAAACTTTTAGAGTTAATTAAAGCCCTGTTCTTATATCGCAATAACATGGTTTGGACAGGAATATAAACATTATCATTTACGAGATTAACACCGGCATTATCAGCAGCAGAAAGGTTAATATTTGTTTTTTCTATTACACCTACCACTTTTAGCCAAACATGACCAAATTTTAAATATTGATCAACCGGATCAGTATCACTAAAAACTTTTGCACTAATATTAGCACCTATTACACAAACCGGGATTCCATTTTCAACCTGAAACTTATTAAAAAAATTTCCTTTCTCAAGATTAATATTATAAACATCAAAATAATCGTTATTTATTCCTATAACTTTTGCGGGAACCCTTCTTCCGTTTTGTACAACAAATGAATTTGCAATTACTTCTGGAGTTATTCTTTTTACCGAAGGAATCACTTTTTTTATTGTCTCTAAATCTTCCAGGGTAAGCCCGGGAGAAAATTTTTCTTTTTTTGTTTTCCCGTTTCCGCTATCACCTCCCTCTTCTGATGACTCACCGTCTTCTCCATTTCCTGTTAAATCGATAATAGGTGTAATTACAATATTATTAACACCTACCATTTTTATCTGCTCCAATATTTCTTGCTGGGCACCATTACCTATTGCAAGCATACTAATAACTGCAGCCGTACCAAATATAATACCCAGTGCTGTTAAAATTGATTTTAACTTATTTGACAACAGGGATTCAATCGCAATTTCAATATCATGAAAATATCTGCTAAACATAATTACTTCGATTTTGAACCCGATGAAGGCCGGCGTCTTTGTCCATTTTGGTTTTTAAAATTTCGCTCAGGCCTTTTAACTTCATCCTGTTTCTTTTTTTCTTCTTCTTTTTTCAGTCTTTCTCGTTCTTTTAAAACAGATATTAGCTCTTTACCTGACAATTTGAATTTTTCGAGATTTTCAGGAACAAAAAGATAAACCTCGTCATCTTCTTTAACACCTTGTTCTATTATAATATAGTTTTCGTTTGTTTGACCGGGGACAATTATCTGCTTTTTGTGAGAGCTTGTATATACAAAACTTAAACTATCCTCGTTATGAATTGCTTCCAGAGGTAAGAATAATACATCTTCGTATACATTGGTAATAATCTGATTACTTGTCGTCATAGCTGGTCGCATAATACTATCTGACTGATCAACACCAACAATAACCTCGAAAACTTTAGCATCTGTATTTTGTAGTTGCTCACCAATATTAGCCACTTCGATAACCTGCCCTGTATATTTCTTTTCAGGAAATGCATCAATACCAATTCGAACTTCCTGACCGGCTTTTACTTTGCTAATATCAATTTCGTTAACGTAAGTTTTCGAATTCATAGTAGAAAGATCCGGAAGTGTAGCAACTGTTAAATCCCAGGGATTAATCATCGAACCTACTTTACGTTTCTGCCCACTCCATTCCTTTTTATAAATAACCATTCCGGATTGCGGAGCATATATTGTAAATTTTTCAATTACATTTTTTAGTTCATTTACTTTTCGACGTGCTTTATCAAAATTAATGCTTGCCTCCCTCATGTTTGCCTTAGCCTGTTTAACTTTTAATGAATAATTATCACTAGCTTGTGCGTAAGCTCTCTTCGCCTTTTCAGAATCAATTGTTGCCTGACGAATTGTTGCCGGAGGTTCAAATTTACTCTGTTCAAGAACAATTTGCTTTTCTTCCATTGTAAACTCCAAATTCACCAACTGGTCGCGCAATTCCCGCAATTGCATTGTCGTATCTAACTGAGTTTTTATATACTGCGACTCCATTGTTTCCAACTCATCTTCCAAATCTTTTAAACTTGTTCCAACTTCAGATCTATCTAATTCAGCAACATATTCGCCCGAATCCACAACAGTTCCTTCGGCAACCAAATCCTGAATTTTAATATTTCTTATACGAATACTTCGACTATTTCTCAACTCAGCCGGGCCCATAATATCAACAGAACTTTTTGCCTGAAGCTCTCCAGTTGTTGTGACCAGAATTTCGAATTCTCCTTTCTCAACTTTTACTGTTAATTGTTTTTGAGAATCGTCTTTCCCTGGTCTGAAAATAACAATTGCAATTATAACTGCCAGAACTGAAGCTATTGCTATATAATGTTTCTTCTTCATTATCAATATTTTATATTAAGGTTTTAATTTCATTTATGATTTGATCGGCTAATTGGTTTGCACTATTCAAATCTTTACTCTCAGCATAAATTCGTATAATAGGCTCAGTATTAGATTTTCTAAGATGGACCCATCCATGTTCGAATTCTATTTTTACTCCATCAATATCAATTATTTTTTGATCTTTGAATTTATTTTTTACTGAGACTAAAATCTCATCAACATTAATTTTCGGGGTCAGTTGCATTTTCTTTTTAGCAATTATATATTCCGGGTACTCTGATCGCAAATCAGAACACCGCTTATTTGTTTTTGCCAAATATGTTAAAAATAAGGCTATACCAACTAAAGAATCACGGCCATAATGCAAGTCGGGGTAAATAACTCCTCCATTACCTTCACCGCCAATTACAGCATTATTCTCTTTCATACTTTCCACAACATTTACCTCGCCCACTGCAGATGCAAAATATTCACCACCATAATTCAATGTAATATCCCTTAAAGCTCTGGAAGATGATAAATTAGAAACCGTATTTCCAATATTATTTTGTAAAATATAATCAGCAACGGCAACCAAGGTATACTCCTCTCCAAACATCGATCCATCCTCATTTACAATAGCTAAACGGTCAACATCTGGATCAACAACAAATCCCAAATGTGCATTCTTTTCTTTAACCACTTTTGAAATCTCAGTTAAATGTTCTGGCAATGGTTCCGGATTATGAGGGAAAATACCATTTGGTTCACAATACAGTTCGATCACGTTTTTAACACCTATAGCTTTTAATAATTGCGGAATTGCAATACCCCCAACTGAATTTACAGCATCAATTACAATTTTAAAGTTTGCAGCTTTAATTGCATTAACATCAACTAAAGGAAGATCAATTATCTGTTTAATATGAATATTCAAATAATCATTTCTTTCGGTTATCGAACCCAAATCATCAACTTCGGCATAATTAAAACTTTCCTTTTCTGCTATTTCAAGAATTTTTGCTCCATCAGCAGCAGATAAAAATTCCCCTTTTTCATTTAGTAATTTTAAGGCATTCCACTGTTTTGGATTATGACTGGCAGTTAAGATAATTCCACCTTGTGCTTTTTCATTTGTAACGGCTATTTCCGTAGTGGGTGTTGTTGCCAATCCAATATTTACAACATCAATTCCCATCCCCATTAATGATCCAACAACAATCTGATTTACCATTTCGCCGGAAATCCTGGCATCACGTCCAACAACAACTTTTAATTTCTTAGTATTTGAACGATTTCTAAGCCATTGTCCATACGCTGAGGTAAATTTTACAGTATCTAAAGGACTTAATCCTTCTCCTGCCTTACCTCCTATTGTTCCTCTAATTCCTGATATTGATTTTATTAATGTCATAACACTAAGACTATTTTTTATTACTCTAGTTTAAAATTCGAATAAAGATAGATAAATCAATTTATTTGCAACAAATTTTATATTTTTTTAACAAACTCAACTATACAAAATAAAAAATATGAATTCGTAATACAGCATAAATTAATATATTAACTTTGCGCCAACAAAGTAAACTATTTAATAATCATCCGGCAAGAGAAAATGGAAAGAGACAATAAAAGAAGCAAAGGACAAAAAAATTCGAAAAGAAAACCATCTTTTAAAAAAGAAGCAGCAGGGAAAGAAAATTTAAAAAGAAAAATTTCGGAATGGAATGAACCATTACGATTAAATAAGTTTATATCAAATGCTGGTATTTGCTCTCGTCGTGATGCTGATGATTTAATAAAAGCCGGTGAGATTTCTGTTAACGGAAATGTTATTAGAGAATTAGGAGTAAAAGTCTCTCCAAAAGACGATATTAGATATAAAGGCAAAAAAATAAGCCGGGAACAACAAGTTTATATCCTTTTAAATAAACCCAAAGATGTTGTAACAACAGTTAGGGATAAGCATGCCGACAGAACAGTAATTGATATGGTTAAAAATGCTTGTCCTGAAAGAGTGTACCCTGTTGGGCGACTTGACAAAAATACAACCGGAGTTTTATTATTAACCAACGATGGAGAATTAACCAAGCAGCTTACTCATCCAAGTTATAATAAAAAGAAAATTTATCACGTGCAATTAGATAAAAACCTGATTAAAGGTGACATGCTAAAAATTATTGAAGGCCTTCAATTGGATGATGATTTTATTCAGGCAGATGCCATTAGTTATGTTGATGAAAAAGATAAAACGCAGGTAGGAATTGAGATTCATTCAGGACAAAACAGAATTGTTCGTAGAATTTTCGAATCGCTGGGTTATAAAATTAGAAAACTTGATCGTGTTTATTTTGCAGGCTTAACAAAAAAGAACGTACCTCGTGGAAAATGGAGATTCCTTACGCCACAAGAAATATCTATCCTAAAAAGAAAATCATTTAAATAATTCAAAGATTATTTTTTAAAACTGTAATATTTAACAATCTTTATCTACCAATAGTAAAAAAGCAAAAAATCGCAAGCCGTAGCACGGATTTTTTAATAGACAGTAAATTATAATTACAATTTGCTATCATCTATATAAGTTAACCGTGCCACGGCTAATCGCTTAAAAAACAAAAAATACTGTGTGTAGAAAATTATTGCTATTCTCGATTTTATTATTTATCAGCACTTTTCTAAAAAGCCAGGATATAAAAGGTAAAATTATCGATTCAAAAACAAAAAAACCTTTACCTTTTGTAAATATCATTTATGGAAAATCGAATCTTGGAACAACAACAAATATTGATGGTGTTTTTAATATTTCCGGCACAAAACCAATTCATAAGCTTTATTTAAGTTACCTCGGGTATTATTCAGACAGCTTGTTATTATGTCAGGAAAATTCATTGGAAAATATTGTAATAAAACTGCGCCCGAAAACTTTTAATCTCGAAGAGGTTGTAATTCTTCCCGGAGAGAATCCTGCCAATCGAATCATTAATAAAGTTATTGAAAACAAGGATTTAAATAATCCTGAGAAAATGAGTTCCTTTTCTTGTACATCATATAATAAGATGATTTTCACTTTGGGAAAAGATACTACTAACATCCCCGATAGTGTTAAATACAAAAAAAGTAAACTGGAACAGAATCTTGAAAACCATCATTTACTGGTACTTGAAACAATTAACGAAAAAGAATTTATTCAACCCGATAAATACAATGAAAAAATTGTTGCTTCGAAAGTATCCGGTTTTAGCGACCCAATATTTTCGTTAATTGCATCACAGATTCAATCATTCTCTTTTTACAATGAGTATTTTGAAATATTGGACAAAATGTATGTTAACCCGATAAGTAAAGGAAGCACAAACAGGTATTTTTTCCTCATGGAAGACACTTTATACAATGAAAAAAATGATACGATCTTCATTATCTCTTATCGACCCAGAAAAGGAAAAAAATTTGATGGATTAAAAGGTTTTTTGCATATAAACACCAACAAATATGCAATACAATCTGTTGTAGCTGAAGCTTTAGAGAAAAACCAGGGAATGGTAGTTGGAATTCAACAAAACTATGAATACGTTGATAATAAACAGTGGTTTCCAAAAGAGTTAATTACCAATATTGTTTTTGTTGATGCCTTAGCATCATCGGGAGTTGATGATTACGATATGGTAGCCAAAGGAAAAAGCTATGTTTCGAATATTAATTTGAATCCACAATTAAGTAAAAAGAATTTTAATCGTGTTGAAATAAAAGTTTTGGAGGATGCCAACAAAAAAACGGATGAATTCTGGCAAAATCAGAGAACTCAACCACTATCGGAGATAGAAATTGAAACTTACCGGGTAATTGACAGTATTAGTAAAGCAGAAAAACTTGAGAAAAAATTATCAGGACTGGAAGCGCTTATGAACGGAAATATTCCTGTAAAATGTTTTAATCTGCCATTAAACAGACTAATGGATTATAACAGTTATGAAGGATACAGGCTTGGACTTGGGCTAATGACTAATGATAAAATTTCGAGATATTTTTCTGTTGGTGGATATTTTGGTTATGGATTTAAAGATAAAGCCTGGAAATATGGAGGAGATTTGATACTTAACTTGCATGAAAACACTGAAAGTAAAATTCATTTTTTGTATACAAATGATGTGGTTGAGAAATCAGGATATAGTTTTTTTGAAACACCAGACTTTACAACAACGGAGATATATAGAAAGTATATGATTGAAAATATGGATTTGATCGAAAAATACCAGATTTCATTTAGCTTTTTAAGCCTGCAATATCTTAAAACAAAAATATTCTATAATCAATCTTATAATACTGCTACCGATGATTATACTTATGGGCCAAGCATAGCTAATTCAACAAACGAATTTATTTTTAACGAAATTGGTGTGCAATTCAGATATGCGTATAACGAGAAGTTTTTGCAAACACTAAAAGCGAGATATACTTTAGGAACAAATTACCCGATTTTTTACGGAAATATCATTAAAGGAACAAACCTGTTTGATGGTGAATTTGAATATACCAAATACGAAGCAAAAGTTACCAAAACTTTTAAAACAAAATCGCTGGGAAAAACAAAGCTTGCAATTGCAGGAGGATTAATTGACGGGAAAATTCCTGTTTCAAAAATGTATAACGGACATGGAAGCTACCAATCGTTTAGTATTGAAGCAGAAAACAGTTTTGGAACAATGCGTATGGGAGAATTTTATTCCGATAAATTCCTTTCTATATTCTTCAAACATGATTTTGGGAATCTTCTATTTAGCTCTGAAAAATTCAGTCCAAAATTTGCTGTTGTAAATAATTTCGGGATCGGGGAATTATCACAAAATTTAAATCATCAAACTACCCAAACCATTAGATCTATCGAAAAAGGTTATTATGAATGTGGATTGTTAATCAATAATATATTGAATCAATCTTTTTTGGGCTATGGCTTTGGTCTATTTTATCGTTATGGACCTTATGCTTTTACAAAAACTGCTGATAATTTTTCGTATAAGTTAAGCTTAACGATTGGGTTATAATAACACGTTACCATGAAATATATTCAAGAAGGACTTACGTTTCTGATAATAAGTTAAACAAGTCGATGTTTAAATAAATAATTTCTTTCCCTACTTTTTTAGAAGCTAATATTCCCAATTTTTCCATTTCACCCAAATATTTTTTAGCAGTATTTAAACTTTTAAGGTTTTGATCCTGCAAAGCTTTTGGTTTAATGTATGGTTGCTCAAATATTTTTTCTACTATTTCTTTTCGAATATGCGGTAATTTGCCAGTCACCAATTTGTATGTGTTTTGAAATAGCTGGTCGATCTCGTCAACCTTGCTAATAGTATATGTTGCAGTCTCCTCAACTGCTTTAAGCATGTAAATAATCCACTCCTTCCAGTTTCTGCGTGTGGTAACATTATTTAAAAAAGTATAGTAATCATCTTTGTTTTCGATAATATAAACACTCAAATAAAGAATTGGAACATCTAAAAGTTTCTTCTGAATCATCAATAGAATACTTAAAACTCTTCCTGCTCTACCATTTCCATCCCTAAACGGATGTATTGCTTCAAATTGATAATGAGAAACGGCCATTTTTATTAACGGGTCATAAGAATATTTTTTATCATCGTTCAAATATTCAATCAAATTATCTAACTTTTCTTCAATAACTTTTGTACCTCTTGGAGGAGTATAAACCACTGTACCTGTTAGTAAACCACTACCTCTTTTCTTTATTGTTGTTTGCACTTGTGGAGGGCGAATACCATCATTTATTTCTTTGATTTCCTGGTAAATCTTGATTAACAGTCCGGTTTCAAATGTTCCTGTTGTTTTAATTGTGCTATATCCTTTCCATAAAGCCTGGCGATATCGTAACACCTCTTTAGCATTTCCTTTTAAACCAATTTCATTTCCTGATAAGGCTCTATACAGTTCGTCATCGGTAGTAAAAATATTTTCTATTTCTGTACTGGCTTTAGCTTCTCTTAAAGCAATCGTATTTACCAACATAGATTGATTTGGTAGTTTTTTTGCAAGCCCTTTTAATTCGGCAAGAGCCTTGTTTGCTTTATTTACAGCTTGCATTATTTCAATAGTTATTATTTTATTATCAGGAGGAGGTAATAGCGGTAATTGGTTATAGGGCTGATTACGGTCGTATGGAATTGTCTTTGACATTTTATTTGCTTTTTGTCAAAAATACGAATAATTTGACAAATAACAAGCTAACGTGTCAAAATTTCTTGCCATTTGACAGAAAGAAAGAGAATTGTCAAAATTCTTGCTTTTTTGACAGATAATTGACGACTTGCACAAACTTAGTTTTCGGATTGTAAATCCTGCTAAACAACAAAAACATATTGAAGTGGTTTAGCCAAAATTTCTCTTATCTTTGTAAAAATTTTATATCTATACACTGTAATGCCACATAAATCAGGTTTTGTAAATATTATAGGAAATCCAAATGTTGGGAAATCGACTTTAATGAATGCCATGGTGGGAGAAAAACTCTCTATTATAACATCAAAGTCGCAAACTACCCGACACAGGATTATGGGAATTGTAAACGATGATGATTATCAGATTGTATATTCAGATACTCCGGGAATTCTGAAACCAAATTACAAATTGCAGGAAAAAATGATGGGATTTGTGGGAACCGCATTTGATGATGCTGATGTAATGTTATACATAACAGATGTTGTTGAGACTTTCGACAAAAACCAGCAATATATCGATCGGCTTTCACAAATTGATGTTCCAATTTTATTATTAATAAATAAAATCGATTTAAGCAACCAGGAAAAACTCGAAGCATTAGTCGAAATATGGAGCAAATTTCTTCCTAAAGCAGAGATCATTCCAATATCGGCATTAAATAAATTCAATTTGGAACATGTCTTTAAAAGGATAATAGAATTATTACCTGAAAGTCCTCCATATTTCCCAAAAGATTCATTTACAGATAAAACAGAACGTTTCTTTGTTTCGGAAATTATTCGCGAAAAGGTTTTGTTAAATTATAGCAAAGAGATTCCTTACTCGGTTGAAATTGAAGTTGAAGAGTTTAAAAATACAGATAAGATTTTAAGAATAAGAGCCAATATACATGTTATAAGGCCATCGCAAAAAGGAATTATAATAGGGCATAAAGGACAAGCGCTAAAGAAAACAGGAACCGATGCCCGAAAAGACATTGAAGATTTTTTTGGTAAAAAAGTATATTTAGAATTATACGTGAAAGTTAGTAAAGACTGGCGCGATAAAGACAGGTCATTACGAAACTTTGGATATAATATGTAAAATTGAAATGAAAGAATTAGAAGTAAAAACATATAATTTTGCAGTTCTGGGAATCGGGCTTATTAAAAGTTTAGAGAAAGAATTTCCCGAATTAGTAAATAGTAATTTGAAAAAGAGTATTGGTGCAGTATCTATAAAATTTATTGATGCACTTAATGCTGAAGAAAATGAAGATTTTGCTAAAAATATTAGAGACTGTCATTTAAATACACAAAAATCAATTGAATTATTAAATGCAATGGGCAAAATTACAAATGACACTCTAAATGAACAAAAAAACACATTGATAAACGAATCACAAATAATTATTGAAAAACTCAATACAATTATCAGTAAACTAATTTATTAAAATACAAACCATGATTGTAGCAATAGTAGGAAGACCTAACGTGGGAAAATCAACATTGTTTAACCGACTTACGGAAACAAAACAAGCAATAGTTGATGAAATAAGCGGGGTTACGAGAGACAGGTTATATGGAATAGCAGAGTGGGCAGGGAAAGAGTTCTCGGTAATTGATACTGGCGGCTACATTCTTAATTCAGATGATATTTTTGAAGAAGAAATAAGAAAGCAAGTTGACATTGCTATGGAAGAAGCAAATTTAATTCTTTTCGTTGTTGATGTTACAAGTGGTATAACGGATATGGATGACACTGTTGCTCAAATTCTCCGAAAATCGAATAAAAATATATTGCTTGTTGTAAACAAAGTAGATAATAATAAACGAATTCTGGAGGCGAATGAGTTTTATAAATTCGGCTTAGGCGATCCTATTAGTATTTCATCTATAAACGGAAGCGGAACCGGTGAATTACTCGACAAAGTTGTTAGCCATATTGAAAAAGAAGATATCGAAGGAGAACTTGATATTCCAAAATATACAGTTGTGGGACGCCCCAATGTTGGTAAATCATCACTGATTAATGCTTTAATTGACGAAGAAAGAAACATTGTAACTCCAATTTCGGGAACAACACGAGATTCAATTTACACACGATACAATAAATTTAATCAGGATTTCTATTTAGTTGACACTGCCGGAATTCGTAAGAAAGGAAAGGTTACTGAAAATCTTGAATTTTACTCAGTTTTACGTTCAATACGATCGATAGAAAAAGCAGATGTCTGTTTACTTTTAATAGATGCTACACAGGGCATGGAGGCGCAAGACCTTAACATAATAAGACTTATTCAAAAAAATAATAAAGGTCTGGTGATACTGGTTAACAAGTGGGATTTAATTGAAAAAGAAACCAATACATCGAAAGATTACACACAGAAAGTAAAAGAGAAAATGTCTCCATTTGTTGATGTACCTATTATTTTTACTTCTGTATTAACCAAACAACGTATCCATAAAGTACTTGAGGAAGCCAAACAAGTTTACGAAAACAGGAAAAAGAAAATCACAACATCTAAATTAAACGAAGTAATGCAAGCTGTTATTGAAGCTTATCCTCCACCATCAATAAAAGGCAAGTTTGTTAAAATAAAATATATTACCCAGCTAAATACTTTTTATCCATCGTTTGCATTCTTTTGTAATTTACCGCAATATGTTAAAGATCCTTATAAAAGATATCTCGAAAATAAGCTCAGAGAAAACTTTGATTTTACAGGATCACCCATTCAGATTTATATGAGAAAAAAATAAGTTGTGAAAAGATTGGGACTAATCATATCAACAATAATATTACTTTTCATTGCTTGTGAAAAAACTGAGGAGTATTCTGAAATACCTTTAATAAAATATCAAGATTTTAATTTCGATAAAGAAATTATTAATGGATTTGAAAACCAAATTGGGTTTTTACAATTTGATTTTGTCGATGGAAATGGTGATATCGGATTTGCTGAAAATTCAGATACAATAATCGACATTGAAATTCCTGACATTTTTATTTATGAATACACCAAAATAAATGGCATTTTTACCGCTACCGATACAATTTACTTTTTGCTGCCATATTTCTCAGAAGGAGTTTACAGGAAATATATTAAGGGTGATATGAAAATAAAAATCTATTTAATAAATCAGGTAAACGATACTATAAAATTCGATTTTCAGATTATGGACAGGGAATATCAATTAAGCAACCTTGAATCAACACCTGAGTTTATTGTTCCGGAATGGAATTAAGGAGATCTCTAATAATTTGCTTGTCAATTTGTTATATTTCACACATAAATTAAAGATTTTAAGAAATGATAATCACGAAAAATATTAAAATGGCCGATGTAATTCATACGAATTATTTCACATTATCGGTTCTTAACCGTTTTGGTATTGAGCTGGGATTTGGTGATAAATCGGTTGACGAAATCTGTAAAAAAAACAATGTTGATGTAGATTTCTTTTTAGAAATAGTAAATGCTTTTGTTGATAAGGATTACTTCCCAAAAAAACATTTGCAAACATTTTCGGTAAAACTTATAACCGACTATCTACAAAAAACACACGATTATTATCATAAATTAAAAGTTCCCGAAATTGAGCATTTAATTGAAGAAATGGTTGATTCTTGTTATACACAAAAAGAAAATATTGTATTATTAAAGAAATTTTTTAATGATTACAAACAGGAATTATTGAATCATACTCGTCGCGAGGAAGAAATAGTTTTTCCTTATACGCTTGCTATTGAAAAAGCCTATAATTCAGTGGAATCGGATAATTCAGTTATTGAATTAATGGAAACCTATTCTATAGAAATTTTTCAAAATGAACATGATAACATCGAAGAAAAACTCCTCGACTTGAGAAATATTATTATTAAATACCTTCCGCAACCTAAAAATTCAAGATTGTGTAACAAACTACTTTACGAATTATTCAATCTCGAACAAGATATAAATGATCATTCAAGAATTGAAGAGAAAGTTCTTGTTCCAAAGATTCGTGAAATGGAAAAAATAATTACAAAAAAATTTGCCGAAAAGTAGTACCTGATGTACAAAGCAACTTTTATAATAATTGAAAAATCATACTTAATTCGAAAAGGATTAATTTCTATTATCGAAAAGATACCTAACACACAGGTAATTCAACAGTTCGATAATGAGGATGATTTAAAAACTCCGGCTAATTTTGAATCCGATTTTATTATTATAAATCCGAACTTACTTAATGCAAATACACTAAATATTATTAAAAAAATTGCGAAAAACACACAAGTGATTTCTCTCTCTGAAAAATCAATTGTATTAACAAAGGAGCTTGAATGGACTACGCAAATTTATTTGGATGACACTCAAAATTCAATTCTTAAAAAACTTAATACTTTAATTGGTAACCGTGAAACAAAGAATGTAAAATCAGAAGTTCCGGAAGAAATTAGTAAACGTGAAATTGATATTCTTAAAAATATTGCACTGGGTTATTCTAATAAAGAAATTGCCGATAAATTATTTATTAGCACACACACGGTAGTAACACACAGAAAAAATATAACCCGGAAACTTGGTATTAAAACAGTTCCGGGCTTAACAATATATGCTATTTTAAATAAAATTATTGATATTAACAATACAGGTAAATCTAAATCCTAACACCCATAAACAATACATCATCAACTTGTTGTAATTTGCCTCTCCACTCATCAAAAGTTTTACCAACATATTCTTGCTGTACTTCCATAGATTTATCACACACATCAGCCAACATATTCTTCACCCTGTCCATTTTGAATTTTTTACCTCTTGGCCCGCCAAACTGGTCAGGGTATCCATCAGAAAACATATAAATAATATCTCCCTGATGCAATTGAAAACCAATGTTTTCAAAACGTTTTTGGGCACCTGGATCTCCTCCAATAGACGCTTTGGTTCCTTTTACATATTGCAATTCTTTGTCCTTATAAAGAATAAGCGGACGCATAGCCGATGAAAATCTCATATAATGTGTATTTACATCAATCTCACATACAATAATATCCATTCCATCGTGGGCTCTCTCAGCATCAATATTCTGATTTAATGTGCTTTGTAATTTTTTATCGAGTTGCTCCAAAATTGTTGATGGTGAATCGACATTGTCTCTATAGCAAATATCTTTAATTAATGTCGTGCCTATCATAGACATAAATGCACCCGGAACACCATGTCCGGTAGAGTCAGCACAAACCATTAAAAACTTATCATCGTTAACACGATCATACCAATAAAAGTCTCCACTTACAATATCCCTTGGTTGATAGTAAACAAACGCTTCGGAAAAATACTCGTTGATAGTTGCCAAGGATGGTAAAATACTTTCCTGAATTCTTTGCGCATAATTAATACTATCGGTAATATCACGGTTTTTTATTTCAAGCTCTTCCTTTTGCTTAACTACTTCTTTTGTTCTTATATTAAGTTCATTTTCCAGATACTCCTGTAAAGCCTTTTGTTTCCGCTCACGATACTTAATATACCAGTATATTGCACCAGCACCAATAATAATCGAAAGGCTTATAAACCACCATGTCTTCCAGAAAGGAGGACGAATACTTATTTTTATCTCAAGTGGTTCTTCAACACAGTATCCATCAGAATTACATGCTTTAAGTATAAAAGTGTAATTGCCATCCTCAATTCTTGGATAGTAAACCTCTCTGGTTTGTGTAACTTTTGACCACTCAAGATCATATCCATCAAGTTTATACTGGTAGCTCACACCTTCAGGGTTACTATAACTTAAGCCAACATAGGCAATATTTAATTTATGTATTTTATACTTAAGATTTATTGGCTCTTTGTAGTTAATTGACTGATCGGAGAAAAGAACTTCTGAAATATTAAGTTTTGGTGCATATATATTTTTCTTTTCTTTTGAACTATCGTAAATAACCAAACCATCGGTTGTACCTGTAAGAACAACTCCTGTTTCTTGTTTTAAAACGGCATTGTAATTACAATCACCAGTAATACCTGTTTCTGTACCATATACTTTTATATTCCCGCTATTAATGTCAATACTACTCATTCCTAGTCTATGACCAATCCATACTCTCCCAACATTGTCACATATTATACTATAACAGTAATTCGATTTTAATTCATTATCTGTAGAATAATGTTTTATGCTATCTTCTTCAAATTTAAATACTCCCTCTCCATACGTAACTGCCCATATATTTCCATTCATATCTTCAGTAATTGCAGTAAATTCAAGATTAATATTACCCTCTATGGTGTAATTTAAATCACTGTTTAATACAAATACTCCATGACTTTTAGTCGCAATCCAGGGATTCTTATCTGAATCAACATAAACATTTCTTATATTATTATAAGGTAAGCCATGAGTTGTATTAAATAATTCACTTTTCCCTGATTTGAGGTCAAATACTAATACTCCATTTTCGGTTCCGACCCATACAGTATTTTCAAGTCCGGTAATTGAATTTATTTTATTTCCCAGCGAATTATTCGCTTTGTAATATATTTTAGCTCTATCAGATTTTGTACTCAAATGATAAATTCCGCTTTCATCTGTACCAATCCAAAGATTTTGATTTTGATCTAAATATAGTGTTACAATTTTATCTTTTGGAATTCCATTTTTCCCGTTTAATATAACAACCTTATTAGTTTCCTTTTCAATTTTTGCAATTACATTTTCTCCTCCAAGCCAAATTGTAGATTCTGATTCGGCAATAGATAATATGTTCCCGTTTAATTCCTCAATATCTTTATAATAAAAAGTAAAAGCCTCATCAACAGAAAATGCCAAACCATTTCCATAGGTTGCTATCCAATAATTGCCTTCCCAGTCCTGATAAACAGTTTTAACAAAATTATTTGAAAGACCGTTTGCTGTGGAATAGTGCACTGTGTTAGTATAATTAAAATCAGATTTTTTATCAGGAATAAGTTTAAATATACCTTGTCCAAATGTACTAACCCAAAGGACATTTTCATTGTCTTCTAATATGGATTGAACATTTTCATATCCCAAATTATATTTCTCTCCCATATTGGAAATTTCATAAGAATCAAAATTTTCGCCCTTCTCTTTTAAAAGGAAAAACCCTGAATCTTCTGTTCCAACCCAGAATATATTTTCTTTCGTGCTTATATCAACGGTTTGAATGGCAATATAATCCAATTCTTTAATAGAATATTCTTCAATAAATCCCTCACCTTTTAATGAATAAAGACTTAAACCATCAGAGGTTCCTATTAAAAAATAATCTTTACCCACTGGCAATATTGAATAAATTAATTTACCTGTAAAAGCATTAATATATGTTTCAGTTTTAAAATCTTTATCAATTTTAATCAGTCCATTATTTTGAGTAGCAATAAACACATTGCCTTTTTTGTCCCCTGAAATATCAGTTATTATACTGGTAATCTCATCACCAATATCCAAAAGTTTAATATTAATGCCATCATAATAAGTAAGCTGACCGGAATTGTGTCCAAACCATAAAATTCCATTATCATCTAAATAACTTGAAGTAACAAAGCCCTTGGTCAAAGAATCATCAACTTCGCTTACCTTAAATTCAAAACCATCGAACCGACATAAACCTTCTCCTGTTCCTATCCAAATGAAACCATCCTGATCTTCACTAATTGTATAAACAAATGGATGACTTAATCCCTCTTCAATATTATACTCTTTGAATTGATACATTTGCCCAAACAAGTTTTGGACAAAAAATGTCAGTATCAATAATCCTGTAAATTTAACTTTTGAGCCACTCATAGCTTAATTAATTTGATTTCTTTCTAACACCAATTGAATACTTATATTTAGGAACTCCCCCAATAGGAATCGTGTAAAACGGAAGTAATTCACCATACTGGTTTTTAACCGAGATAACAACGTTATTATTTTTAACCGGGGGGGATTTCTTTTTTATAAACTGAAAATCGAGCGATGTATTTTTTTCTTCATCGAGAATCACAAATTCGCTTTGCGCCCAGCCATCATCACCTGAAACTTTACATGCTAAGCCTGCACGGGCAACAGAAACTACTCTAATAATACCATCATTATCCCAATCGAAATTCTTTTGTACTACTTTGATTGTTCTATCATCAATATATGGATAAATATGAGATACTTCGTTAGGGTCATTATGCATTCTGAAACTATATTCATAAGCAAATGCATTGGCACCTTCGATACGTTTATTTTCAGTTGGAGAAGTACTCACAAAATATTGATACATATTTCCATCATCACCGGTAACTCCCTCGCAAATAATTTTAAATACATAGCCACCGTATTTTTCAACTAATTCACCCTCGGTAGGATTAAATGGCCCAAAAGTATACCATTTATTATCATATCTTGGATTTTCGCCAAACGTTTTTGTTGCCAGAAGGTTTCCGCTTTTATAATTTCCCACGGGGTCAATACCCTGTGCATCTTCATGAGAATAGCATCCAACCCCACCATATATTGAATACTCCATTTGTGTATCCCAAAACCCATTGATTTCATCTATCGCTCCACCACAGTCGGGGTCGAAAACTCTGATAAATATTGGACTAGTATGTTCCGTAGGAATCAATGCAAAAAAAGTTTGTGAAAAATCATCATCTCCCCACGATATTTCTGCTTTATGCCCAAATGTCATTAAATATGGAATATTTTCATCTTCAGCAGGGACAGGTTGTGAAAACACATTTGCTCCTAACAGCAATATAATACAAGTTGTAGCTATTTTCTTCATTTGTCTTTTTTTTGAATATCGAATATCGAACACCGATTAACGATTTTAGATTTAACTGTATCTCCATGTCTATCTGTCCGGTAGTCGGGAATACAATTTATTTTTTGTTATCTTTTGTTTATTTTTAAATGTTGTGCCCAGTTGATTATTTTTACTCCACTAGTTTTTCAATTTCTGCTAACAGCTGCTTTGCGGGAGTTATTAATTCAATCACATCTTCTTTTATATAATCAACAAAATCGTCATAATCACCTGTCTGCCTTTTGTCAAATATATCTGAATAATATTTACCCAATTCCTTATCAATTAGTCCTGTTTTTATGAAATGAAGCCCAAACATTTGTCTTACACCACCATGTGTTTGAGCTTCAATCTTATTTTTTACCAGAAGGGCAATCACTGCATAATAACAAGCATAATAAAGTCTATTAACAGCTGTATTCCATAACTGGTTTTCGACAAGAAGTTCAATTTCATTTAATGTATCATTAGCTCTTTTTATTCGGTAGGATATGAGCTCTTTTCTTTCTAATTCATTCATAGAATAACTCCTTCTCTAAGAATGTTATCATAAAAAGGGGTGATCTTGTGTCTTGTTTCCCAGTCCTTTTTGGAAATCACAAGAGGACTAATTATCTGGCCTGTCTCAAATTCGATATCATATAACGGATATTTAACTTTTTTTTCATCCTCTCTTGTAACCTTATCCTTATCAAGAAGAATTAACAGGTCTAAATCAGAATCCTTCCTGTTATCCCCCCGTGCATAAGAACCATACAAAATAATCGTTGCGTCTGGTTCTGTTGATTTTACCAGATTTTTTATCATAAATAGTATGTTCTTATTATCTTTCACAATTCAAATTTACAGAAATTTTCTAAGCTTGCAATAAGCTTCTGCAATTGGATGCAACTTGAAAATAACATTATATATTAAGTGTAATCTTTAAATTTAGTTACTTGCTCTTCTACCTCTTTCTCTTGAAGAACCAACAACTACAATATTTTTATAAGTACCTCTTTTTTCAGAGTTTCCATCCCTGTCATTTCTGCTAACAACACCTAATTGAATAATATAATTCCCACGGGTTGTATAAACATGCCTCGCCTCAATTCCACGTGTTTTACGACCATCACCAAAATCCCAATAGTATTTATAAATATTGAACTCACTAATGTTTGTTTTACGTCCATCAAAAAATACTTCCTGCCCAACTTCAACCGTATCAGGAGCATTAATATAAACCTGTTCTATATCTTCAATTTTTAAAGGATAAGTTGCCTGAGTATAAAAAACCTCTCCTGTTAATTTATCTATAACATTCAATTCAAGAGTATAATCACCGGGCCCGTTAAAACAATGTTCAACCTCCAATCCCCTGGCTTTTTTACCATCACCAAATGACCACTCATATTCAAATAGTGAAGCATCAGGATTTTCAGCACCATCTTCATATAATACATAACAATAATCATTCTCTTGCTGTCGTTGAGAATTCTCGAACATTGGATAAAGAGGAGTGAATGTGTAAATATCGTCAGATGTTCGTTGTCTGTCGGAACAGAACATTCCACTCTTTTTAAAAGCATCTATAATTAGCCCAAAATCATTATACCTTGAATTAATTGGGGCATCCATATGGATTGGCTTATGCCATTCACCGTTAACCTTCTCAGAATAAAAAATATCTAATCTTCCAATGCTTTCGTGTTCATCAGAAGAGAAATATAATCTACCTGTACTATGTATAAAAGGGAAATATTCATTTCCAGAAGTATTTATATTGGGTCCCAGATTTTGAGGCGAGCCCCATACTTTATTTTCTAATTTACTAACATAGATATCTGTACCTCCATATCCACCTTCCATATCAGATACAAAGTATAAATAATTTTCATCTTCGCTTAACGATGGGTGGGCAAAATTATATTCCGAATCATTGTATTTAAATGGAGTTACTTTACTCCAGGTTCCTGCTCTTCTATTAAATTTTGAATAATAAATACCCAGTCTATTGTATCGATCAATCGAATTTCCAATTTTCTTTTTATTGTTAATATTTCTTGTAAAGTATATTTCCGAACCCCTGCTATTAAATGCCGCCGACCCTTCGTTAAAATTAGAACTAAATTCTTTTGAGAACAGTTCGACTTTTCCCCAGCTATTTCTATCCACTTCTTCAACAAGGTAGATATTTAATAAAGGCAAATTTTCTTTCTCGTCTCTATAATCAATAAAAATGGTATTCTTTCGATTTGAAGAAAATACGATATCGCCTTTGTAATAAACCGGAGAAAACTCATCGTAAGTATCTGTATTAAATGGCAATAAACTTATAGAGTAATCCTGGGCATTTGAAGGAATACTGATAATTCCAAGCAAAAAATAAACTAATATTTTCCTTATGTTCTTCATATTAAAAATATCTCGGACTAACAGCTCTGATTTTATATCTAAATTCGTATCGTAATATTATTTCTATTGAACCATCATGCTGGCCTGCCAGATCTCCCATGGCAAAATCATAAGCTGCACCTGCTCTTATTTGATTCGTAACCTGATATTCTATCATAAAAGCAAATTCATCATCAGCAAATTCATCATCAATTCTGTAAGATCCACCAATCCATAATGCATCATATAAGATAAAGTTCCCACCTATATCTGCCTGATAAGCATTATCCAATCTGTATCTAAACAAGAATGATGGCTTAAATTTTATATTCTCATAAATATTAAATAAATATCCCCCGGTAACAAGAAAATCATAATTATCAGGCCCAATTGACATTTTCTTTTCCGAGCTTTTAATCTCATAAGAAAGTAACTTAGGTACAGATATACCAACAAAAAACTTATCGCTATAATAATATGCACCCACGCCAAAGTTCGGAAATATTTCAGATTCGTTTTCCAATAACAAATCGGTAGTTAAACCTTCGGGATCGGCACTAATATCAGCGTAATTTCCCTGAAAGAAAGTAGCCCCGGCTCTTAAACCTAAAGACAACCTGCCTTCACCCAGCTGAAAACGGAAAGCATAATTACCATAAATATCGTAATAATCGGTTACACCTATTTCCTCGTGAAAAATAAAAAGCCCAACTGCATTTTTTTCATCTTTAAAAGGAGCATGGCTACTTAAAGTCTGAGTAATTGGAGCTCCTTCAAATCCCATCCATTGATTCCTGTACAATAAGGTATTACTGAAACATTCTCTGCTACCGGTATAAGCTGGATTAATTGCAAGCCCGTTTACCCAATACTGACTGTAAATAGGTTCGTACCTTTGACCAATTTTAAGATCGCTATCCTGACCAATTCCAAAATTCGGAAATAAAATAAATACAAAAAATAATATGTGAAAAAATCTGGCCATTAAAATCGTTTAATTACAATAAATCCTTTATGGGTTTCTGAAATACCATCGTCCGTAACCATCAATATATAATAGTATGTATCTTCAGGTAAATCTTTACCATCTTTATTTTCACCATCCCATCCTATTTCATTAGAGAAATTTGGTTTACGATAAACTTCGGTACCCCAACGATTATATATAATCAATTCGTTTTCATCTGAATTTTCAACACCATTAAATTTTAAATAATCGTTTACACCATCACCATTAGGTGTAAAACCTGTTGGTGTAAATAGCTCTTTCATTTTAACAGGAATTGTAATAACAGTATCCGGGCACGCACCCTCACCCTCACCTTTTTCAACTGTCCAGATAATAATTATTTTCTCTTCACCCAAATCGTTTAAAGATGTGAATGTTACAATGGATTCGTTTGCTGAAGGTGAAATATCACCACTTCCAACTTCTATATTCCAAGTTGTAGCAACTTCAAAATTATCCGGATTTTCGTAGAATCCCTCAAGGTCAAGCTCGTCAACAAAAAACAAAGTAGTATCGTCAGGGCTGACTTTAACATTAAATGGTTTTTGGTATAATGCAATATCAACAGTATTAGAATCCGGACATTCCCAGTTGGTTTCCTTCCACTCATAAATATAATTTCCGGCTACATCAACAGAAATAATTGTTGTTGCTGATGTTTCGTTATTAAAATCTGTTGTTCCTGTTTCATTCACTTGTGTCCAAATGCCAGTTCCTAAACTAGGTGTTGCTGATAACTGATAAGACAATAAACAATTTTCATCATCAATACCTGCATCTGATACTGGAAGTCCATAAACGGTTATTTTAGTTAATCCTGTCTTTTCAGTTGCCATACAACCATTATCATCTACAACAGAAACAATGGTATAATCAAATACTTTACTTTCAAGTGTTGTTTCCGGGTTTTTATAATGTAAATAATTTTCTGTGCTAATATCTGCCACAGGAAAATCTGTTTCTCCATCATTATATGTTAGGGTATAAGGAATTTGTCCATTTGTTATTGTAAAATCAAGTATTATTTCATCACCACTACAAATTGTATCAACAATATCAGCAATAGTGGCTTCCGGTAATGGATAAATATCTACTTCAATAGTATCAGTAATACTTGTACAACATCCGTTTTGCCCGGAAGAAACTAATCTTCTAAAATAAGTTTTAACAATTAAAGCATTTGCCTGGTAATCTTCTACGTTTGTACTTGCAATATCAGTCCACGATAAAGCATTTGAACTTTCCTGCCATTGATATTCATAATTTGGATCATCACCACCTATTGGAGTTGAAGCTTCAATTAACTGTGGAGGAGTATTATAACAAGTATAAATTAATGATTCAGTAACAATACTATTATTTTCGATTAATGGTAAAACATTTATTTTAATAGAATCGCTAACATCAAAACAATCGTCAGATTCGACAGTTCTCCTGTAATATGTTGTTTCTAAAAGTTCGGCTGGCGCAAAGTTATTTCTTGTTGAATCGGCAACATCACTCCAGTTTAGGCTTTCTGTTTTTTTCTCCCAATAAATTGTGTAGCTTCCATCTCCATCTTGTGGTTCACCTCCAATTATTTCATCAGGAATTTGCTCGTAACAAATCTCCTGATCATCAGATAATATATTATTTGAAATTTGTGGTAAACCAATAATAGGATTATATAATGAAGCTGTATCCTCACAAGCACCTGATATTACACGCCTTCGAACATAAGTTGTATCAGCTATTATTCCATGCATATAAATCGTATCCTCAGTACCGGTTTCAGTTACCCAACTTGTTGAATTGAAACTATACTCCCATATATATTCATAAGAAACATTATCACCTCCACTTCCAAGAACTACTTCAGTTCCTTTAATTGTATCAACCTCATTACCAATACAAATAACAGAATCCTGAGGCATAAATATTAAGTTCGCTTCTATATAATCATGTACAATAATTTCAACTTCATTTCCTTCATCTACAATACTACCAGATGTTACAATTCTTTTATAATAAATTGTATCAGATAATGCCGGAGGTTGATAATCTCGTTCATTAGCTCCTGGAATAGGAGACCATGCAGAACCATCAGGGCTATCTTGCCACTGAAATGTAAATATGCCATTGCCTCCCCGGGGTTCGGATCCTGATATTAAATCAGGAGCATTATTCATACAAACTTGCTGATCTGAAGTAATAGAATTAAATAAAAAGCCTGTTAAAGGAACTTTTATAGTTTGCATAACACTCCCCTCTTGACCAGGTGCAGCATCATGTCTTTCAATCACAGGCCACAATTCCTGGACATAACCTGCCGCCCCTCCATAAAATTCATCAGTTACATTGTCAGGTTGATCATTAAAAAAGATAATTCCTCCTCCTCCTCCTCCTCCGGGTCCTGATTTGCCATCATACTGAACTCTACCACCATCACCTCCATTTGTAAATACACTTAAACTACCAATAGCAGAATCCACATCAAATACAACTGTTCCACCTGCACCACCACCGGCTCCTGAAGCATCTGCAATATAGCTTACAGTTTCACCATTTGCAATTATCTCAGATCCATTAGATTTAACAACTTTTGCCATTATAATAACTATGCCTCCTCCATTAGCTCCTGAAGATGCGGACAATCCACTAGTATAAGTACCGGAACCTCCGCCACCACCCATAAAAATTGTTGTATCATTATTTAGCTGCCAAAGGCCAAAACCATCACTTCCTCCAAGTGTATTCCAATAACCACCATGATCTGGGTTTGTTTCATAAGCTGGTCTATACGTACAAATTACAGTATCTTCTTCACCACCATAACCTCCATTACCATCATTTCCTCCGCCACCACCACCGGAAAATCGGGCATTACCACCACCACCACCATTGGCCCAACGTCCCAATCCTTTTCTGTAAGTTGTGTCAAATTTTGCAATTCCTTCCCCTTTAAAACCGGCACTTACCGTATTAGCAGATTCGTTAAAATAATATGATTCGTACAAAGCAGAATCTCCAGATGCACAATTACTCCCAAAACTTCCTTCATCATATAAGAAAGGTGCAGCACCTTTAAATCCTTTTCCTGTTACATTTATATCAGCATTCAAGAAAAGTGTATCACTCACCATTAAGGCTAATACTCCTCCAATGCTATCCTCCCAGGCTTGGCAAGTAAGCTCTTCATCAACATTTGCACTTCTATATGAAGGAACCCTGATTAATTGTACAAGATCATCCGTATCATAATCATTATTAAGACTTGCCTTAAAAATTACTGTATCTACTTTAATTTCTTTAACCAGAATTATTTCATATTTACCTGTTTCATTGATACCTGAAGTTCGAACATTTCCAAAATTATATGGCTGTAATGTTGTGTCTGTTATAGGCTCTGCGCCTTTAGCCTGATAAATCATTACGGTATCGTCAACACTAAAAGCAGAAGCATTAGTAACTTCAATGGTGTCTTTTGTAGGGTAAATGGAGTCTACCGCAGCATATGAATTAATTATTCCCGAAATAGAAGTTTGAGAAAAACCCTGGTTTGCAAAAAATACTAAAAAACTAAAAATTATAGTGAATAAAATCTCTCTTTTCAAAGCCCTAATAATTTAATTTTTCTTATAAAAAGTCCAATATATAACAAATATATAAATATTTTATAGCAATGTACTATCTTTTTACTAAAGGTAACCTCTATTAATTGGTTCGCATCAAAATTTCCATAGCTTTTCAAAGGCAAGAAAAAACTTTGAAGGACTATCGGGATAATGCGAAAAGTTTTGACAAAGAATTTGGAAAGCTATGGAAACCATACGGGAATAAAGATAATAAACGATTTGACTGCGTTATATTTTATTTTCAATAGCTATGGCTATTCAAAAAAAATATGTATTGCATCTCATTCATTATCTTTATTTTTTGAAAAAAACGAATTATTAGAGGTTACCTTAATAACAACCAACAGTTCAGTTTACTAAAAAACTGCATGTAAATGTTTTGGGTTTCGTGTAATTTGGTGTTTTAGTGCTTTCGTGGCAAAAAAAATAGACACTAAAGCTCACATAGAATAAGAAACAAAAAACTACTCAGATTGTTTATAAACAGGAAAAGTAACAAAAAAGGTAGTTCCTATATCAATTTCCGTTTCATACCATATTTCACCATCCGCAGTCTCGATAATATTTTTTACGATAGACAAACCAAGTCCCATACCGCTTGATTTGGTCGTAAAGTTTGGAATAAACAATTTATCTTTTAAATCATCAGGGATTCCATTTCCGTTATCGCTAATACTAATTTTAACATGTTCTTTTATAATTTCAACCCGAACTTTTATTAAAGCATCACGCTCTTTTGGTACTGCTTGTATCCCGTTCTTGATTAAATTACTAAACACAATGAGTAATTGTTCTTTGTCGGCATATACATATAATTCTTCTATTTTATGAAAATCTGTATCGAATTTAACATTTTCGGTACTCTCAAATAAATTGATAGTGTCTGTTAATTTAGCAATAATGTTAACTTCTTCGGCTCTTGCACGTGGCATCTTGGCAAAATTAGAAAATTCAGTAGCTATGTTTGATAAATTATTAATCTGGCTTATTAAAGAATTAGAGAATTTTTCTAAACGCTTATCGAAATCAGGAATCTCGTCTTTCCATGCTTTTTGTAAATATTGTACAGAAAGTTTCATGGGTGTCAGAGGGTTTTTAATTTCATGTGCAATTTGTTTAGCCATCTCACGCCATGCTGATTCACGCTCCGATTTTGCTAAGGTCTCTGCGTTTTCGGTAAGTTCGCTAACCATTCTATTATATTCCTTAATCAAACTTCCTATTTCATCATGACTTGTATAAGCAATTGGTTCGTTCTTCTTTCCCAGGTCAATTGCTCTGAATCGTTCCTGAATCAATTGTAATGGTTTAGTAATATTATTTGAAATAAAAATGGCTACGATAACAGAAAGAAGTATTAAAAAGAAATAAATGTTAACAACTGCAACAACGATGGTGTAAATTTCTTTTCTTAGCGCACTTTGCTTTGTAAAATAAGGGAGATTAAGATATGCTAAAAGTTTATTATCGTCATTTGTAAAAGGAACATAAGCCGAATAATAACTTAATTCTCCTATCGATTCTTTATGAATATATTTACCGCTTTTATTAATAACCATTTGCCGATAAGCATCAATATTCATTTTATTTCCCATTAACCCTTTTTCAAAGATCTGTGATCTGGATGATGCCAAAAGATTCCCGTTTACATCATACAAATTGATATCAATATAAAAAACATTCGAAAACTTTGTTAACAAATAGGTTAGATAATCATAATAATCTTCATTTAATTCAAACTCACCTCCCAGTTTATGTTCCATCTCAACCAGAACCGATTGGATTTTTTCCCCAATACCCTCGTAAAGATTTCTTTCGAACTGATTGATATTATAATATATAGTTCCGAATCCGACAATAATCAACGAAAGTAACAACACGCTAATCATCGAAAATTTTATTTTATTCTTAAAATCATAATTAAATCCTTTAATATTATCGGGGAAGCGTAATACAAATAATACCAGAGTATAAAGAATATAATAGAACACGAATATATAAGAAAAGGAAGCCAGTATGTCTATAAACCGGAGTTTTGTATTACTGATAACAATACTTGTAGAATCATCAATTTTATATATTAAATGTTCAAAATTAAGGTCACTGGTAAAATAAAATTCATCATCGGATTGCCAATATTCCGGAAAAATCAGTTGATATGAAAACTCCCCGGAGCGAGTCATTAGATTCCCATCCTTATATTTTGAATAAGAATAATCGCTCAAAATGGTAGATCCGGTCATCCTGCTATCAAGCAATAACTCGGGATACCCAAGCTCCTGACTAACTAGTTTTGAATCGATATAAATAAATAATGAAACTTCATTATTCCAACCTGGTTTTTCATAAATAAATTGTCCAAGATATCTGATTGGGCCACCAAGATTATCAAGAAAATAAAACCTGCTATTTTGTAATTGTGTTCCATCGGTACTGAATAAGTTATCAAAAAACGTATAACAATGAACAATTTCTATTCTATTTTCCAAATCAAGCGTTAAATCATCATTTGAGTTACATACGGATATATCCAAATCGTATTTTCTAAAATATCCACTAAAATATGTTATTTTTAAGTGTTCAAGAATTACTCCTTCGTTTTGAAAACGCCAGGTTAAAAGGTCTCTTATAACCGTATCCCGTTCTATTTCCTCTTCAATTCCTTCTAATAACATTTCGGCAATTTGATCATGTTCATTTGCAAGATTTAATGCCAAAACTTTTCGAGTCTCCTGATCTTTTTGTTCACTGGTTACAGTTATAAAAACAACAGTATATAAAGCAAAAATCAGTAAGACAATTATTATAATCGGATAGCTATATGTTTTTTTATAAAGTTGTATATACGACATATATAGCATTAAAAAGCCATAAAATACTATTGAAAATAATTTAAACTGAATTGAAAATAAATTTATAAGTAAAGTCAGAACAATTAATAAAGGAATAAATAGAATAATAAAATTTTTAATACTCACATCTTCTTTTACAATCTTTAAAATGCGATCAACAAATAAAAACAACGAAGCCAAAAGAAGAACAATAATAAGAAACCCGACAAGGCTATATATTGATAAATCAAAAAACTGGTATACATCAAAGGAAATACTTGAATGTAAGATTAAACTCTCGAAGAAATAATGAATGCCAACAAAAAGAACAAAAGAAAATGCAATCAATACTGCTACAACAAGATATTTAAAAATATTCTTCCGTGGTAACGCTATCTTAAACTCTGAAGAAAAAACAGATAAGAAAAAAAATACAAATACTGAGTGTAAAAGAAGATCTCCCAGGGATGGAACGAACAAAGAAATTGCAAAATGATGAGGCTGAAATAATTCTAATTGCTTGAATACCACAGGAAAGTGATATTCCAACATTAAATATCTAACAAAAACAAGAAATAATGCCAGAATAAGCAAGGAAATATTTTTTGATTTAACACCCTTAATATCAAACACCAGTTTCTTAAGCCCCAAAAACAAAAATAAAATGGCAATAAAATAGAATATACTTGAAATTAGAACATTGGTCTTGTTATAAACCAGATTTGATTTTAACTTAAATGAGAATAAATAATTGCTATCATGATCTTTTATAGTATAACCTATTGTTTTATCTAATGTAATTGAAACGGGAACATCTATTTCATATTCATAGAAAAATTCACTTTTTATAAACTCGTTCTGATATGAATGTTCATCTTTTAAAAGAATTAATCCAAAAAGTTCATAGTCATCAATAGCATTATGCCGGATTACAAACCATCCATTTTTAAGTTTTGCTACATCATTATATAATTGATTATCTACAAAATAATTTTCGACAGGAACTGAGTTGTTGGTCCAAAATACTAAAGAATCGCCCGAGTATCCAAAAAAGACAATTCCTTCTTTATCATACAAGTCATTAGAAATAAAATTTTGATTATACATCAAATCCTTTAAAGTAACAGAATCAAGTTTTGCTTCCATTACATTTAAAATCTGATCAACCTTTTGAGTTTTATTTATAATAACTTCCTGAACATGGCTAAACTCATTATCTTCATCTGGTTGAAAGCGAATGTTTTGTTCAAACAAAAGTGCCAGACTAAAAAAAAGAATTAAGCCTAACAGGAATTTATAACGAAATATATTTTGAAAAAGTCTCATAAAATTTTCTAGTCTATAATCATATCAATAAAAGCACAAGGTAATAAAATATTTGGAAATACTTAAAATGACTAAAATACTTACGATATATTTTAACTCATTTTAGGCATTTTGAATATCCGCTTACCAATACAGACTAATAAATATTCTGTCATTCCGCACTTGATGCGGAATCTACTTGTTAATTATAAGATTCCTGCTTTCGCAGGAATGACAGGTCTTATAGAAATTATTAGGTATATTACCGGACATTCATATTAGGTATTTCTAATTTTAAGCACTAATTATGATGATAAGGCTCTCCTTTAATAATTGTCATTGCCCTGTATAATTGCTCAGTAAAAATTAATCGCACCATTTGATGCGAAAAAGTCATTTTCGATAATGAAATTTTTGAATTGCTTTGTTTATATATTTCATTTGAAAATCCATAAGGACCTCCAACTACAAAGACTAAATTCTTTAATCCTGAAATCATTTGTTTTTCAATAAACTTTGAAAAATCAACAGATGTAAATTCTTTCCCTCTTTCATCGAGTAAAACAATAAAATCACCAGAATTTACCTGATTTAAGATTAGTTCGCCTTCTTTTTGTTTTTGCTGATCTTCTGATAAATTTTTGGTATTTTTCAGATCAGGAATAATAAGCATTTCAAAAGGCAAATAATGCTTTAACCTCTTTACATATTCATTAATCCCCCTGCCCAAATAATCAGAATCTGTTTTACCAACCAACAGAAGTTTAATTTTCATAATTAAACGTTAATTTTTTTATTCAGTAAATTTTTATAATTTTCACAAATAAATACCAAAATAAAACATATTGGCATAATTTATGGTTTGATTTTTGCGACAACTTATCGCAAACTTAAGAATATTTGAAATGAAAACCTTGAAAAAAGCGTTACCATTAATTATCATATTCTCATTTATATTCAATTTGGGGGCTTTTACGTATAACCAGGAAATACCCCGCGATATTGCGATTGCTTTTAAGGTCGGAAGCGCAGAAGAGCTTGCAAGATACTTCAACAACACCATTGAACTTGCAATTCTTGATAAAGAAGATGTTTACAGCAAAATACAGGCTCAGCAAATTATCGACAACTTTTTTACTGATCACTACCCAAAAAGCTTTGAATTTATTCATCAGGGAGGAAAAGGGGAGTCAAAATTTGCTATTGGAAAACTTGTAACTTTTAATGGAACGTTCAGGGTTACCATTTTAACAAAATTAGAAAACGATAAACCCTTCATTCATCAACTCAGAATAGAAACTGAAAATGATTGATAAAATTCTTGATGCATTTATCAAAAATGCAATCGCCGAAGATATTGGAGAAGGCGACCATTCATCACTTTCCTGCATTCCCTCAACTGCGAATGGGAAAGCTCAATTACTCATTAAACAAGAAGGTATATTAGCCGGTATTGAAATAACCAAAAAAGTTTTTAGTGCTATTGACCCTACTATTAGTATGGAACAATTCCTTTTTGATGGAAACAAAATCTACCCTGGAGACAGGGCGTTTATTGTCGGTGGAAAAGTTCATTCCATATTAAAAGCCGAACGCCTTGTTCTGAATATTATTCAACGAATGAGCGGGATTGCCACTACTACTAACATTTATGTTAATAAATTAATCGGCACCAAAGCTAAGGTTTTAGACACCAGGAAAACAACACCGGGAATGCGCTATCTTGAAAAACTCGCAGTAAAAATTGGCGGTGGAGAAAATCACAGAATGGGTTTATACGATATGATTATGTTAAAAGATAATCATATTGATTTTGCAGGGGGAATAGAACCTGCAATAAATAAAGCAAAAGAATATCTTAGAAAAAACCGGAAAAATATTAAAATAGAAATCGAAGCCAGAAATCTAAATGAGCTTAAAGAAATATTGAAAGTAGGTGGCATTGACAGAATCATGCTTGATAATTTTAACTATGACCAAACACGCGAAGCAGTTAAATTAATTGACAACAAGTACGAAACAGAATCTTCAGGAGGAATAACACTAGACACAATTAGAAATTATGCCGAGTGTGGTGTTGATTATATTTCGGTCGGGGCACTAACTCATCAAATAAAAAGTTTGGATATGAGCTTAAAAGCTATTTAATTTACAATATTGATATTAGCTTTAAAGTTTAACATGTCTGAATCTATAAAAAAAGACTCTTTTTTAAATACTAAAATTGGCAATTTCAAAGCCAAAGCTAAAAACGTTTCCATGCCGGGCTTTGATGGTGTGCCAATTTATTATGTCTTTAAATTCTTTATATCAGGAGCCAAAAATGGCTATCTGGCAACACGGGCATCTGCAATAGCATTCAACTTTGCATTAGCAATTTTCCCAACCATGTTGTTTATATTTACATTAATACCTTTTATTCCTGTAAAGAATTTACAAATAGAACTACTTGAATTAATAAAGGATTTTTTACCTCAGAATGCATCTCAATATTTTGAATCTACTCTTATTTCGGTTGTTACAGTTAAAAAAATCGGAGTATTTTCATTTGGAGCATTTGCAAGTCTTATTTTTTCTACAAATGCCGTACATGCATTAATTCAAGCATTTAACAACACTTATCATACTATAGATACCAGAAACTGGACGGCGATTAGAGTTGTTTCTACATTTTTAGTATTTATGATATTTATATTAATTGCTACATCGGTATTATTAATAACCTTTGGTCAGTTCTTTTTAACTAAACTGGTTGAGATCGAGATTTTACAAATGAACTTAACATACTATTTAATTACTGCGGGTAAGTGGCTGGTTATAATAGCATTATTCTTTTTTTCTATTTCTTTTCTTTATTATTTCGCCCCTGCAAAAAAAGCACAATGGAAGTTTATTTCGTCCGGTTCAACTCTTGCAACTATTTTAGCACTTTTAACTTCGCTGGGATTTTCGTATTTTGTAAATAATTTTGGACAGTACAACAAACTATATGGTTCAATCGGAACCATAATGGTTATATTATTGTGGTTATATTTTAATTCATTCGCTCTGATACTGGGTTTTGAGCTTAATGCCAGTATAAATAATGCTCAATTAGAAAACACAAACGAATAAACACTTCCTGCTATGGAAAAAAAATATGACAAAATCAGAACTGAATATCGATTAAAGCCTTTTGGGAAAAACGATGTTGACCCCGACCCTTTTAAACAATTTTCGGAATGGATAGACAGGGCCATTAATTCAGGAATAAAAGAACCTACTGCAATGGTTTTATCAACCGTTGGGAAAAACCTTCAACCATCAACACGAATGGTACTTCTAAAAGAAATTAAAAATGATGGTTTTATCTTTTATACTAATTACGACAGCAAAAAAGGCCGTCAAGTTTCTGAAAATCATTACGGTAGTTTGTTGTTTTATTGGCCCGAGCTTGAAAAACAAATTCGTATTGAAGGCCGAATTGAAAAGACATCACAAGAAATTTCGGAAGAATATTATTTAACACGATCAGCTAAAAGAAGAATTGGCGCATGGGCATCACCACAAAGTCAGGAAATACCGAACAGGAAATATCTGGAAGACAAGCAAACCGAATTTGAAAAAAAATTTGCCGGGAGTATTGTCAATCGACCTGAAAATTGGGGCGGATATATTTTAATGCCATACATAATTGAATTTTGGCAAGGCAGACCAAATCGTTTGCACGATAGAATTGAATATTACCTTGACGATAATGAATGGAAATTAAGAAGACTTGCGCCCTGATCAATTAGTATTGTTTCTTGTAAATATTTTATTAATTAATAAAGCCTAGCTATTAAAAATCAAATTCAAAATAATTCCAATGGACTAAATACTTTTGGCGGCGTTTTTACTCCTTCCATACTTACCATTTTAGGAGTAATAATGTATTTGCGGTTTGGTTGGGTTGTGGGTAATGTCGGACTTGTCGGTACATTAATTATTGTTACTCTCTCAACTTTTATAACTTTCCTTACAGCTTTATCAATTGCTGCTATTGCGACAAATGCACCTGTCAAGACAGGAGGAGCTTATTATATGATAAGCCGATCGTTGGGAATTGAAATTGGTGGTGCAGTGGGAATACCTTTATATCTAGCTCAAGCCTTTTCTGTGGCATTATACATTATTGGTTTTTCTGAGAGTTTAACAATAATATTCCCTTCGTTAAATATAAAGCTGGTTGGAATAATTACAACTCTTTTATTAGGGACTCTATCATTATTTTCTACCAAAGCAGCCATTCGATTACAATTTTTTATTTTAGGCGTAATTATTTTGTCATTACTTTCATTATTCCTTGGGGGCCCTTTAACTGAAACACAATCAGAAATATGGAGTACTAGCGCCGAAAACACTTCTGATTTCTGGATAGTATTTGCAGTTTTTTTTCCTGCAGTTACCGGTATTATGGCAGGTGTAAATATGTCGGGAGATTTAAAAGATCCATCTAAATCTATTCCGCGAGGAACATTTTTAGCAGTAGGAGTAGGTTACCTGGTTTATATGACGATCCCTATTCTTCTTGCTTCTTGGGTAGATTCGTCAACTTTAGTAGAAGATCCACTGATCATGCACAAAATTGCTTTTTGGGGAGGAGCAATTTTACTTGGAGTTTGGGGAGCTACTCTTTCGAGTGCTGTTGGAAGTTTAATGGGTGCACCCCGCGTTTTACAAGCTCTCACTAAAGACCAGGTTTTGCCACGCCAACTATCTTTTTTAGGGAAAAGTTCCGGAGATGAGCAAATTCCGCAATGGGCAACAATTTTTACAATTGTTTTAACTCTTATTTTGGTTTATCTCGGCAACTTAAACACAATTGCTCCAATTTTAACCATGTTTTTTCTTACAACTTATGGTGTATTAAATGTAACTGCCGGTATTGAAAAATTTCTGGAGAGTCCTTCTTTTCGACCAAAATTTAAAGTTCACTGGATATTTTCATTGATGGGTACAATTGGCTGTTTTGTAGTAATGTTTTTAATAAATGCAGTTGCAACAATATTAGCTATTTTATTTATTATTATTATATACACATGGTTACGCAGGCGTCGATTAAAAACTACATGGGGTGATGTAAGAAGTGGAGTACTATTACAAATTATCCGGTATGCACTTCTTCGATTAGAGAAGGAAGTAAATCCAAAAAGTTGGCGGCCAAATATTCTTGTGTTATCCGGATCGCTTTCTAAAAGATGGCATTTAATCGATTTTGCTAATGGCATTACCCAGGAAAAAGGCTTATTTACTATAGCAACTATTCTACCTGAAGAAAAAGTACCGCAAGAAAAGCTTAGTGATTTTGAAAAACAAATTACCGATTATCTCAACAATAAAAAAATTAGAGCGTTAGTTCGTGTTACACGAGCCACAAGTATTTTTCCCGGAGCAATACAACTTGTAAATTCATACGGATTAGGCCCCTTAGTTCCCAATACGGTACTTTTAGGAGAATCAAAAGAAATAAGCCATAAGGAAGAATATGCACAAATGATCAACCATTTTTATAAATCAAAACGTAATGTGATTATAATGCAGGATTTTATTTCTGAAGATTTTAGAAACAATAAATCGGTTGATATTTGGTGGGGTGGATTAAAAGGGAATGGTGGATTAATGATGATCCTCGGTTATTTAATGCATATTAGTCCTTACTGGCCAAACATAGAAATTACTATAAAAATGGTAGTGGCCACTGATGAAGCAGCTCTAATTGCCCAAAACAATCTGACAAGTATGTTGACAAATATGCGTGTTAATTTTAATACTAAAGTACTGGTTTTAAAAGGAGAAATTTTCTGGGATATCCTAAAGAGAGAATCTACCACAAGTGATTTAGTAATGTTAGGTTTAAAAACCCCGGATGAAAACTTCGGAGATTATTTTGAAAAACTCAAAGAAGATACAAAAGATTTAAATAAGAAAATATTTGTTCTGGCTTCTCAGGATATTGAATTTAAAGATGTTTTAAGTTAAAAAAAGCGCACCTAAACAAGTGCGCTTTTCAAATATTTTTGAAAATATTTACATGCAATGTAAATATTTCATTACTAATTCTCTTAGCTCATCTTCTTTTCCATATAATCTTTCACTTAAATCTTTATCTTCATAAGATTTAAGTTTTTTAGCAATCTGATCAATACTCCCAACTGGGAATATTCCTTTCTTTTCGAAAAATTCTCTTTTTTCAATTAGTGTATCAGCAGATTCCCAACAAGATTGTGGTAAGCATTTTAATTTTGCCAATTTATCTTTATGAGCATCATCAAAAATGTTAACATCCATGTACAATTTTTTGGCCATTTCTAATGCATCAGGCATTTCTAAACCATGCTGAGCAGCTACAATTATACCTGCCATATATTGATAAATATCAGCTGAACCATCACCTGACCTTATCTCAACAGTTTGTTTTCCCGGAACATAAGGAATAACTCCTGTTTCCTGAGGATTGGCATCTTTTATCATACTTGTATCGGCAATCCAACCAAGCGGAACTCTTACCAAAACTGACCGGTTGCTGTCGCCCCAGCAAATATTTGTTGGAGCTTCCTGATGAGGTACTAAACGCAAATACGATGTTGGAATGGTATTCCCAAAAGCGGTTAACGGTGCAGCAAGGTCTAAAATACCGGCAATCATTCTCCTGGCTACATCGCTTAGTTTATCACCCTTAATCATAATATTTTCACCATCTTTTTCTAATTGCATGTGAATATGAAGCCCGCTTCCGGCTTTACCTACAGTAATTTTTGGAGCAAAACTAATATTTACACCATACTCATCGCCAAGCATTCTTAATATCCATTTCGCAATTACTAACTGATCAACAGCATCCTGAGGATCAACAGGTAAAAATTCTATTTCTTGTTGTTCAAAAAGCTCATCACCACTAATAAAATTTCCAACTTCAGAATGTCCGTATTTAATTTGACCACCACATTGAGAAATTAAGCTCATAGCATCTTTACGAATATGCCCGTTTTTAGTAAACGGAGGAGATGCGTGATATCCTTTTTGATCAACACCAGGATACAAATCTTCTTTCTCGCTTACAATATAATATTCCAGCTCTCCCATTGCTTTGAAATCGTAACCGGTTGATTTACGGAATTCTTCAATTGCTTTTCTCAAGATATGTTCAGGTGCACTTTCCAGTGGTAATCCATCGCGAGTATAAAAGCTGCATAAAATATCCAATGTTGAATATTCCGAAAATGGATTAACAAATGCTGTTTTAAAACGAGGGATTACATACAAGTCACTTGAGCCAGCTTCGATATAAGAAAATAAACTTGAACCATCGACACGTTCACCTGTTGATAATAAATCTTCTAAATGCTGCTTACTATTGATAACAAAATTCAATGATTTTAATTTACCATCTTCACCAACATAGCGAAAATTGACCATTTCAATCTCGTTCTCTTCAATAAAATAGATTATATCCTGACGTGTAAATTGCGACGGCATTTTTTTAAGGAACTGAACCAAAGGATTTGGGTTAAGTCTTATTTCTAATTCTTTCATAATATGCTATTTATGTTTTAAAAAAGGACTACTAAATTAAGGAGAAATCTTTAAAAGTCAATAGCTTGTAATCCTTTTTAAATATGTTTTTAAATACAAATTCTATTATTGTCTGATTATCAGTATAAAAGTTTAATTATTTTAATCCGGCAATTCGTTCCTCTAAAATTTTAATCTTAGCTTCGGCATCATCCCTCTTTTGCTTTTCAATGTTTACAACCTTTTCAGGAGCGCTCTGAGTAAAACGTTCATTGCTCAATTTTCTCATCACAGATGTTAAAAAGCCTTTATTGTATTCCAACTCATCGTTCAGTTTTTTTAATTCTTCTTCAACATCAACCAAATCACCTAATTCAATATAAAACTCTGCAGATTTTACCATAAAAGAAACGGCACCATCAATTTTGGTTTCTGTATTTTCAATAGATGAAAGGTTTGCCATCTTTGTTACACAAGAGTCATATTCTTTACTATATTCACCCTTAACTTTTAACGATAGAATCTCTTTTTGAGCTATATTGTTTTCATTACGTATATTACGTACTCCGGAAATGATTTCTTTAATTCGTTCGAAAGTTTCAATGATTTTTTTATCAAATGATTCTGCCTCCGGCATTTTCTCAATCATCAAACTTTCTCCATCTTTACGCTCTTCCATTAGTTGCCATATCTCTTCGGTAATAAATGGCATAATTGGATGAAGTAATTTTACAAGAATATCAAAAAATTCAAGTGTTTGCTCATAGGATTTTTTATCAATAGGCTTTTGATAAGCCGGCTTTATTAATTCCAAGTACCATGATGAAAACTCATCCCAGAATAATTTGTAAACAGCCATTAATGCATCTGATAATCTAAACTTTTCGTAAAGACCATTGATGTTTTTTATTTCGCTGTTTAACCTGTGTTTAAACCATTCAATAGATTTTATGGCTGACTCCGGTTGTTCTATAGCTTCATCCACTTTCCAGCTTTTCACCAAACGGAATGCGTTCCAGATTTTATTTCCAAAATTTCGTCCCTGTTCAGTTAAACTTTCATCGAAAAGCAAATCACCACCGGCAGGCGAACACAAAAGCATTCCAACTCTTACGCCATCGGCACCATATTTTTTCATTAGTTCAATTGGGTCTGGTGAATTACCCAGAGATTTTGACATTTTACGACGTAATTGATCACGAACTATCCCTGTTAAATAAACATTCTTAAATGGTTTTTCGTTTTTATATTCGTATCCAGCCATTATCATTCGTGCTACCCAGAAAAAAAGAATTTCCGGTGCAGTTACCAAATCGTTTGTAGGATAATAATAATTAAAATCTTTATTATCAGGATCGTTAATTCCATCGAAAACTGAAATCGGCCATAACCAGGATGAAAACCATGTATCTAAAACATCTTCGTCCTGTCTTAAATCATTCAGAGTTAAATTCTGATTTCCTGATTTTTCTTTTGCCAGCTCAACAGCTTCATCAGCCGTATTTGCAACAACATAACCACTTTCAGGCAAATAATATGCAGGTATTCGCTGTCCCCACCATAACTGGCGAGAAACACACCAATCCTTTACATTTTCCATCCAGTGTTTGTGAGTGTTTTTATATTTTGCCGGATGAAACTGAATATTATCATTCATCACATTTCCTAATGCCGGTTTAGCTAAATTTTCCATTTTTAAGAACCACTGCATTGAAAGTTTCGGTTCAATAGCAACATCAGTTCTTTCCGAATATCCAACTTTATTTACATAGTCTTCAATTTTTACAATATGTCCGGCTTCCTCTAAATCTTTAACAATAAGTTTTCTTGCTTTAAATCGATCTTCGCCAATATAAAATTGAGCACTTTCATTCATTGTTCCATCATCATTGAAAATATCAATCGATTCAAGATTATGCTTATCTCCTATTTCGTAATCGTTAATATCATGTGCCGGTGTAATTTTTAGTGCCCCTGTACCAAATTCCTTATCAACATATTCATCTTTAATTATTGACACAGAACGATTTACTAAAGGAACCAACACCTTTTTATCGTGTAAGTTTTTAAATCTCTCATCTTCGGGATGAACACAAACAGCTGTATCTCCCAAAATAGTTTCAGGGCGAGTTGTCGCAATAGTAACAAAACTATCTTCGCCTTCAATTTTGTATCGAACATAATATAATTTCGACTGAACTTCTTTGTAATTTACTTCTTCATCAGAAACCGCAGTTTTGGCCTGTGGATCCCAATTTACCATACGAACTCCGCGATAAATCAATCCTTTATTATATAAATCAACAAAAACTTTAATAACACTTTCCGACATTTCATCATCCATGGTAAATTTTGTACGATCCCAATCGCAAGATGCTCCAAGCTTTTTTAATTGTTCCAAAATAATACCACCGTGTTTCTCTTTCCATTCCCATGCATGATCAAGAAATTCTTGTCTCGACAAGGTGTTTTTATCAATGCCTTCATCCTTTAGTTTAGCAACAACTTTTGCTTCCGTAGCAATAGATGCATGATCAGTTCCCGGAACCCAACAAGCATTTTTCCCTTGCATACGAGCACGACGGACCAAGATATCCTGAATCGTATTGTTTAACATATGTCCCATATGTAAAACACCCGTAACGTTTGGTGGCGGAATTACAATGGTATATGGTTCTCTGTCATCAGGTTCAGAATGAAAAAAACCTTTTTCCATCCAATATTTATACCACTTATCCTCTGTTAATGACGGATCGTATTTTGCGGGAATTTCCATTTCTATGCTATTTCTATTATTTATTCTACTTTATTTCATTTCGAAAAGTCTGTAAAAATATAAATTTATTCCCAAAATCCTTTTCTTTGCGACCAGAATCACAATCAATTTTAAGGTTACCTCTATAAATTCAATCACATCAAGATTTCCATAGTTTTTCAAAGACAATGAAAAATTTTGAAACACTATCGGGATAATGTGATAAAATTTGAAGCAATATTTGGAAAACTATGGAAACCCGTAGGGAACAAATATAATAAACAATCTGACTGCGTTATATTTTCTGTGAAATAGCTATGGCTATTACAAAAAAATATGCCTTGCATCTTATTCATTATATTTGTTTCTTGAAAGAATTCAATTTTTAGAGACAACCTTAGGATAAATATTTAATAACATATTTAAATTTGCCAATAAAAACTAACTTTGTACATCTTATTTAAAACCAATAAATCATGAAAAAAATATTAATTAGCTTATTATTTGTTAGTCTTGTGGTTTCTTCGGCATATTCACAAAAGGAAATAAATACGAACCAGGATACTAAGGATATTCCTGAAATTTATTTCGAAAAGACAACACATGATTACGGAAATATTGAATACAGTAGTGATGGTTTATGTGAGTTTGTGTTTAAAAATACAGGTAAGGAACCATTATTATTAACAAATGTAAAAGCTTCGTGTGGTTGTACTACTCCAACATGGCCAAAAGAACCTATCAAAAAAGGGAAAAAAGGAACAATTGTAGTTAAATACAATACAAAAATTACCGGATCTTTTACAAAAACAATTAGAGTATATTCTAATGCTAAAACGTCTCCGGTTACTCTAAAAATTACCGGAGCAGTTTCAAGAACTGTAGTTGATGAAAAAAAGACAAACAACTAATTTTATTGATTTAAAATAAATTTACCATGCCACAAATTTCACAAAAGGGACAAATGATGCCTGCATCACCAATCAGAAAATTGGTACCTTATGCAGAGGAAGCAAAAAAGAAAGGTCATAAAGTATATCACTTAAATATCGGACAACCGGATATTCCGACTCCCGAAGTAGCTTTAGATGCAATTAAAAATATTACTAATAAAGTTATTGAATATAGTCATTCAGCAGGGAACGAGTCTTATCGTAAAGGTTTAGCAAAATATTACCAGGGAGTTGATATTGATGTTGATCATACCGAAATGTTAATTACAACCGGTGGGTCAGAAGCAATTACTTTTGCATTCTTATCTACTTTAAATCCTGGTGATGAAGTAATTATTCCTGAGCCATTTTATGCAAATTATAATGGATTTGCAGTTTCTGCAGGAGTGGTAGTTAAGCCAATTACATCATCAATTGAAACTGATTTTTCTTTACCTGCAATTGAAGAGTTTGAAAAACTAATCACTCCAAAAACCAAAGGAATTGTAATTTGTAATCCTAACAATCCAACCGGTTATTTATATTCAGAATCGGAATTACAACAACTTAAGACATTAATCGAAAAATACGATTTGTATTTATATTCGGATGAAGTTTATCGTGAGTTTTGTTATGATGGAAACTCTCATTTTTCTGCAATGCATTTAAAAGGTATTGAGCAAAATGTTATTCTGCTAGACTCAGTATCGAAACGTTACAGCATGTGTGGTGTTAGAATTGGTGCATTAATTACAAAAAATAAAGATGTAATTAATGCAGCAATGAAATTTGCTCAGGCTCGGTTATGTCCACCATCATTCGGACAATGGGCTAGCGAAGCTGCATTAAACACGCCAGACGATTATTTTGAAGAAGTTTATAACGAGTATCTCGAAAGAAGAAACTTTATGGTTGATGCTCTTAATAAAATGGAAGGCGTTTATTGCCCAAAACCCAAAGGAGCTTTTTATACCGTTGTAAAACTTCCAATTGATGATGCCGATAAATTTGCACAGTGGATTCTAGTCGAGTTTGAATATAAAAAGCAAACAGTTATGGTGGCTCCGGCTACAGGATTTTATGCAACACCCGGCTTAGGTAAAAACGAAGTTCGTATTGCCTATGTTCTTAAAAAAGAAGATCTAGCCAACGCAATGGAAACTTTAGAAGCTGCTTTAAAAGCTTATCCGGGAAGAACAATTTAAAATAGAATAGACCTTAAGGTTTTTTAAATCTTAAGGTCTATGTTTATTGGAAAACTATTCAAAATCTTTATAAATCAGATATTTCTTTCGAATCTCTTTAAATGTTCCTAAATCAGCTTTCCAGCTTTCTCTAATTTCTTCCGCAGACTTCCCTTGAATAATTTGTTCCTTTAATTGATTATTCCCTGAAATGTTATAAAAGAAAGAATTGAAAAAGTCTCCCTGATTTTCTACATTTTGATATCCAAAAAGAATCCATTCCAAATTAATTTTTTTCTTAGCAATAAGATCATTTATATCTATATTTCTTAAATCTATACCATAGCATTTTTTATCACGGTGCTTTGGATACTTACTTGCACCATTAATACTTTTCGGAATAAATGTAAATTCTGCATTTTTCAGATCAGGTCCGCCAAAAACCTGAAAAGGAAATTCGGTGCCACGACCAACACTTAAATTTGTACCTTCGAAAAATCCTAACGATGGATACAAATAAACAGAAAGCATATTCTGTAAATTTGGTGATGGATTTACAGGCAATTCATATAAAGAATCATGTGTGTAATTTGCACAAGGAATAATAATCAACTTGCATTGCATTTCATCTTTTAACCAGCCTTCTCCATTTATCATTTGAGCATATTCGGCAATTGTCATTCCATGAACAATCGGAACAGGATGCATCCCGACAAATGATTGATAAATTGTATCTAAAATCGGTCCATCAACATAAAAGCCATTTGGATTTGGGCGGTCTAAAATCAACATCTCAATATTCATTTCAGCACATGCTTCCAATACAAAATGCATTGTAGAAATATAAGTATAGAAACGAACCCCAACATCCTGCAAATCGAAAACAACTAAATCAATTCCTTCTAAATCCTTTAAATCAGGCTTTTTGCTACTGCCATATAATGAAATTACAGGTAAGCCTGTCTTTTCATCCACATAATTCTTTACATACTCACCTGCATCAGCTTTTCCACGGAAACCATGCTCCGGGCTAAATATTTTTTTAATATCAATATTTAAACTTAAGAGAGAATCAACTAAATGCGAACCATTAATTATTGTAGAATGATTTGCAACAATTGCTATTTTTTTATTTTGTAATAAAGGAATGTATTTTTCGGTTTGCGCAGCTCCTGTTTTAATATTAAGGTTCTTCTTTTCAGCAGTTTTGCCATTACAACTACACACAAACAAAATAAAAGCTAAAATTAAATATTTAGTATAATTCATAAAAATCAGCTTATAGAAAGCCCTAAATTAATAATTTTCTTTACAAACTCAGAATAGTTCTTTTATAATTAATGATTTGTATACACAATTTTCCTAACAATACAGTGTTTTATTTTTGCTACATTTGTGGAAATCTATATAAAAAAGAAAGATTTTGAATACAGAACTTTTTATTGCTAAACGTATATTTTCAGATAAATCTGTAAAAAAGGGAATATCGCAACCTATTGTTACCATTGCTGTTATTGGCATTGCTTTAGGTTTAGCTGTAATGATTCTGTCAGTGGCAATTGTTACCGGTTTTAAATCGGAAATTAGTAATAAGGTTATAGGATTTGGTTCTCATATCCAAATTGTAAACTATGACACCAATATATCGTTCGAAACTGCACCAATAAATAAGCAACAAAGTTTTTATACAGATATTAGCGAATTGAGAGGAATTAAAAATATTCAGGAATTTGCAATAAAAGCCGGAATAATCAAAACCAAAACAGACATTCAAGGCATAGTCTTAAAAGGTATTGGTAGTAATTTCGACTGGTCGTTTTTTGACCAGAACATGGTTGATGGAGTATCTTTTAGAGTAAACGATTCTGCAAGAACAAATGACATTATTGTTTCAAATTATATTGCAAAGCTGTTGAATTTAAAGATTGGAGATAAAATAGCTGCTTATTTTATTCAACAACCTCCTCGCATGCGTTCATTCACTATTTCTGGTTTTTATGAAACCGACCTGGCAGAGTTCGATGAAAAATTTGCCCTAGTTGATATTAAACACATTCAAAAACTGAACAATTGGACTAATGATCAAATTAGTGGCTTCGAAGTTTTAATTGAAGATTTTTCTCAGTTATATAAGATGACAGAAGATGTTCGCGACATTGTAGGGTTTCATTTTAATCCGGATGGAACCAAGTTGAAAGTCTTGAGCATTAAACAAAAGTATCCTCAAATGTTTGATTGGTTAGATTTAACTGATATGAATGTATGGGTAATTCTTGTATTAATGATTTCTGTTGCAGGATTCAATATGATTTCCGGATTACTAATTTTAATTCTTGAACGTACAAATATGATAGGAATCCTTAAAGCCATTGGAACTAAAAATTGGTCTATTAGGAAAATCTTTTTATATCAATCAGGATTTTTAATTTCGAAAGGATTAATTTGGGGGAATATAATTGGAATTGCAATTTGTATTTTGCAAGCTCAGTTTCAAATATTCAAGCTCGATCCTACATCTTATTATTTAGATGCCGTTCCTATTAATTTAAAACTCTGGCATATTCTTGCGTTGAATTTAGGAACATTAGTCATAACAGTTGTTATGCTGATTGTACCATCATATATTATTTCTCGATTAAGTCCTGAAAAAACCATAAGGTTTAATTAAGCACAGATCTCATTTATCACGAAATCTTTACCAAGCTCAATAAGCTTATATTAATTTATTAAAGCTGGTTCTTTGTTACTTGTTTCTGGTTTTTAAAACAAGTAACCAACAACAAGTAACGGTATATTAATTGTTCGAACATAAATTATATTCAGGTTTTATCAAAACTAAATTCTTGTTCATAAACTGTTTTAAAGTTTAAAGTTTTAATTTTCTATCTCCTTTTTTTTTTACTAATTTAACGCTCTTTCTAAGCAACCTTATTTGCTTTAGGTATTCTAAAAACATACAATTTACTATGAAAAAAGATAAATCCCCTGAAACTCCCGATTTTAACCCTGAACAGAATTATGAACAAACCCGAAAGGAAATTGGATATGTACCAAGAAAGAAAGCCACTAAAGCTGATTACAAGCGAATTGGTTTTATGTCGGGATTAGAAGTTCATCAACAATTAAAAACTGAAGAAAAATTATTCTGCCATTGTCCGGCGGGCATTTTTCACGCTCATGATGATTATAATGCTGAAGTTATCCGACATATGCGCCCTACATTAAGTGAGCTTGGTGAGTATGATGGTACGGCATTAATGGAATACAAAACCCGTAAAGAAATAATTTACAGATTAAATAACAAAACAGCTTGTACTTACGAAGTTGATGATACTCCTCCCTTTAAAATTGACAGAGAAGCCTTAGAATACGCATTAGAAATATCGTTGTTATGTAAATTAAATATTGTTGGCGAAGTACATATTACCCGAAAACAATATTTAGACGGAAGTATCCCTACAGGATTTCAGCGTACTGCGATACTAGGAGTTGAAGGAGAAATTCCATTAAAAAATAAAAAGGTAAGATTAATACAATTAAGTATTGAAGAAGATTCATGCAGAGAGATTTCAGATATTCGCCATACCAGGATTTATAAAACGGATCGCTTAGGAATGCCTTTAATTGAAACAGTAACTTATCCTGATATGTTTACTCCTGATGAATTAAAGGAAGCTGCAGAATATATCCGATTTTTAAACAGAAGTACAGATAGAGTGCGAATAGGAAGCGGTGCCGGCCGTGAAGATGTAAATGTTAGTTGTAAAGGTGGTACACGTGTAGAAATAAAAGGTGTTTCGTATAATAAATTGATTCCTGAATTATCACACAACGAAGCATTTAGACAGTGGGCTTTATTAAATGTACGAAGTAAATTGAACGATAGAATAAAAGATACTTCGAAATGGAAAATTCAGCATCAGGAAATTGATTATCGCAACTTTGATTTAAAGTACGAACCAATTACAGATGGATTAATTGATAAGTATAGAATAATAGCAGTTAACCTGCCAAATTTCAAAGGTATTTTATCACATTTCACTCAACCTGGAAAAATATTTGCCAATGAAATATCTGATAGATTAAAGGTTATTGCTTGTTTAGAAAAGCCAAACATGATTCACTCTGAAGAGTTAGAACTGAAAGTTATAGACGAAAATTTCAATAAAATAAAAGAGCTTTTAAACGCTAATGAAAATGATGCTCAAATTATTTTCTGGGCACCAGATGAAGATATCCCAACAGCATTAGAAACTATTGAAGAAAGATGCCAAATGGCATTTGAAGGAGTTCCACAAGAAACTCGTAAATCATTCCTTGATGGAACAACTATTTTTGAAAGAGTTCTTCCAGGAGCTGACAGAATGTATCCAGATACTGATTCAGCACCAATTCCTTTAGAAAATAGTTATATTGATGGACTTAGTAAAAATTTACCATCGGATGTAATTGACAGGTATAATCAGCTAAAAAAGTGGGGAATCCCTGAAGATACATACACATTTATTTTTAGGAACAATCTATTCCTGCTTATTGAGGAGATTATCAATACATTAAAGATTAAACCAAAGTTTATAGGAACATTTATTGGACATCGATTAAAATTTGTTGAGGGCCATTATACATCTGCAGACAAATTTGAATACTCCAAAATTTATGATCTTTTTAAATATTTAATTGATAAGAAACTGGATATTCAGCTAAGCAAAAATATGCTTCCGGTAGTTTATCAACACCCAAAAATGGATTTTGATTCTATTCTCACGAGCATCAACTTTAAATCTGTTCCTAAAGAAGAAATTTTATCAAAAATTCCATTTTTAAAACAAAAATTTTCTGAGATTAAAATCTCTAAAGATGATAAAGTATCAAAACAATGGATTATGGGTGAATTACAAAAAACAGCAATAGGTAATATCCCGCCAGATCAATTAGCAAAAGCAATAGAACAAAATTAATTTTATTTTTAACTTATCTGCCGACAGGCAGGTATTCAAATCCAAAAATAATGAACGAAGATATTTTTCAAGGATATAAAGGCAAAGCATTAGAAGTTCTAAAAAAATATAATGTTAGGGTTTGGGGTCAAACATCAATCCAAACTACAAGAGGTAATTTTGAAGGCACAGTTCTTCCACGAGCCGAAAACGATGATGATATTCACATTGTACTTAAAATTGCTACAGGGTATAACATTGGAATTGATATTGGCACTATTAAAAAGATGAAAGAAACTGGTTATAAAAAAGCCAATTACAAAATTCCTGAAAAAGAATTCCCCATAACTGAAGGTCTGCCAAATGTAAAATTATTTGGTACCGGAGGAACTATAGCCTCCCGACTGGATTATAGAACAGGAGCTGTAATACCAGCCTTTTCGCCAGGCGAACTATATGGTGCGGTACCTGAACTTGCTGACATTTGTAACCTTACAACAGAAAAAGTATTTGCCGTTTTCAGTGAAAATATGGGTCCTAAACAATATATAGCACTTGCAAAAGCCATTGGAGAAGAAATAAAAAATGGAATAGATGGTATTGTTATTGGACATGGAACAGATACTCTACATCATACTGGTGCAGCCTTAACCTTTATGGTACAGAACTCTCCTATTCCAATTGTTTTAGTTGGTTCTCAACGATCTTCAGATCGTCCCAGTTCAGATGCAGCTCTTAATTTAATGCATGCAATGAAAACTGCAGGCCACTCAGATATAGCAGAAGTAATGGTTTGCATGTTTGGCCCTACATCTGATGAATACGGCTTGTTGCATAAAGGTACCAGAGTACGAAAAATGCACTCATCTTATAGATCTACCTTTCGCACAATTGGTGATATACCTATAGCTACTGTAAACAGAGATAAAATCACTCCTATTAAAAAAGATTATAAACATAGACGAAAAGATAGAAATGTGGATATATTTCCTTATTTCTCTGATAAAGTTACCATGCTTTATTACTATCCGGGAATGAAACCTGATACTATTGATGCTTTAGTAGATAATGGTTATAAAGGGATTATTATTGTTGGAACTGGATTAGGCCATGTAAATAAAGAATTGTACCCTGCAATAGAAAGAGCTACTAAAAAAGGCGTGGTAATGTATATGACTCTGCAAACACTTTGGGGTTTCGTACATATGTTTGTATACGACACTGGTAGAGATATGATGGCAAAAGGTATTATTCCTGCCGGGAATATGTTACCTGAGGTAGCTTTTATAAAATTAGGATGGGCATTGGGACAAACTGAAGATCCTGAAGAAATCAAAAAAATAATGCTTACCCCAATTAATGATGAAATTACAAAAAGAGAGCCATATAACGGCTACTTAATTTATCAAGGTGGTGTTCCAGAAGTTGAAAGCTTTATTAAGAAGTTCAGAAAATAAGATTCATGTATACTGATTTTTTAAAAAATCTAAAAGAAGAATTAAAAAAGGATTTACCAGGTGAAAAGGCCCAGATAAAAATGGCTCCTGGAATTCGAAATTATTTCAAACCAAATGAAAAGACCCGAAAAGCTGGAGTTCTTATTCTTCTTTACCCTAAAAATCAGGATCTATATATTTCCTTTATTCAACGAACCGAGTATAATGGTCCACATAGTGGGCAAATATCTTTCCCTGGAGGAAAGCTTGAAAAAGGAGATAAAAATATAATTGAAACTGCTCTTCGCGAGAGCCATGAAGAAGTTGGGATAAACCCAAAAATGGTTAATATTATTGGACAATTAACTCCATTACACATTCCAATAAGCAATTTTGTTGTTTATCCTGTAATTGGAATATATAAAGATACTCCAACATTTAAGGCTGATCCTAACGAGGTTGAAAAAATTATTGAAATCAAACTTCAGGATTTAATAAATCCTAATAATTGCACATCCAAGGAATTTAAATATGGCGATTTATCATTTGTTGCACCAATTTATAACCCCAATAAATTAACTATATGGGGTGCAACTGCAATGATACTTTCAGAGTTTCTTGAAATAATTAAAAAAAATAATTTTAAGTTTCAGGAATAATATTTTTATAATGTTCGTATCGATCTAAAATCTGGTAAACATAATTATATGTTTCTGAACCCCGGCAATAACCATATTTTACTACCGGATCTTTATAATATTTCGGATTCGATTTTTTAAGAATATATTCATCAACATTATTTTCCCATTTATCAGGATCTTTCCCTTCTTTTTCTGCCAATCTGCGAGCATCAAGAATATGACCTAAACCAACATTATAAGAAGCAAGTATAAATTTAGTTTTTTCCTCTTCATCAGTAATCCCCCTATTTTCAAATCTCTTATCAAGCCATTTTATAAATTCAACCCCAGCCTTAATTTGTTTTTCGGGAGGAGAATTTCTATTAACTCCAAAGCGACGAGCTGTAGTAGGCATTAACTGCATTAATCCGTAAGCACCAGCCCATGATTTTACATTCGGTTTAAATCGTGATTCCTGATATATTAATGAAGCCAACAACCTCCAGTCCCAGTCAATATCTTTACTGTATTTTTTGATATAATCATCATAACCAGAAACTTTTCCAGTAGTTTTTGAATAATAATCACTTTCTACTATTTTAACCGATCGTGGATTTTTAAAATACTTATTATATATTAATGCGTATTCTAAAGAACCCTTAAATTCTTTTAGCCAATTGTCAATTTCTGTTTTTAATAAATCATCTCCTTTTCGCAAGCCCCAAGCCAAATTTTGAGGAAAACTAACAGCCGTTTTTACATCCAGATTAGGATAATAAATTTGATTAACAAGTGCCACATTTTCATCTGCCACAGTATAATCTATTTCTCCGCTCGCAACTAATTCGATTAATTCTTCTACTTCTTTATCAGCTTTTTCGATTAATTTAATGCTATCTCCTATTTCATCTGATAAATTTTTCATCCGTTGTGCATAAGAGGTTCCTTTTTGCACATATACTACTTTGCCTGCTAAATCCAATTGGTTTCGAAGTAAATTAGCGTCAATTTCTTCTTTCGAAAAATTTTTCCAATTTTCAATTTTTCTTTGCACCAATACTTGATGAGTTTGGCTATGAGGATATGTAAAATCAATAATTTTTGCCCGTTCTTTTGTAACAGTTAGGTTTATACCAATAATATCGCATTCACCTTCCATTAACATTCTAAAATTTTCATCAATATCATTTTCAACCTTAACTTCTAGTTTTACACCTAGCTGTTCAGCAAGTAATTGTAATAATTCATATTGATATCCCATTGGTTCTCCCCTATAAATAAAATAGTTGGTTGAATTAAAATCCATTACAGCTACCAACTTACCTCTTTTCTTTATTTTATCGATAGAGTTTAAATTAACAAAGGACTCCCTCTCTTTTTCTTTACAAGTATTAAGAGCTAATAATAATAGGATAATTAAAACTGGAGATTTGAGAATTTTTATAAATTCTTTCAAAATAAGTGTTTTTGATTTGGCTAATAGATTTACGAGATGTAATATATTTTGTTACAAAAGTTTTGAGATTACTTTTTCTTATAACAAAAAAAAGCCTCATTCGCCATTAGGCGGATGAGGCTTATATAAAGTTGGCGACGA
>JAIORB010000141.1 GCA_021108325.1 Bacteroidales bacterium | reverse complement strand
CGATATATTTTTCAATCATTTCAAAGTTTGTATCCATAGTTTTAAGTTTCAAATTCCAAATTTCAAGTTTCAAGTTTCATCCCGAAAACTTTCGGGACAAGTTTCGATAAAATGACCAACCCAACATTATACTTCGACAGGGCATATACATTGAGTTGGCCAACACTTTAAGAACGTATATTTGAATCGAAAGGGAGTGCTTTTATTAGTTTCCTCCATTTGTTGATGGTGGCCATAAATCTTCATTTTCATCTCCACCTTTTATCATTATCATTGCATTTAAATCAAGTTTGTTTGAAAAATTGTTCATTGTTTTTTTAGTTTCTTCAATTCCGAAAATGTTTTTTAATGTTTTCATAGTTCCTTTTTTTTAAAAATTTAATATTTATTTAACTTTTTATCTTTAATGTCCTCTCACCTATATATTCCGGAAATCACCAAAAGGTGACCCCCTGTTTTCAATTTTTTTTCAACTTTTTTTATTTTATTTAGATAAACTCCTGATTTATTGGTACTTATTTTTTGTTTTTTTTAAAACTTTTTTGCATTTTTATAGTATATATTAATGAAATCTCTAAAAACTCAAAAAATAATTAACCACAAAGGACACAAAAAAAGCACAAGGCTTGTAATATTCTGATTTAAAAGTCTTTGTGTTTATTATGAACTAAGCAAAGCGATCTCACGGAAGGTAAATTACTTTTGTTCATTGTGGTTTATAAAAAATGATTTTTAGAAATGCCCTTAAGTACAAACTAAGAAATAATGCATTTAAAAAATTTACTTTTTATATTATTCCTGTTTATTTCGGTAAATGTGCAAGCTGTTAATCAATCCCCTGACAGTCTTGAAAACATTAAAATACTTGAAAAAGCAGAATTATTCTATAACACGGGATTGGACTTTGGAAGAACAGGAAAACTGGACAGTGCTTTATACTATACTCAAAATGCTGTTAATTTATATGAAAATGCAGCCATAATTAACAGTACCCTGTTAGCATATTCATACCAAAGCCTTGGAATTATAAATAAATTACTGGGGAAATATAATGATGCTATTAATTGTTATAATAAAGCTGAAGAAATATATAAATTAAATTCTAACCTGTCGTTACTAGCCTATGTTTATGGAAATAAAGCCAATATCTTTTACATACAGCAAGATTTCGCAAAAGCCAAAGACTATCATTTAAGGGCAATTAGTATCTTTAAAAGTGACTCTGTAAAATTCAAAAATCAACTATCATCATCTTATAATAATCTGGGAAATATATATAGAAAAAATAAGGATTATATAGATGCAATAAAATATTTTTATAAGAGTCTTGATTTAAAAGAAGAAAACAAACTAACATTCATAACCTTGGGGAATTTGGCCCAATGTTATAAAAAAACCGAAAACTACAAAAAAGCACAAGACTATTATTTGAAAGCAATTGAAATTGTAGATAAATATTACGACATTAATAATTATAGGTATGCATTACCCTATATGAATTATGCATCATTTTTAATTATATCAAATGATAGTTTAACTGGATTAAATTATCTCCACTTGGCTCTCGATATTTATCGAAAAAACTTTGGAGAAACTCACCCTTACTTATCAAATTGTTATAATAATATTGGAGAGTTCCATCTAAAGAATAATAATACTGACAGCGCCTTATTTTATTTTCAAAAATCGTTAATTGCCTTATCGCCTGAATTTAATAATACCAGCTTAAGTTCAAATCCTGAAATTAATCAGGTTCTCTCTAAAACACATTTGTTAAGTTCTTTAAAAAATAAGGCTTATGCTCTTTCAATATTGGGAACGCAAAACAAAAATATAAGTAATTACAAACTAAGTTTAGCAACTTACGATCGGGCAACAGAAGCCATTAATCTGATCAGGTCAGGGTATTTGAGCGAAGAAAGCAAATTATTTTTGGCCGATAATGAGTTTGAAACATTTTCGAATGCTTTACAAACAAGTTACGAGTTATATAAATTAACTAATGAACAAAAATATCTTGAAAAAGCATTTAACTATAGCGAATCGGGCAAATCGGCAATTTTAACCGAAGCTTTAAAAAATATTCATGCTTTAAATATTGGGGGTATTCCTGATTCGTTAATCAATAAGGAAAAACAACTTGAAAAATCTATATGGACTTACGAAGAACTGATATATGAAGAAAATAAGAAAAAGAATCCTGACCGGAATAAATTAGAATACTGGCATAAATACCTTTTCGAGAAAAAGCAAAAACTTGATGATCTTGCAATTTATCTTGAAAATAATTTTCAAAGATATCATTCATTAAAACATATACAGAATACATTAAAGATTGAAGACATACAGAAAAAATTAAGCCGAAAAGATTTACTAATAGAGTATTTCTTAACCGGTGATAAAATTTACACGATTTTAATTGGCAAAAAAGAATCTGATATTTTTGCACAAAACATAGATCAGTCATTCCATAATCATCTGGATAACTTATTACAATCCTTATCGAATAACAACTTTTCAAGTCATGGTTTTGATGAATTCAAACAATACCAGGAATCATCATTTTTTATTTACAATAAGTTGCTTAAACCAATCGAAAATAGAATAATCAATAAAAATTTAATTCTAATTCCTGATGGAAAACTGGCATACTTGCCATTTGAAGTATTAACCACTGAAAATATTTCGTTTAAACGCATAAGTTATAAGGCTTTGCCATATTTATTGTATAGTAATAATTTTAACTATTCGTATTCAGCTACATTTTTATTTGAAAATAGTGATGTTACTAAAAGAGCAGATAAGAAACTAGGGGCATTTGCTCCTACATATAACAATATCAGCGGATTACCTGATAAATTCTCATCATTCCGCCAAGAATACAGAGAAAGACTATTTCCGTTAAAAGGCATTAAAGATGAAGTTCAAAAAGTATCAGAACTTATTGATGGTGATCTGTACCTGGATTTTGATGCTAATGAAAAAACTTTTAAAAAAGTGGCTTCTCAATATGATATTCTTCATTTGGCCATGCATACTATAATGGATGATCAGAATCCGATGTATTCGAAAATGGCGTTTACGCAAAATGAAGACAGCATTGAAGACGGTTTTCTGAACACTTACGAATTATATAATATGAAATTAAATAGCCGTATGGCTGTTTTAAGCTCATGTAATAGCGGAAGTGGTAAATTACACCGTGGCGAAGGTGTGATGAGTATGGCCAGGGGTTTTATATATTCAGGTTGTCCTTCTATAATAATGACCCTTTGGTCAGTTGAAGACAAATCAGGAGTTAAGTTAATGACATCTTTTTATGAGAACTTACTAAAAGGCAAAACAAAATCTGAATCTCTTCAAAAATCAAAAATAGATTTTATCAATAATGCTGACCAGTTAAAAGCTCACCCTTACTTTTGGTCGGGTTATGTTGTTATCGGAAATAATAATGCATTATTTGCTTCTTATAAAAAGCATTTTATTTATGCTGGAATTATTTTTCTCCTTTTAACAATTGGAATTTTACTTTTGGTTAAAAACAAAAAAACTAATAAAGAATCTTTAAAATAAGCTGTGCATCAGATTTCTGTATCATATTTTCCTTAACTATTTTTTTTAAGATATTTTCAGCACTAATCATCTCATTTTGTTTTAAATAAACAAGTGCCAGATACCAATAAGATTGTTCCCGGAAAATATGATCTTTTTTTAAGATCAGATCATTTAAATATTCTTCGGCTTCACTCAAATTATTTTTCTCAATTTCGCAAACAGATAAATAAAACTGACTCATATAATTTGTGCTATCCTTTTCCAATACCTGCTTAAAATATTTAGAAGCCATCTCGTACTTTCCGTCATCATAATAATTAAATGCATCATATAATATCTTTTCAATTTCAGTTTGATCCACAGGAGATCTGAAACTCATAACTGCAGGATATGCAGAATAATAGTATTGAAAAACTTCATGCTTATTCATTTGCCCTAATGGGAAAATATAAATATTTGCAATCACAACAATTAAAATAATAACAGCGGCAACAGCAGAATATATATATGATTTTTTGATTATTCTTGTTGTGACAGGTTCGGTATTAACTATTTCATTCAAGTTATTTCTTAAACTAAGAACATCTTCTTCAATTATGGCATCGTTAATATTTTTTCTAAGCAAAAATTCTTTCATCAAATCAGGATCACTTCTTAACGATTCTTCAAATTCTACTTGTTCCCTAACCGACATTTCATTCATTAAATACTTCTCTATCAAATCGAATTCATTCTCCATCACTCTTCTTTATAATTCGGATCACTCTTAATATATCGCACAAGTTGTTCTTTACATTTATATTTTTTGCGTTTTATATATTGCTGACTACCTATTCCTAACTCTTCAGCTATATCTTTTAAAGGTACCTTTTTTAAAAATAATAATAATAATTTTTGACAATCTTTTTCAAGTCTTTTAAAATGTTTTTGATATAATTTATATTGTTCGTTTTTTTTATACTCATCTATCGTTATGTCAGGAATATTATCGTATTCAATATAAATATTCTGATTTTCGATATTCTCTTTCTGCCTCGACAAATGTTTTATCCAAACATATCGGCAAACAGAGTATAAATATGATTTAAACGAGGATGATAATTTTAATTTATTATCTTTTATCTTTCTATAAATAATTATTATACCTTCCTGAAAAACATCCTTTGCATCCTGTACAGAGCCCCTATTATCTAACACAAATCTTTTTATGGTTGGAAAATAAACGAAGTATATGCTTTTTAGAATTTGCTTATCCTGATTACGAATTCCTTCTACTATTATTTTATTATCTATTGATCTCAATTTAAAGAAAGGATATATTTAATTTCAACCAAATCTAAAAAAATAAGATTATAATAAAAAAATAAAAAAAGGTCGTAACGCTTTACGACCTTATAAAGAAACAGTTACAACTTTTTTATATTGAATATAAATATTTTACAATTGTTTTATCCATGATAACTAAAAGAATAACTCCAAATAAGGCTATTAATAAATAAGGCGATAAACTTAATTCGTTCCAAAATTTCGAAAAGAAATCAGCAAATGCGCTAAGATATGCCGGTGTTTGAAATCCATCGGAAACCTGAGAAAAATCCAATCCATGCTTTATAAAATAAAAAATAAAAAAACCAACTACCATAATACACATCGATATAGCCAGCCAAATATTACTTTGTTTATCGTCATTAGTAATAAAGCTAACCTTTATAGCCGGGTCTTTTAATATTCGGCTCATTACATTTTTTGTAAAATCCGAATCAGGTTGCTGAATCTCTCCTTTACTAATTAACTTCTTAGTAAATTCATCGGTATTAAATTTATTATTATTCATATCACAGAATTGTTTTTACTTCATCTTTTAAAATTATTTTTAGCTCATCGTAAAATCGCTTTCTTGCCCTATGCAATTTTACCTTTACATTTGAGAGTGTTAGTCCTGTAATTTCGCAAATTTCTTCAATTGTATTTTCTTGTAAATAGTATAATGTTATTATTAAAGCATCATCTTCCTTTAACTTTTCAATTGTCTCATTAATGTATTTTTTTTGCTCATTTCTGGTTAATTCGTTTATGGCATTATATGCTGAAACCACTTCGCTATCAGGCAATACTGTATCTTCGACATTATATACCTCAATCTGTTTTTTTCTTAATTTCGAAATTGCTCCATTATACGTTATCCTGTATAACCATGTTGAAAATTTCGATTCAAATTTAAAATCTTTCAACGAATTAAATGCCTTTACAAATGTATCTTGAGCCAGCTCTTCAGCATCTTCCGAATTTTTCAACATTCTTAATGCGATTGTATATACCATACCTTTATATTCATCAACCAGGTAAGTAAAAGCATTAATATCACCTCTTAAAACGCGTTCGATATAGTATTTGTCTTGTTTCAATCCCAATCTTTTTTCAGTATGACGCTTAAAATTAATATTAGGTTACAATCTGAAATTTAAAATGCCTAAAATACTTATGAATGCCTAAAATTAAAAAGTTAAAATGAGTTGCTGCTAAATTTCTTTATTAATTTTATCATTTTAGTTCATTTTAGGCATTTTATAATTTTTTCATGCAAAGTGTAACCCAATTTAAAAAGTTGGCGTCATAGCAATAAAACGATGTTAAACTAAAAACAATTTATTATGAACGATTTAGAATTTTTAATACCAATAGCATTCTTCGCAGTAGTATATGGGATTTTCCAACTATATGTTAGAAGAAAAGAAAGATTAGCACTTATCGAAAAAGGTGTTACGGCAGCAATATTTAATAGTGAATCAAATGTATCTCCAAGTTTAAAGTATGGGATATTTTGCATTGGAATTGCCATTGGATTCTTAATGGGTGCAATTTTAAATGAAACAACTCATTTAGAAGAAGGAGTTGCATATCTTTCAATGATTTTCTTATTTGGTGGTATTGGATTAGTTGTATACTACTTTATAGCAAGAAAACACGTTCGAAAAGAATAATTTAACAGCAAATGTAATTAGAAAGGAAACATCCGCAGTTTTGAAAACTGCGGATGTTTTTATTTTAGAGTTTTAGCTGAAAAAATATCCAATTGGTCTAAAAACCCTGCCAGAGTTAATCTTGTTAAAATCCCAAATTATACAAAGCTGGTTATCTGTCTATTAATACAACTCTGGCAGGGTTGATAATCTGAATTTATTCTTTTTCAGATTTTAATAATATCATTTTAGCTATTGCGTCCTGGCAAACAGGGCAAAATCCTTTGGCTTCATTGGTTTTCATTCTGCAATCCATATAAGGACTATACATTCCGTTACTTACATAGCCTCCTCCTTCGTAAACACCAATAGTTTTTTGAAATTGTTTTTCACGTGGCGTAGGAATTGGAGTATCTGCACTTATTAATGATTTCCATTTCGAATCGAAACTTACTAAAGTAGTTAAGTTTGGCTGCCATGGTTCAATTTCAAGATTGAAAAAATCGTTATATGCTGTCGATGAATTATAGTATTCATCACCCAGACCAGCAAACGAATGCCCAAGTTCGTGAATAAATACTTCGTTTGACAAAACATGGTCGACAGTGGAAATGCAATAATGATTATATATTCCACCTCCACCATATTTTTCGGAATTCACAAGAATACATATATCATCGTAAGGTACTACAGAAGCAGCATCTCTAACAGAGGAAAAGTCTTCAGTTGTTAAATAACGTTCACTTCCAAATGTGTAAAAATTACTATTTAATACTGTGTTTTTATAAATATTATGTCCCGGGATATCTGTTCCTGATTCCTCAGATTCTGACTTAACCAACCAAATATTAAATTTTTCTTTATTGCTACTGTAAGGTTCAAATAAAAACATGTAATCAATTAATCGCTGAGCATCACTTTCAAATTTATCCATCTCCTCTAATGTATAACCTTCAGCTAAAAACACCAAATCAACTTTGGTTGCAGGATCTCCATTATCGAGAATCTTTGTGTAAGGGAATTGAACAATTTCAGAATTGAAAGTGTATTCTTTGGTATTAATCTCATACTCAAAAATCTCTTCAAAATTACCTTCCCACGATCTGCTATAAATTTTAAAAATAACCGGGTTTTTAGGCAGTGGGAATAAAACTGTTTGATGAAACTCACGATAAACAGTATCAGCTTCTAGTGTAGTTTGCCACTCTTCAAATAAAGTACAAAACCCCTGAGAATAAATAACATTTTTTGTTTTCAAATCTATAATTTCAAACTTATATTCACCATAATTAAGCATGTTGTTTAAATTTGTTTTTGAACCTCCCCAAAAAGGTTCTTTGGAAATCTTAACCGGTTTAATTTCTTCGTTATCTGCATTTCCATAAAAAACAAAATCTACCCGCATTGATTGTACTTCAAAATATTGCTCGTATCCGGTCTTTTGTATACAAGACTGACTTATAACTATTAAAAGAAAAAATAATAATGATCTCATGTCAAACCTTTTTAATTTGTTAAATTTACAAAAAATCATTTATTCTAATATTCTTAAACTATGAATTTTTCGTTAGGATTAAAACTAAAGGAATTGCTTATTAACTCGGGCCTTTCAGAATTTTATATAACAATAATAATAATACTTATCGTTGTTTTATCAATTATAATATTGGGTTTTATTGCATATTTTATTACAAATAAGATATTATTCAGAATTGTAATTAAATTAGCTCGAAAAACAAAAAGCAACTGGGTTGACATCTTTGATAGGCAAAAAGTATTTAAGCGATTGTCGCATCTGGCACCAGCCATAGTAATTTATTATTTTGCAGAAATTAATCTTGTTGATTTCCCAAGAATTGCATCATCTGTGCAATCAATCGCATATATTTATATGATTTTTGCAGGAATGCTGGTTCTTGATGCATTTTTAGATGCCTTACATTCTGCATACATGACTCTTCCAGTTTCGCGAGAGCGACCAATTAAAGGGTATGTTCAAAGTGTTAAGATTATAATTTATGCCTTTGGTATCATATTTATTTTATCTGTAATAATTGGTAAATCACCGGGAACCTTATTTGCAAGTTTAGGAGCAATTGCAGCCATTCTGATTTTAGTTTTTAAAGATACTATTTTAGGATTCGTTTCGGGCATTCAACTTTCTGCAAATAAAATGGTAAAACCCGGGGACTGGATTTCTATGCCAAGCAGAAATGCTGATGGAACAGTATTGGAAATTACACTTAATACGGTAAAAATTCAGAATTGGGATAAAACTATATCTACGGTTCCAACATATGCATTAATATCAGAATCTTTCCAAAATTGGAAAGGGATGGAAGAATCGAAAGGAAGACGAATTAAACGATCACTATATGTTGATATTAAGACAGTGAAATTTTGCGATACTGAAATGTTAAATCGCTTCAAAAAGATAAAATTAATACAGGATTATATTGAAATAAAGCAAAAAGATATTGCAAAATACAACATTGAAAAAGGTATTGAGAATGACAAGGCAAGCAGGCGAAACCTAACTAATATAGGAATCTTTAGGGTATATATTGAAAAATATCTGGAACAACATCCTAATATTTATCCAAATATACCACCCTATACAACAATGGTTCGGCACCTTGATCCAACTGAAAAAGGGATTCCAATTCAGATATATGCATTTAGTAAAATTCAGGACTGGGTGGAATATGAAAAAGTACAAGCTGATATATTTGATCACATATTAGCTGTAATATCTGAATTTGAGTTAAGTATTTTCCAAAATCCAACCGGAGATGATTTCAGACAATTAACAAATTAATAATGAGATTCATTATTCTATTAAATATAATTGTACTCTTATCGATTAGTAAAATCCATGCTCAAAAGGTTTATTCTGTAGACTATGATTACCAGGCAGATATAAAGGTATACGTCACTAATTATGATTATCAGGCCGATTTGTTGGTTTATAAAGTAAAATACGATTACCAGGCAAAAGAAAATAAAGGTTTATGGTTTTTTACAGAATATGATTATCAAGCCGATAAAAAAATATTTTTTACCAATTACAATTATCAGGCAGATTTGAAAATATTTTTTGTGGATTATGACTATCAGGCAGGATGGAGAAATTCGGACAAGAAACATTTGTTGTTTTAAACCGTAAAATATTTTTATACTCATTAATTCATATTTTGTGAAAATATTTAAGAAATTGACTTTATAAAAAAAATTGAGAAAATAATTCATGTCAATTCAAAAATCCAGAAGTTCAGATAAACAAAATTTAAATCCTGTTAAAGAAGATAAAGATTCTGAGATAGAATTTAAATCAGAGAATAATGAAATTATTAATTTAGTAAAAAATTCACAGGAAGAAAACACAAAACTTACCGATAAAATTGAGAGCCTTGAAAAAGCCCAGGATATAATTTTTGAGCAATTCAGGACTCTTGAACTACAAAAAATCGATCTTGAAAAACAGCAAAAGAAATTAGAAGAAGAGAGCGACAAATTTCGCAGTCGTACCATTGAATTGTTTGGGAAAATGGTTGATTTAAAAAAAGCTAAAAAAACCATTAGCCAGCAAAACAAAAAACTAAAAATACAACAACAAGAAATTAATAATCACCAGCTATTATTAGAAAAATCAAATCATAAATTCAGAGAAAGAACAATTGAGCTTTTTGGTAGAATGATTGATCTTAAAAAAGCTAAAAAAACTATTAGTCAACAAAAAGAAGAACTTGAAAATCACCGTGAACAGTTAAAAGCTTTAAATGCAAGTAAGGATAAATTCTTTTCAATAATAGCGCACGATCTGCGTAACCCAATTGCAGGATTCCTTAACCTTACGGAGGTTTTAACAAATAATTTTGATGTTTTTTCGGAGAAAGAAAGTAAGGAATTTATAGAAGTAATGAACCAGGCATCAAAGCAATTATATAATTTGTTAGAAAACCTGTTACAGTGGTCAAAATCACAAACGGGCAACATTACTTATGAACCAAAATTTGTATCTGTCAGGAAAATGGTTGATAATACCATTGATGCATTAATGATTAATATCGAAAATAAAAGCATAAAAATTAACATAAATATTGATAAAAAGACCATTGTATTTGTCGATGAAAATATGATTACAACAGTAATTAGAAACCTCATAAGCAATGCTATAAAATTTACACATCCGGAAGGTTTAATATCTATTAGATGTGTTAAAAAAGATGAACACGTTGAATTATCTGTAATTGATAATGGTGTAGGAATTAAAAAAGAAGATCAGAAGAAACTATTCAGAATTGACCAGCATATAACTACACAAGGCACATCAGAAGAAAAAGGTACAGGATTAGGCCTGATTTTATGTAAGGAATTTATCGAGAAAAACGATGGAAAAATATGGGTCGAGAGTGAACTTAATAAAGGTTCAGCTTTTATTTTTACATTGGAAACAACTTAATTCAACCTCTGTTTTACAGCCTCATACATCAATATAGAAGCTGCAACAGAAACATTCAACGATTCAATTTCGCCTAAGATCGGGATTTTTACCATTTGGTCGGCTACTCTTAAATATTCCATATCAACTCCCCTATCTTCGGCTCCCAATAAAATTGCAGTTGGTATTGAGAAATTTACTTTATAATAAAAATCACTGGCCTTTTCGGTAGCTGCCACAAGCTGAATTCCACTTTGCTGCAAATATTTTATGGTTTCTGATAAGTTTTTTACTCTGCAAACCGGGATTTTGAGTAAAGCACCCGCCGATGTTTTTACTGCATCGCCCGAAATTTGTGCAGATCCTTTTTCGGGAATAATAATTGCATCGACATTGGCACATTCGGCGGTTCGGGTAATTGCTCCAAAATTTCGAACATCCGTAACTTTATCAAGGATTACAATAAGCGGTGTTTTACCGGCTTCAAATATAGAAGGTAAAATATTTTCGATATTCTGAAATTCAATGGGTGAAATAAAAGCAAGAACGCCCTGGTGATTTTTCATGGTCACCCGATTTATTCTTTCATTTGGTACATACTGAAACGGTATTTGCAAATCTTTAACCAGCTTCATCAATTCGAAAAAAAGCTCTCCTTTTAAACCAGCCTTTATCATTAGCTTATCAATCTGCTTACCTGCTTTAATCGCCTCAATAACAGCTCTTATGCCAAATATAAAATCTTTATCTTGTTTCATGCTATTTAGTTTTGAAAATAAAATATTTCTCCATTATTCCACATTTTTATAGCCTCATCCCAACCCGTAGTTTTTAATTTATCGCGATCTAATAAATAGTGATTTAAACTAAACGGATTTTCAATATATTTAAATTTGAATGTTATTCCTGTACCAATTCCTGTTGGGTTATAAATCCATCTTTCTTCTTTACCCGATTTAAATAAATAATCGGGTAATCCGTAAATAATATAAATCATTCCACGATCTGTCTGCCATCCTTCTTTAAACGATGTAAAATACATATTTGCAAACATAACCCTATTATAATATGCTTTTAATAGTTCTCTGGACTTATCGATATTGTTAGCTTTCTTGAGCCAAAAATTATCGACTGCTAATTTTGTAAGCTTCCCGATAGAATCCGAATCGGAGATTGAATCAATGAAACCTAAATACACAATTGGTTTTGCAAGATCGTCAGGTGTTCGAACAATAGGAAATCCATCACCAAAATTATATAAGGCAAAACCCTCAATCTTTCCTGTAGATAATTTAAACGATTTTGTAAGTTCGGTAAAATAATAAACTCCTTCTTTTTGGAAACTCATATAATTGATTGAATCGAGATAACAAACCCAATTTGTATCGGCGACTTCAAAATTTTCTTTAATGGTATCATTAATATCTGGTGATTGCGGAGTTTCAAAATTATTTAAGAAGAAAAATACATTCAAAGAATCTAAACCCTTTTTATAGTGCTTTATTCCGAATTGTTTTTTCTCATTTATAAATGAATTAATAATGAACTCTTTATTACTTGTATTATAAACAATAAAATCCTGTTCATTAATATCATTTGTTCTATCAATTCTTCTAAATGAATATTGATTACTTTTCCTGTTTAAATCTGTTGTAATAATCTCTAAAAAGTAATTATTCTCAACAAATGTATTAATTGGAATCTCCAAAGTGTGATACAAAATATCAGGGTTCTTTTCAAATTTAAATGTAGTGGTTAAACTGTCAACTAGTTTTTGTTTATTGTTTAAATCGTATAAATTGTAAATTATCTTAACTCTTGCTAAAAGTTTTTTTTCAGCATTAGCCTGGTTAAATAACAATTCTTTAGTGTAAACTCTCTCTACAATAATTGAACTGGTATCTGAAGTATTATAAACTTTTATTTCGGGATGAATTGAAGAGCTGGCCGGGTCGTATATGCGGTATAAGTTTCGTGGGACAGTTGTTTTTTTTGAAACATTGCATGAAAGAATAAAAACAGAAAGTAAAAGTAACAGGTATTTAAGTTGATTTTTCATGCAATTCGCTTAATGTTTTATATTTTTCTATAAATTTATAGTAAACAAATTTAAAATGAACTAAAATAAATTAAATTAAAAAATTAAAAATGAGCTAAAATGACTAAAATGTTTAGTAAGTATTTTAAGCATTTAAAGTATTTTAAACTTTAGTCATTTCTAATTTAATTTCTTTGTTGCTTCAGGTCTTCTAAAGATTCATGTATATTTTCCCAGATTTTCATTTCAGATTCCAGTTGTTTTTTAAGCTCATCGTATTTTGAAAACAAAGAAGTATTATTATTCATTTTTTCAGGATCCGATAAAACTTCGCTTATCTGTTCCATCTCTGTTTCAATATTCTCTATTTTTGATTCGCTATCTTTTACTTTATTTTCTACCTTCCTGATTTGCTTTTCCAGTTCCTTTCGTTCAAGATACGATTGTTTATTCCCCGAAATCTTATTTTCTTTGGATTTAGAAACTTGTTTTTCTTTCCTCTCTAATTCTTTAAGATTCTCCAGTTTCCTCTTTCTTAAAAAATCATATATTCCACCAATATGTTCCCGGATTTTTTTATCTCTGAATTCGTAAGTTTTTTCAACAAGATCATCAAGAAATTCCCTGTCGTGCGAAACAATAATTAAAGTTCCCTCGAAATCTTTTAAAGCCTTTTTAAGAATATCCTTTGATCGCATATCCAGATGATTTGTTGGCTCATCGAGAACAAGCAAATTGTACGGTTTTAACAGCAGTTTTGTCATTGCCAATCGTGACCGTTCACCCCCCGATAAAACTTTAACTTTTTTGTCAATGTCTTCGCCTCCAAAAAGGAACGCTCCCAGAATGTCCCTTATTTTAGTCCTTACATCGCCAACAGCAATATCATCAATGGTTTGAAAAACAGTTTTATTTTCTTCTAATAATTCATCTTGATTTTGAGCAAAATACCCAATTGCAACATTATGACCTATTTTCAATTCCCCTTTATAGTCAAGATCACCAACAATTATTCTGGAGAGAGTTGTTTTTCCCTCACCATTTCTGCCCACAAATGCTATTTTTTCGCCACGTGTAATTGTTAATTCAATATCTTTAAATACCAAAAGATCATCATATTTTTTAGAAATATCTTTTGTTCGAACCACTAGATCGCCTGAACGTGGAGCAGGTGGAAACTTTATATTTATAGCTGTAGTATCTTGTTCATCGACCTCAATACGATCAATTTTTTCGAGTTGTTTAATTCGTGATTGAACCTGAACCGCTTTTGTAGCTTTGTATCTGAATCTTTCAATAAACTCCTCAGTTTCTTCAATCAATTTCCGTTGATTTCGATAAGCCGCTAATTGCTGCTCCCTTCTTTCCTTTCGTAAAACCTCGTATTTAGAATACGGAACATTATAATCGTAAATCTTACCAAGCGAAATTTCAGCTGTTCTCCTGGTAATATTATCCAGAAATGCTCTATCGTGCGAAATAAGGACAACAGCTCCGGGATAATCTTTCAAAAAATCTTCAAACCATTGAATAGCTTCAATGTCAAGGTGATTTGTAGGCTCATCAAGTAATAATACATTTGGTTTTTGTAATAAGATTTTTGCTAATTCAATTCGCATACGCCAACCACCACTAAATTCTACAGTTTGACAATTAAAATCGGTAGTTTTAAATCCCAAACCTAATAATGTTTGTTCAATACTGGCCTCAATTGCTCCACCACCAAGTAGTTGATACCTATCACTCGCTTCTGATAAATCATGAATTAGTTTTGAATATGTCGGTGATTCGTAATCTGTTCGATCTGCAAGCTTTATATTTATCTTCTTAATTTTTTCATCGAGTTGTAAAACATCGGAAAAGGCTTCACGGGATTCTTCAAAAACAGTCCGACTATCTTTACAGACCATATTTTGTGGAAGATATCCCAAACTAATGTCGGAAGGAACAGTAACAGTACCTTTTGTTGGAACTTGAATTCCCATAAATACTTTTAGCAAAGTAGATTTACCCGCTCCATTTTTCCCAACCAATCCAATCCGATCTTTTTGGTTAATTAAAAAAGAAACATCATTAAATAATTGGAAACCTCCAAATTCAACTGTTAACTGATCAACAGAAATCATATTAATAAATAATTTCCGCAAAGATAGAATTATAAGAAGAACAAAAAAATAATTACTTGTTGCAGGTTCACTGGTTACTGGTTTCTGGATTCTTGTTACTGGTATTCAAGACTCGAAATTTGCGAAAATTCAATTAGTAAGTGCGACAGTTTCCCTTTCAAAGATAAAAAATCTAGATTTTTTATCTTTGAAAGGGAAAGCTTAAATCTGTTGCATTATGGACAAAAAGAATTATAATCATATTACTGAAGAGCAAAGGATTAAAATAGAGACTTTATTAAAAGCAGGACATAAAGTTTCGTTTATTGCTAAGCAACTTAGTATTCATCGCCCATCCATCTACAGAGAGCTTAAACGTAACCAAACAAAAACAGGTAAGTATAATGCTACTTTCGCACAAGAACTCTCAGAAGAACAAAAAGAAAGGTTCTCTTATAACCGCAGTTTTACTTTTTCTATGGAAAAGTTTATTATAGAGAAGTTGTCGAAGGAACAATGGTCTCCAGAACAGATATTGGGATATTGTAAAGAAAATAATATTGATATGGTTAGTCATGAGAGTATTTACAAGTTTGTTTATCAAGATAAAGCTGAAGGAGGTATGTTATATAAAAACTTGCGTGTAGCCTCTAAAAAATACAGAAAAAGATATGGCAGCGGGAAAGGTAAAAGATGTATTATAAAAGATAAAGTATCTATTGATGAGAGACCCGAATGGATTAATAATAAACAAAGAATTGGTGACTGGGAGATTGATACTATTGTGGGTAAAGATAATAAAGGTGCTATTGTAACCATTGCTGAAAGAGTAACTGCTTTCGTCCTAATTGCTAAGCTTAATGGAAAGAATGCTCAAGAATTAGCCGAAGCTGTAGTTAAACTTATGATGCCTTTTAAAGATTTAGTACTTTCGATAACTTCTGATAACGGAACTGAATTTACAATGCATAAATATATTTCTAAAAAACTTGGAGCATTATTTTATTTTGCGCATCCTTATTCTTCGTGGGAAAGAGGTCTTAATGAATATACAAATAGATTGATTAGACAATATATCCCTAAAAAAACAGACTTTAAAGATGTTAATCGTCTATATATTAACGAAATAACCATGAAGTTAAATAGAAGACCAAGAAAAAAACTCAACTATAATACGCCTGGAAAGGTATTTTTAAATAAATTTGATAATAATGTCGCACTTGCATCTTGAATTTTCGTTGTCCCGAAAGTTTTCGGGATGAAGTTTGTAACTCAAAACTTTATTTATCTTTGCACAAATTAAATTCATTTGAAGTGGGAAGAAAAAGAAAATCATTGCCGTTACTTGAAAAAGTTGAGATTATTGATGTTGCAGCAGAAGGAAAAGCGATAGCCAAAATTGATAATAAAGTTGTTTTTGTTACACAAGCTGTTCCGGGCGATATAGTTGATGTACAGGTTACAAAAAAACGAAAGAGTTTTATGGAAGCTATTCCTGTTAAGTTTCATAAATATTCGGATGTTAGGGTTAAACCTTTCTGCGAACACTTTGGAGTTTGTGGCGGTTGTAAATGGCAAAATCTTCCGTACGAGGAACAATTAAAATATAAGCACCAACAAGTTATTGATAATTTAGAGCGCATAGCAAAAGTTGAATTGCCGGCAATTGATTATATACTTCCATCAGATAAAACCACTTATTATAGGAATAAACTTGAATTTACCTTTTCGAATAAACGTTGGTTAACAAAAGAAGAGATAAATACTCAAGACACATTTGAAAGAGGCAACGCTTTAGGTTTTCATGTTCCAAAAATATGGGATAAGATTGTAAATATTAATAGTTGCTATTTACAGGAAGAGCCTTCAAATGCAATCAGGCTTGAAATAAAGAAATACGCTGACGAAAACAATCTTACATATTTTGATTTAAGGAAACAAGAAGGCTTACTGAGAAATGTAATTATAAGAACGTCAACCACAAAAGAACTTATGGTTATTGTTGTTTTCTTTTATGATGATCAGAAAATCATAAAATCTTTATTAAATCATATCACGGATAAATTTTCGGAAATTACCTCGTTAATGTATATCGTAAATTCCAAAGCGAATGATTCAATATCCGATCAGGAAGTAATTCATTTTAAAGGAAAAGATCATTTCTTCGAACAAATGGAAGATTTAAGATTTAAAATCGGTCCAAAATCTTTCTATCAGACTAATTCTGAACAAGCATATAATTTATATTGTAAAACGAGAGAATTTGCCGATTTAACAGGCGACGAAATTGTTTATGATCTTTACACGGGAACAGGAACTATAGCAAATTTTGTAGCAAAAAAAGCAAAAAAGGTTATTGGAATTGAGTTTATTCCTGAAGCTATTGAAGATGCAAAAGTAAATTCTGAGATTAATAATATCACAAATACTGATTTTTTTGCCGGTGACATGAAAGATATCCTCACTACTGATTTTATTAAAAAACATGGTAATCCCGATGTTATTATTTCTGATCCTCCGAGAGCCGGCATGCACAAAGATGTTATTGAATCAATTCTTAAAGCAAATCCACAGAAGATAGTTTATGTAAGTTGTAATCCGGCAACACAAGCACGAGATATAAATCTGTTAGATATTAATTACAAAGTAACAAAAGTTCAACCTGTTGATATGTTTCCACATACTCATCATGTTGAAAATATTGTTTTGCTCGAACGGAGATAATACATTTTAAAGGCAGATCATTAATGTTCATTTCACATTAAACGTTATCTGTCAATACATCACGAATTTCATATTTGATAATTAATATTATTTACTTAAATTAGCTATCCTTATTGCTGGAATTTAAACAATACCATTTAATTTATATTCCAGTTTTGTTTTTTATCTAGGTTGAAAATGAAACAAAATATATCAGATTCTTATAAAAAAGAAAATTACAGTTATACTGATTTACTTTTTGGGAACAGAGAAAATTATAGTCTGGAGCACCGGTTCTTTAATTCGGTGAGTCTTTTTTCTGCCCTGGCAGCCTGTTTTGCAAGTATTACAAATATTGCTTTACAACTTAATTTAAACCTGACTTTATTTACAATTTTATCAACTATAGTGCTTTCTGCTTTTTATCTTTATTCAAGAAAAAGAAAAATATATAAGCCCTTAATTACACCATTTATTATTTATTGCCTTTTAATTTTATCAACAGTTTGGTTTTTCAATGCCGGTTCTGAAGGCCCTGTCGTATTTGTTTATCTGGTTGGCCTGATTATATTTGTAATAATTACCGAAGGAAAAAACCGGGTTATTGTTATTACCGGCTTTTTGTTAAACTTAATTCTCTTATTTTATCTTGAAAGAAGATTCCCAAATTTAATTACTCCTTATGAAAATGACTTTATAAAATTCTATGATGTAACAATTACCTTCCTGTTTTCTTTTATGCTTATATACTTTGTTGTTGCAATACTAGTAAAAAGTTATCGCGAAGAAAAGGCTATTTCTACCTCACAGAGAAATGAGCTAATATTTCAGAAAAAACAAATTACTGATAGTATTCAATATGCTAAAAGTCTGCAAACCGGTATGTTAACAGGACAAAAAACAATAAAGAAGATACTTCCTGATTATTTCATATTTTATCTTCCAAAAGATATAGTAAGTGGAGATTTCTATTGGGTAAAGAAAATAAATGATTTTACTATTATTGCTGCTGCAGACTGCACAGGACATGGAGTTGCAGGAGCTTTTATGAGTGTTTTAGGTATATCTTTACTAAACGAAATTGTTCGCAGAAAAGAAACTACCAAAGCAAATCAAACGCTTGAAATTTTAAGATATGAATTAAAAGACACCTTAAATCAAACGGAAAGTGATTATTCGCACAATAGTGGTATAGACATAGCACTATGTGTAATTAATCATAAAGAAAAGATAATGCAATATGCAGGAGCAAATGCACCATTATATCTTATCCGAAACAATAAACTTATAGAATATAAACCTACACGAAATCCTATTGGTGTAACTCCTCTTGAAATCCCTTTCCAAAATAACGAAATTGAATATAAAGAAGGAGATGTTTTTTATCTGTTCTCGGATGGATTAATGGATCAATTTGGAGGTGATGATGGTAAAAAATTCCTTTCAAGAAGATTTAAACACCTATTATTAGAAATTCACAATGAGCCTCTCGAAACCCAAAGAGATCTTATTAAACTAAGTTTAAATAACTGGATGGATAATAAATATGAACAAATTGATGACATAATGGTCCTTGGATTTAAACCATAAAAACTATTCATCTTTCGGATAAATCATAAATATTTGCTTATCATCGTTAAAATTTTTGTAGCAGAAATAGGCTTTTCAACTATATCATTAAAAGTATTCCCTGCGATAGATATAAAATCTGCTGAGGCTGAGTAAGCTGATTGTACAATGATGGGTATATCAGGTAATTGTTTTTTTATAAAACCAGTAGCTTCAACACCATCCATTTCAGGCATTTTAATATCCATTAGAATTAAATCAACTTTATTTTTTTGACAAATATCTACAGCATCTTTACCATCTTTAGCCCGTAAAATTTTAGCTTTTGTATTTGATAAAAGCACTTTAAGATAAGAGAAATTACTATCTTCATCTTCTGCAATAAGAATTGTTTTATCTGGCCAATTATAATTTGCAGTAAAGTTTGGTCTCTCATTAACCAGCTTTTCTTCTTCTGATATTTTATCACAAGGAACTGTAAAGTAAAATTCAGTACCATTGTTGATTCTTGATTTAAGCCAGATTTTACCACCGAGTACATCAACAAGACCTTTGGAAATTGCTAATCCCAGCCCCGCCCCTCTATATAATTTTTTTATATCATTTTCTATTTTAGTAAATCTTTTAAATATATATTTTTGTTGTTCTTCTGATATACCAATACCTGTATCTTTAACAAAAAATTCTATATAAGATTGGTCAGTTTGGTTCCCTAATTCATATCCAAATTCAACCGAACCTTTTTCAGTAAATTTTAAAGCATTATCAATTAAGTTTGATAAAATTTGTTTAATGCGAAACTGATCACAATATATCTTAATATTTCTATCTTTATTTTTCAAAACTAATTTTAAATCAATGTTTTGCTTGTTTTTGTACTCTTTTTCTTCAAGAAATTTATTTAACAACTCCCTTAACATTTCATTAAGCATCCATTCAGTTTTATGAATAATTAACTGGCTCGAATCAATTTTAGCTATATCAAGAATATCATCAATTAACTGTAGCAATGCATCGCTATTATGAGTGAGTGTTTTTACGAAGTCTTCTTTTTGCTTTTTTTCAATGTCCGGATCTATAAGCAAATTAGAGAATCCGATTATAGCATTCATTGGTGTTCTTATTTCATGCGACATATTGGCCAGAAAAGCAGTTTTTAACCTGCCTGACTCTTCAGCTTTTTCTTTTGCTATTTTTAATTCAGCAGTTCTAATTTCAACCAAATGTTCTAATTGATTACGATGTTTTGAAAGTTCTTCAGCCTGAGTAAAAATTTCCTCTTTTTGCTGTAGAATCTTAAAGTTTTGTTCAGATAATAATATATTAGCCTTCTTTTTTAATCGGAATCGATTATATAATACAAATACAATGATTAAAATTAAAACAGAAAAACAAATTACAGAATACACTATAATTCTTTGTTTTACAAGTTTACTGTTCTGGATTTGTTTTTCTTTATTCAATATTTCTATTTCCTTTTCTTTCTTTTCTGTTTCGTATATGGTTTGTATCTTTGCTATTTGCAAGCTGCTTTCTTTATTGTATATACTATCCTTTACCTCTGTATGTAATACATGGTATTCAAATGCTTTTTTATAGTCTTTGGTTATATTAAATAGTTCTGTGTATGTATAATAAATGTCTTTTATGAGGGTTTTTGCATCAGTTTCCTTTGCCAGTTCAAGAGATTTTGATAAATAATCTTCAGCTCTAGAAAAATCATTCAATTTAACATAAGCCTCCCCTATATTAAAAAGAGAAACAGCTATTTCTTTTTTATTTCCAATATCTCTTCTAATATTCAGAGATTTAAAATAATATTCTAAAGCTTTATCGAAATTGTTTTCATTAAAATATGCATATCCAATATTGTTTAATGAATATGAAATACCAATTAAATCATATATTTTCTCCTTTAAGTGTAAAGATTCCCAATGATATTCCAATGCTTTATCATTTTCGCCTAATACAAGATAAACAACACCAATATTATTTAAAGTTGCAGCAATATTTTTTTTGTTTCCAATTTCCTTTTTAATTGTTAATGATTTTTGATAATATTCTAAAGCATTATCATATTTTTTCACTTCTAGATAAATATTTCCTAAACTATGATAGCATTCTGCAATACCTTTTTTATCTACGGATTCTTCCATTAGTTTTAGCGACCTGAAAAAATAATCAATCGAATTATCATAGTCACTTAAATTAAAGTAACCCTGTCCAATATTTTTTAAGGCATTTGCCTTTCCATATATATAATTTAAATCTTCTGATAATACTAAAGCCTGGTTCCCATACTCGATAATTTTCCCAGGTGCTATTCCCCTGTATTTGTCAGCAAGATTGTTTAGCATATCAACCCTCTGGCTATCGGCAAGGGTTTCCAGTAAATTTTCAAGGCTATCTGTCTGATTATAATCAATACTATATGATAACTGAATAAATAATGAAAGTAAAATGGACAATACTGCTTTTTTCGTCATTTTGTATCTATCTCATTTAGAAAGTCTTAATATATTTTTTAAATAATTAAATATTATTTTAGTATACATAAATATCAGTTAGTAGGCTACAATAATTAAATCTCTGGATAAGAAACAGTTGTAATTTAAACAATTAATTAGTTAAATACAATTCCTATAACTAAACAGCAATTTGTGTTTATTATTAAATACTCGAAGAGAAAAAAAGTAGAAATTCCCTGACAAGTCATGCATGAATTTTATATAACACTTTTTATACTTTCTCAGGAATTTTTACATCAGGATGTTCTGATTTAAAATCAACCCAATAAGATTTAATTGTTGATTTTACCTCCCTACGCAATAACAATATACCAAACAAGTTTGGAATTGCCATAAATACCACTGTTAGTAATGATAAATTCCATATAATGGTTGTATCTGTAAACCCTGCAAAGAAAAATCCAACTACATAAAAGAACCTATAAAAGATTACATATTTCGACCCAAATAAAAATGTTACGGATCTGTCGCCATAATACGACCACGATATAGCCGTTGAAAATGCAAAGAGTAATAATCCGATTGAAACAATATATTTTCCCCAGTCTCCAAAAAAGCTCCTTGTAAATGCTTTTGCCGTTAATGGAGCACTATGCATTAACGACTTTCCCGTAAAAATAACATTAGCTTCCCCATTTTTTACTTTCCCATCGTTAATATTTATTTTACCACTAAATGGTTTATCGTCAAGAAGTACTTTAATATCTTCAGCAATTGATCGGGCATGTACGATTGTTAAGTCATTTTGAATTTCCCCATCAATAATTTCAAGGTCTCCATTAAATACAGGTAATAAACTTTCATTTGCTAAATGATTAAAGATAGCTTTTTGATCTTCTTTAACTTCTTCATTATAAGTATCTGCAAACACAATCATATCTGTGTTCTGAAACTTATTATCGAATTTTTCATTCCATACACCCGAAGATAAAAGAACTAATCCCGTAATTGTACATATAATTAGTGTATCGATAAATGGTTCCAGAATTGCAACCAACCCTTCAGAAACAGGTTCGTGTGCACGAGCAGCTGAGTGAGCAATTGGAGCTGAACCCTGACCAGCTTCATTAGAAAACAACCCACGATTAACACCCTGATTAAACATAAAAGCAAAACTTGCACCCAAAAACCCTCCAACAGCAGCTTGCCCGGTAAAAATATTTGAGAATACAGCACCAAACGAAGGAATAATATTCTGATAGTTTGTAATTATAACAGCTAAAGCTCCAATAAGATAAATTAGTGCCATTCCCGGAACTAAACGTTCGGTTACTTTAGCAATCCTTTTAATTCCTCCAATTATAACAAATGCTAATAACACTGCCAATACTGCACCGGTTATTATTCTTTCAATACCAAAAGTTGCTAATACCGAGTCGGTAATGCTATTTATCTGAGGCATGCTTCCTGATCCAAACGAAGAAAGGATTGTAGCCCCGGCGAAAAATATACCCAACCACTTACCGGTTTTAATTATCTTTCCATTTTTTAAATTAATGTTCAGTCTTTCTTTCATATAATACATCGGGCCACCAGCAACCATTCCTTTTTCATCAAAACCACGGTATTTATGTGATAATGTAACTTCAACAAACTTTGTTGTCATTCCCAAAAAGGCTGTAACTAACATCCAAAACAAAGCTGCCGGACCTCCCATATAAATTGCAAATGCAACTCCCGCAATATTTCCTGTTCCGACTGTACCGGAAAGAGCTGTTGTTAATGCCTGAAAATGTGATGTATCTCCTTTATCTTCTTTCTTGTCGAATTTACCCCTAACAATTTTTACTGCATGTTTAAAATACCTTATCTGAGGGAATTTAAGATATATAGTAAAGAAAACACCTGTACCCACTAAAAGGTAAACAAACCAATTATGTCCACCAAGAAAGCTATGTAGTGTCTGGAAAAATTCATTCAATTGATGCATAATAATTAATATCTTTTAGTTATAAAATGAAATGTTAACCTGAATAATTACTCCTTTCAGTCGTGAAAGAAATTCATGAATTAATCAGGTTAACAAATGTAATAATATTTGAGAAAGTTCAAAATTTGAAATAAGCATCATATATATTTTATTGAATAGTATAAAAGGGAAGAGTTAAAAAGCCGTCTCACATTTAATACGAGACGGCTTTTAAATAAGGGAATATTATACAAGATAATCTACTATCTTGGATTTTCTATTTCTTTAATTTTTTGTTTGATATTATCATCAATAGAAACTCCCTTAAGAATCTGAATATTTATTCCATCAGAAAGTCCTATTTCAATATATCTTTCTTCGAATGTTTGAGGCTCTAACTCAACTTCAACAAAAGCAGAATCATTTCTAAAATCTATAAGACTCTCTTTAATGGACAGAACACTGTCGAGGCGTTCCAAAACTATATCAGCAGTAGCACTATATCCTGATCTGATAAAGAAATCTTCTTTTAATTTTACTTTTGCTTTAATTTCAAATTTTATTGCTCCATTATCTTCTACTCCTTTAGGGGAAATATATTCAAGTTTAGAATCAAATTTTTGTTTGTCTATTGCACCAATAGAGAGAGAAAGATTCATTCCCTCATGGATTTTACCAACTTCAGTTTCATCAACCATACCCTCAAAAATCATTTCTCCCATATCAGCTATAATAGCTATAGTAGTACCTGCATTAAACGTATTACTTTCAATTACAGAATTACCTTCCTTAACCGGCACATCAAGAACCATTCCTTCAATAGTTGAACGTATAAGAGTATTAGTTGTTTGTCCTGATTTTTTAGTAACTCCTTCCTTAATAAGTTGCAAATTATTTTCAGCAGCATTTAATTCCGATTTACTCCTGTTTAAGGCTATTTCGTATTGCTGAAATTCTGCAGCAGGAATAACACCCTCGTCAAATATTTTTTTCTGACGTTCGTATACCAATTTTGCATCATCGCTATCAATTTTAGCCTGATCTAAACGTGCCTCAGCATTATTAAGGTTAATCATGTTAGGAATGATACGTACTTTAGCTATTAAATCGCCATTCTTAACTATATCTCCCGGCTCAATATAAACTTCTTCGATAATTCCGGATACCTGTGGTTTTATTTCAATTTCTTTGCGGGGTACAATAGACCCTGTGGCAACTGTTTTGTTCTCTATATTGGTAATAAAAGGCTTTTCTGTAGTAAACGTTTCTTTTTTCTTCTTAGATTTATTATACAAAAAAACTAAAGTACCAATAAATATTACTGCTATAAAAATCCAAATAAAAATTTTAAAAAACTTCTTCATTCTGATATGATTTTAAATATTAACTATTTTAAATTTATTATTATTCGTCTCTCAATGCATCAATAGGTTTTATACTTATTGCTCTTTTTGCAGGTATAAAACCAGCAAAGACACCAAATATAACAAGTATAAACAAAGCCATTAATGCAACGTTAAGGTTAACTCCAGCATGTGTAAAAAAAGGATTATCTGAACCTGTACTATTTGCAATCATCTTAATGAGCTCTATAACTCCTACCCCTAAAACTATACCCATATAACCAGAGCTAGCTGTTAAAAATATTGCTTCTGTAATAATATTATTCATAATTTTGAAAGGAGTTGCTCCCAGAGCACGTTGTATTCCAATCTCCTTAGTTCGTTCTTTAACAACAACAAGCATAATATTACTAACACCAATTACTCCGGCTAATAAGGTTGCGGTTCCTACAATCCATATTAATATTCCAATACCGGTTATCATTTTAAAAATTTTCTTAAACTCTTTGGCCAGATTAAACCCACCAACAGCCTGTTCATCATCAGGAGCAATTGAATGGCGGCTGCGCAAAAAGGTATTTATTTTTTGTTGAACCAAAGCAATATTTGCTTCTTTAACTGCCGTAACCGCACAAAAACCTACTTCATTACCTCTATTATAAACTTTCTGAAAAGTAGTTAATGGAATTACTATGGATCTGTCTTTATCAGAACCTAAACTGATATTACTTGCGCCTTTGGTTAGCACTCCGACAACCTTAAAATAAATTCCATTAATTTTAATATATTCTCCAATAGGATTTTCATCTTTATCAAACAATACATCTTTAACATGTTTTCCAATAACTGCTACTTTTTTATATTCTTTAATATCTACATTATTCACAAATCTGCCACTAGTTATTTTTGAAGGGTCGATAAGGTTATATTCAGGAAATGTTCCTTCAACAGAAAAAGCTCCTGTTTTAGTACCTCTGGTAGCATTATTTGCTCCTTCGCTACCAAAAGCCCTTAATTTAGGAGCTATAAATTCAATTTCCGGAAATTTTTCTTTTATTATCTGGACATCTTCATTTGTAAACATATACCTGCGGTTACGGGGAAATCCCTTATAAGCTTTTGTAGTTTGTTGAGGCCATATTAATAAGCTGTTTGTTGCAAAATCTCCAAAGCCCTCCTGAATCATGTTTTTAAAACCCATTCCCAGTCCTAACATTATAATAAGCATAAAAATTCCCCAAAAAACACCAAACACGGTAAGAGTTGTTCGCATTTTATTATTTTTTAACGAACTAAAAATCTCCTGCCATTTTTCTTTATCGAACATAATATTATTTATTAACTTTATTCATCTCTTAATGCAACCACAGGTTTAATTTTAGCAGCTCTTCTGGCGGGTATATAGCCTGCAAAAGTTCCTGAAATTATTAATAATATTGTTGCGCTAATAGCAACACTCATATCTATCTCCGGATTCTTAAACATCATAGAGTCGGCTGGTACATTTTTAGCTATAATTTCCATCAATGTAACACCCAAAACAAGACCAATATATCCTGCGAAACTTGTTATTAAAATAGACTCCTGCAACACAGAACTCACAACAGACCATGGTGTTGCTCCAATAGCTTTTCTTATACCAATCTCTTTTGTTCGTTCTTTCACAACAATTATCATAATATTACTAACACCAACAATACCTGCTATTATGGTTCCTATTCCTATAACCCAAATAAATAACCTTATTCCTTGAAAAGCATTCTGAAATTCTTTAATATTCTCCTGATTATTTCGTATAAAAATAGCCCTGTCATCTTCTTTGTCAAAATTATGATTTGCAGCAAATGAAGCTTTAAGTCTTTCTTCGAATTGTTTACTTTCATCAATGGTCATATCTTTGACTGATAAAGCAATATTATTAATCCTGTTTCCCCCATCAAAAATCATTTGAGCTGTAGAAATAGGGATGTATACGCGCCTTCTTTCTCCATCGTTATTGGAATTTTCTGAATAAATACCAACAACTTTAAAAGGTATCCCCTGAATTTTTATATATTCTCCTATAGGTGATTTCCCATTTTTAAATAAAGCTTCTTCAACCAAATCGCCAATAACAGCAACTTTTCTGGATTTTTCAATATCTATATTATTTATAAATCTACCTTTTATCGGGAAAGAATTTTCTATAAATTCCATGTCGGGATGAACAGTGTTTATGCCAAAACTGCCATATTCATTTTTATAAGAAATCAGGTCGTTACCTCTTATATCGTAACGGCTTGAAATACGTTCCAAATTGTCAATCTCACGTTTTAACCTTTCGTAATCTTCATTGGTGAATCTTACATACTTACCCGGTTGAATTCCTTTATAAGGCTTACTTGTTTGTCCGGGAAAAATCCAAATACTATTGGCTGCATCAGCATCAAAATTAGAATGTATACCATTTTCCAAACCTTTACCAGAGCCTAACAAAACAATAAGCATAAATATTCCCCAGGCAACGCTAAAGCCTGTAAGAAAAGTACGTAACTTATTCTTTTGAATAGTAGAAAATATCTCTTGCCATTTATCTATATCGAACATGGTATTAGTTTAAAGTTTTGAGTTTCGAGTTGTTTTTTAAAATAAATAGTGTAATCAAAATAATTAAGTTTTTATACTAAATGTAACACGTCACTAGTTTCGATAAGTCCCGACAGTTTCCGATATCTTTCGGGGTGAGATAAATTCGGATTCAATAATTCCATCTTTCAGGTAAATAATACGATTGGTTCTTTCAGAAATATCTTTTTCGTGAGTAACTATTATTATTGTAATTCCTTCCTTATTAATTTCACGAAACAGATCCATAACTTCTAATGATGTGGTCGAATCTAAAGCTCCGGTAGGTTCGTCGGCCAAAATTACTTTTGGTTTACTTATCATTGATCGGGCAATTGCAACGCGTTGTTTTTGTCCACCCGATAATTCATTAGGCATATGATCAGCCCAATTTTTCAAACCCATTCGATCAAGATATTCTAAAGCTATTTTATTTCTTTTCTTTCTGCTTACTCCCTGATAATATAATGGCAACGCAACATTTTCCATTGCATTTTTAAATGAGATTAAGTTGAAGGATTGAAAAACAAATCCAATCATATTATTTCTGTAATGAGCTGCTTTTTTCTCAGTTAAATTACTCATTAGAGTATTGTTTAACTTATAATGTCCTTTATCATACGAATCAAGAATACCTAATACATTTAATAAGGTTGATTTCCCTGAACCTGACGATCCCATAATTGAGACTAATTCTCCCTGTTCAATTGTTAAATCAAGCCCTTTTAAAACATGCAATTTATTATTACCTGTTATATAAGATTTATGCAATCCCTTTAATTCTATCATAAATAAATAAATTGATTATTGAGTACTACGTCGATTTACCAAGTATTGTACCAAAGAACATATAGTACTAATATTCTATAAGTTATACCATTAAAATGTTTTGTTTTATATACTCTCTTTGTACGCATCTGTACATCTACTGTACTAATTCGTACATGCCGTATTATTGCATCTGAGAGTTATTATTAAAATATTCTAAAACAATACGAAATTGATGCACTAATTATTACTTTTGGGGCATATTATTTTTTCCTATGGAATGTAACAAAGAATTTTTTATCCATAATTTTAAGATAAAACACTGCACAAAATTTGATGAATCGGTGTTTACTACAGGTATATCAATTTATGAAGTAATACGAATTGAGCAAGGTATTCCATTATTCCTAGAAGATCATTTAAACAGACTTTTTTATTCGGCTGATATTTCAAATTTATCAATAAACGAAAGTTATTGTGACATAGAAACATTGATTAGTGAATTAATCCAAAAAAATAACACTAACGAAGGTAAAATAAAACTCATTATCAGGTTTGGTAAAGAGAATGGTTCGAACGAGAAAGATTTTTTGATTTATTTTACTCCTCATTATTTTCCTTCAGTTGAAGAATATAAATACGGTGTAAAAGTTGGATTATGCCGTACAATCAGATCAAATCCTAACGCTAAAATATTAAACACAGAAGCCCGAAGAAAGGCAAACAATACAATAGTTGAAGAAAATCTTTTTGAAGTATTATTAATTAACAATGAAGAATTTATTACAGAGGGCAGCAGATCAAATATTTTTTTCATTAAAGATAACATGGTTATAACGCCTCCGGAAAAAGATGTGTTAAATGGAATAACAAGAAAGAATATTCTAAAAATTTGCAAGCTAAATAAAATTGAAATAATTGAGAAGAAAGTTCACTATTCAGAACTTAAAAGCATGGATACCATGTTTTTAACAGGGACTTCTTTAAAAACTTTGCCTGTAAGATTCTTTGAAGAAATAGAATTTAGTACCAATCACAAAATATTAAATCGTATTATGGAACTGTATGAAGAATCAATCATACGATATGTTTCTTCAAAAGTTTAACCCAGCCAATCTATTAAACTCATTGTTTCTTTAAATGCATTAATTTTTCCAAAAAGGAAATCATCATCACGACCCTGTTTTTTGTAACACATCATTGGATGCATAGATTCTATCTTCTTCTCGATATTAATATCAGCAACAATTGACTTTGCATTGTTACCCCATAAAAACCATATAATATCAGGATTGGCTTTTGAAATATATTTTAATAATGACATAGTAAATATATTCCAATATTTCTCGTGACTATTCGATTTTCCTATCTCACAAGTAAATGAAGTATTTAAAAGGAGCGCACCTTGTTTTTCCCATTCAACAAAAAGTTCGTAAGGTGGTTTTAAAAGAAAAGTTTTTCCTATTTTATCTTTTATTTCACTGTACTTAAGGTATTCATTATTATAAGCAAAATAAATTGCACGAATAATATTTTTTAGGGAGATATTACTGAATTTGTCATTCCAGGATTTTAACGAGTCAACTTCAAAAGCTCTGCCCGTTGCTACTCCATCCTGTGGATAAGGATCTTGTCCCAGAATAATAACTTTAACATCAGCCAGTGGAACTTTAAGAAATTTTAAAACTTTGTCTGTTTCAGGAGTAAACTTTTGTTTTGATTCTAAAATATTTTTTTCAATATTTTTTAATAAAGTAACAAGCTCTGAGCTTAAAAAATCATTCCAGCTATTATCAATATTATCTATGGAATCTAAAAATACCGAAATGTTGCTCATGGAATTTTCTAATCTTGACCTTTATAAGTTTTCCACATAGCTTGTTCTTTTTTGTAGTCATAAAATGATTCTATAAACTCTGTCATTTTATCAACGGTCCATATTCCAACTGGGTATTGTTTAAATATTACATCACTGCCATCCATGATATACAAAACCGGAATACCTAAAATATATTTAATTTCCAGCTCCATATCAGGGAGCCACTCAATAATATCGTCTTGAAATTTATTTCTTTTTAATATTCCAATTGAGACTTCATTCCCTTTTGCCACAAATTTACCTAAATGCTTACAACTAATTCTTAAAATTAAGATGTCCCGAATTAAAAGCACACCAATCATTATTAATAACAATTTAGTTTCTTCCCAAGTGTATGGGGGGATAATTAAAAATATAATTATTATTAGATCAAGTAAGAAAAGCCAATAATTTCGTTTGATAAAAAGGAATACTCGTCCTAAATAATTTTGATCTGAATGTGGTGAGTTGTAGTTTAATTGCATAATATTAATCGTCTAACCAGGGATCTATATTTAAATTTGTTGATGCAAAAATATCCAAAGCCTGAAATTTAAGAATATCTTTTATCATTTCAACTTTTGATGGTATAATTTTATTCTTTGGATCAATTTTTAAAGCTTTATTATAGTCATTTAGAGATTTTGAATACTCTTGTTTTATATTATAAATATCACCCCTTAATATCAAGTAATCAACCTTGTTTAAATCCTTGTCAATTAAACCAGTTAGCACTTCAATAGCCTTTGCATATTCCTGATCTTTAACATACTTGTCTATCTTCGTTTTAATATCATCCATAAATTTATGTAAAATTTTCACACAAATTTAGTCAAACCAATAAAAGTTTAATTGCTTTCGTCAAATTATTCTGAGATGAATTTTTGTTTTTTGGCAATTCGAATAATTTCATCTTCGTCGCCGGCATTTAATTTTAAGAGTATATTAGCAACAAAAGTATCAATGGTATTACTATTTAGGTCCATTTTAAAGGCAATTTGCTCTTTAGTCAGATTCTCGGCAAATTGCTTTACAATTTGCAATTCGTTTTTAGTTAAAGAGTCAAGTTTTTTAGCAATACCATTACTATTCCCTTTAAACCCAAACTTAGATTTAAACTGGGGACAATAATAATTATTACCTTCATAAACATTTCGAACAGCTTCAACTAATTCAATAATTTTTGAATTTTTTGACACAAATCCTTTGGCACCGTTATTTATTAACTGTTCAACAAACCAATTTTCCATATACATAGTAAAAACGATTACCTTAATATTTGGATATTCGTTTTTAAGTTTTCCCGATAGCTCAATACCATCCATACCCGGCATTGAAATATCAGTAATAACTATATCTGCATCTTTGGTTTCAAGAATCTTTAAAGCTTCCATCCCGTTTTTGGCAGTTCCTACTATTTCAATATCATCCTTTGTTTTAAATAATGATATTAATCCAAAAAGCGATACATCATGATCTTCTGCAATAACTATTTTTATTTTTTCTGTTTCACCATAATTTTTTGAACCTAATAAATTAAGAGGAATAGTTGAGTTAATAATTGTACCAAATCCACTAAAATTATCTACTTCAAATTTTCTGTTTACTCTTTTTAGTATTGAGTTTAATTTTCCGTTTCTCTCAAAGTCTGAAGAATCAATAAAAGCATTTTCCACTTCTATTAAAAGATTTACATAATAATCATGTTGTATTACCTGAAGATTAACATTGAGATTTTTGGCATACTCTGCAATTAAATCGATACAATAATCAGAAAATTCTACAATTACATCTTTTATCTCAGGCTCAATTTCATCCAAACCATTCTCAGGAAATAAGTAGAAACTAAGATTTAATAAATCTTTTTTATTAGTAATCAAATCTGAAAGGCGATTTCTAAGATCCGTAGCTGGTAAGGGTTTATTACTAATTTCCATCGAAATCGTTTTAACCTCTTCTATAGTTTCATCAACTTCTTCTATAATCTTATTAAACGATTCACTTTTTAATTCATTACTTATTTCGTTAATTGTTGTTTTAAGTCCAGAAAATTTTTTCTCGATATTATCTTCAATTTTATAAATAGAATCTTTTTCTGTAGGACTGAATAGAGATTTTTTAATTTTAATTATTTTCAATCTGAGTTTTAAAATTAAGAAAGAAAGAAATGTTATTATAATAAAAATCGAAAAGTGAAAAATATGACTATAAAAAAACGCTTCGTTTTTATAAAACTCATATAAATACCATTTGTTACCTGTTTGAATAGATATCTGATTTGTTCTCTTATTATGACGTACAACTGTAAGATTTACTTTTCCTGTATCGATAAGATTAAGTTTTGCTTTATATCTTAAATTATCAGAAACAACTATTAAATTCTCATTATCTTTAAAAATCAATTCATTTTTTAAATCTCCTGTTATATCCTCAAACTGTACAAACTTAGCTCTCTCTCTCTTATTAATAACAAAAGCTTTACTCTTTTTTAAGTCAGAGGTATATTTAACAATCTTATTACCTGAGAATAAGTAAATATTATTTTCGGAATCAGATATACTTGTTAACACTAAATTCGATTTAGTTTCGATGTTTACTTCGTTTATTCGTTCACCGAAAAAATTATATAGCATTAAGCTATTAAAAACATTTTCCGGATCGGTTCCACTATGTAAAACTGCTATTAACTTTTCGTTATCTGAAAGAATTGTATTAGCAGTTATTTGTGATGGTCCACCATAAAAGATTACTGGTTGAAATAAATAATCAAGATTGTTATTGAGCACTATAAGCTGTGATTCGCTTCCATTGCTGATAACATCAACTGACTGATTTGAAACTATAATTTCTAGCTTCCCATCCGAATTTAAATCTTCCACTAAAACCTGACAAGAAATATTTGTTGTAATTTCCGGAGATGAGTTTAATACTTTATTGAAAATATCAAATGAAAAAACTCTCCCGGGAGTATCAGGATATCCCGCATCTACTGCAAACAGAAACTCTTTATATTCTTTTTGATTTAAGTTATATAATCCGATTGGTATAACTTGCACATTAGAATTTGTCGTGCTAACACTTGCAATAAACTCTCGGCTTACAATTGGGTTTTTATCATTCTCAGAGTTTAATACATATAAAAAAAGAGAATCGGACTTTTCTGTAAAAACAAATATCTCTTTTATACTGTCGTTATTGTAATCTCCGGCAAATACTTTACAATTCTTAACCGGAGACTCAAAAAAGTTCCATAAAAATTTAAAATTATTCTGTGAATCGTATAAATATAAAGTTGGCTGAAAAATTCTGTCGTAATGGTAATAATGTATTTTCTCGCTATTGCCATCATTATCTAAATCAAAATAGTATACCTCACCATTATTATTGAGTGCTAATTCGTCAATCATTTCAGTATAATAACGAGGTAAGTACCTGGCAAATAAAAAAATTACCAAAAGACTTAAAACAAACCCAATAGTTAATGGATGAATTAAATAACTACGCCACTTTTTAATCACTACACAGAATTTTTATCATTTTTAAAATTGAATGTCGAATTTAATACTATTTCTTCAATTAAAAAAATGATTTAAACACTAATTAATTAACAGATTAGGATTTTATTTTATGAGAATAGCTCAAATATTAAATTTAACTAATTTTTTAAACTGGAAAATAGAAAATAATAATTGGTAGTTTTTAAATTACTTAACCTCAAATTAGGAAAGTAGAATTTTGTTTGACCTATGTTTGACCAGACATAAAATAAAAAAGCTTAGAATTTCTTCTAAGCTTTTCATTTTCAATCAGTCGGGGTGGCAGGATTCGAACCTGCGACCTCCTGCTCCCAAAGCAGGCGCGATAACCGGGCTACGCTACACCCCGAATAATATTTTATATTTTAAGAACTCTTTTCTTTAGCTTATTTGGCTTGCGACCTTCCCGATGCTAAATCGGGACGCGATAACCGGGATACGCCTGTCTACCGACAGGCAGGCTACACTCCGTAGCTTTTTAAGCGTTGCAAATGTAAAATTGTTTTTTAGAAAAACAAAAAATCCCGAAGGATTTTTTTAATTATTTTGCATTTTGCGGAGAGGGGGGGATTATTCACTTCGTTCATGAGAACACTCACTTCGTTCGTTTAGTTCGAACCCCACCTACCCTTCGGTTCTTATCCCCTCAATTTTAATAAATAAAAAACCAGAATCTTTCTAAACTGGTTTTAGCTTATTGCGGAGAGGGGGGGATTCGAACCCCCGGTACCCTAATCGAGTACGCCAGTTTAGCAAACTGGTGGATTAAGCCACTCTCCCACCTCTCCAATAAGTTGCACAAAAGTATAAAATTGATCTTTATTACCAAAAAAAACTTCAAAAAGTTTACACGGGTAATCTCCTTTTTATTATTTATTCTTTCACTTTTATTTTCCTGATCATTTCAACAGCATTCGTGTTTTCAGGATATAACTCAAGAGATTTTTCATAACTCTCAACTGCAAACTCATACTTACCCAAAATCATATATATCTCACCCAAACTATCCCAGACATTGAAATTATAAGGATACTCCTTTGCATTAAGTTCCAGGATGACTTTGGCAACCTCGTATTTTTCTTCATTAATCAATTTATAACCTAAGCCATTCAACTGATCAACTCTGAAATTAAAGATGTCTTTTTGATCTTTTAAATCCCTGTACATATCCAGAGCCTGATCAATTCCATCGCTTTCAATTATTTTATAAAGCGTATCAACAATTGATCTTTTAGGATTAGATACATCCAAAACTTCGTAATCAAATATCAAGGTTGAATTTGGTGGAATTGGTCCGCGTTGTCTATCTCCATAAGCAATTTCCGGTGGGAGAATAAAAATCCATCGGTCTCCAACCCGCATTTTACTTATACCTTCCTCAACACCTTTTATTACACTATTGGTTCCGGTTACAAAATGAAATGGAGAATTACTTTCCCTGGTTTCCCAAAAAACTTCTCCATTTTCCAAAGTACCTATTCCGTGTAAAATAACTTCTTTTCCTTCCTGGACTTTCTCTCCACTTCCTTCTTCAACAATATAATACTTTAACCCACTATCGGTAGTTATTGTATCTGACGACTGAGCATTAGCACTAATCACATAAACCCAAAAGCTTATTATGAAAAGAAGTTTTTTCATTCAATCTTTATTTTTTATCTTTTCTGCCTGGCTTTGCAATTGAGTCACGCATTTTAGTATCTGCCTCTATATTTCTAAACTTATAGTAATCCATAATTCCTAAATTACCTTGTTTAAATGCATCAGCCATTGCTAAAGGAATTTTTACTTCAGCTTCAATAACTTTTGCACGAGCCTCTTGAGCTTTTGCAACCATTTCCTGTTCCACAGCAACAGCCATAGCACGCCGCTCTTCTGCTTTAGCCTGAGCAATATTTTTATCAGCATTTGCCTGATCCATTTGTAATACAGCTCCAATGTTTTTACCAATATCAATATCAGCAATATCAATTGAAAGAATTTCGAATGCAGTTCCTGCATCCAAACCTTTTTCCAATACAACACGTGAAATTGAGTCAGGATTTTCTAATACTGCTTTATGTGATGCTGATGATCCTATTGAAGAAACAATACCTTCACCAACACGTGCAAGGACAGTATCTTCTCCTGCACCACCAACCAATTGTTTAATATTTGCACGAACCGTAACTCTTGCTTTACAAATTAGCTGAATACCATCTTTTGCAACAGCTGTAACCGGAGGAGTGTCGATTACCTTAGGATTAACTGACATTTGCACCGCTACTAATACATCTCGACCAGCCAAATCGATAGCAGTAGCCATATTAAATGGCAACTCAATATTAGCTTTTTCAGCTGATACTAATGCGTGTACAACATCAGCAACTCGACCACCAGCTAAATAATGAGCTTCCATATCATTTCGATTAAGAATTAAGCCGGCTTTAGTTCCTTCAATCATAGCTCGAACAATAATTGATGGTGGTACTTTACGCCATCTCATAAAAATTAATTGTAAAAGAGAAATTTTTACACCGGAAACCAGTGCCTGAAACCATAATCCGATTGGGATTAAATATAAAAACAAATAGAGTAATATAATTACTCCTACTATTATTCCTACTAAAGGTAATAATTCCATAATAATTTAATTTAAAGGTTTTACAATAAGATGTGATCTATCAATTTTTTTTACTTCAATTTTTGTTTTAGGATCAATATATGAACTTGAAGATTTTGCTTCGTAAAATTTATTATTAATTAAAACTTTTCCGTAAGGATTTAACCGCGTAACCGTTTCTCCTGTATCACCTATATTTATTTCAGAATCAAGAGATGTACTTGTTTTTCCTTCAATTTTAGCTTTAAGAGCAATCTTTTTCCATGTACCTGCCCGCAACATAATTACCACCGAGAATATTGATACCAGAGCTGTAGCAACTAATATATAATGTCCACCCGGAGAACCATATTCTTTATACCCAAAATATACACCAACAATAATTAATATTGTACCGGCAATTCCTGCAATAGTCACACCAGGAATAATTAAAAACTCAACGTAAAAAAGAATAATACCAAGAACAATTAAAAAGATAATAGCGGTTAATGACATATTTATTAATTTAAAGATACGGTTAAATCTTTTTCAATAAACCTGTTATACATGGCTTTGAGTTGTTCATACTTTCCAATTTTAACATCACACTCACCACTATAATGAACTATATAGGTACACTGCTCTGCCTGAACCGAATCATGATCACATATTTCAATTAATGAGTCAATTACATACGTAAAATCATGGATATCATCATTATGCAAAATCAATGAATAATCCTTTCCTTTTTTAGGATTCTTCTCCAAATCCGGATTCTTCTCAAAATTCCTCTTACTATTCATAAATTTATGTTTATCTGTTACTGTTATGAAAGGCCTAATATACAATATAAATCAATATAAATGTATTAAATTTTTATGTTATTTAGTGATTTTCCTTGCCTGTTCTAAAGGGATTTGATTTTCAGCAAAATAAGCATGGATTTCAATTTCTTTTTTCACAATAAGTTCTAGTTTACTTTTAATAGCATAAGCTTCATCATACGATGAAAATGATTTTATTGTAAAAATCATTATATCAACTTTGTTTTCAAGATATAACTCAGCTTTTTCAGGTATTTCGTTTTTTACTCTATCAACAAATAAAGAATCCTTTAAACTGATTTGACCTTTTAAAATATAAATTATCGACAAGTCATCAGCAGTTTGTGAATTACCCTCTAAACCTTCAGTTAATTCTACATTAGGTAACTTATCTTTTCCCGATTCAAGCTTAACTGCATTTTTTACAGGTATGATGTTGCCATTGTTAAAAGCAACGATATATGCATCTTTAAAACTTTTACTTTTAACTAAAGGTAGATTTTTTTGAGCTTCGGACAATTGTAAAAACTTACCGGCAAAATATTTTCGAAGATTACTATTTTCTTTTTTTATACAAGATAAAGGTGTTAGACCTTTAAAAACACCAGGAGTTTTTGGAGTACTAAATGCTCCTAACTGAATCATATACAATATTCCGTTCGGTAAAGATTCATTTACAGGGATTGGATTAACTGAATTGTAATTTGATGGAATCTCAATTCTTAATCCATAGTCAGAAAATTTTGTTACCTCCTCCTGTGTTTCTTCAATAATTTTCAGTTTTGATATAGATAAAGAATCCTGAACAGGTTCAACATAAATATTTTTACTCTTATTTAGTTCTTCTTCAGTATTACTAATTTCTTTATTTTTTGTTGTTTGTAAATCTTCATATATTGATTTTTGCGAGGCTAAATTAGCCTGCTCAATTTCTCTGACTCTTTCGTAGCAACTATCAGCTTTTTTCTGTAATAAATAAATTTCCCTTTCAAATTCGATAATTGTATTTGACAGTTTAGCACGCTCCTGACCATCTTCAGTATAATCAAAAACCAACCTCTTTTCATCAATAATCCAGCCCAGCGAATCGGCTTTTAGCTGGTAATTAATTGCCAAACTAAGCAAACTATCATATTCAGATTTATACAAGAAAGCTCCTTCGTTCTTAATTTTTATAAATTCATGCTGACCAGATACAATTCTTTCATCTGCATATTCTCTTTTCTTTGACTCCTCTGGAACTATGTTAACACTCAATCTTGAGAGTTCTAATACTTCTTCATGATTTTTAAGTTCAATATATGGTTCCGAATTATTCAATTTCAATTTATAAACTATAACATTTGGCTCTTTAGTTTCTCTGTCCGATGTAAAAAATGCTGTTTTTTTATTAGGCGATGAAACAAATAGTATATCATTAAACGGTGAATTAATCGGAAAATCTAAATTCTCAGGTTCAGGCCACTCTTGGTTATCCCAATTCCACGAACTACTGAACAAATCATACCCTCCCATACTGTAATGTCCTTTGGAGGCAAAATACAATGTAGTACCATCGGAATGCAAATACGGATAATTTTCGTCAAATGAAGTATTAATTACATTACCAAGATTTTCAGGTTCGCTCCATGAAGTATCGGTTAAACGAGTAATCCTGTAAATATCATAGTCGCCACGTTTTTTATTTTTGGCCGAAAAATAAAGTATTTCGTTTTTTTTGAGAAAATTCGGTACATACAAAATAGAATTCTCCACTAAAGAATCCTTTTCCTGATTAAAATATTCAAATCGATCAACAAATTTTCCTTCCAAATCGTCAAATTTATAGTTTTTATAAAAATCATTTTGGTCGATAATTGTTTTGCTATATACAGAAGGCTCTTTAATATATTTAATAAGGTACGAACCATTCTGAGCCATTGCAATATAATTCTGAACATTTAACTCCTTTAATTGCTTTTTGCCGGCTTTTTTCTCGAACCATTCTAAGTTTTCAACAGCTTTCTCAAACTGATAGTTTTTTATATAAGCTAAGCCAAGATAATAATATACATCATCGGGAACTTCTTTAGTTGCTGCAAATCGTAAATATTTTATAGATAATAACGGATCTTTATCTAAAAATAATAAACACACACCCACATAGTAATTGTAAGTAGGCTCTTTTGGATAAATATTCAGCATTTCCTTAAAATAGGGATAAGCCTCTTTATAGTTCCCCTCCTGAACATTTAAATAAGCAGATTTTAATTCGTCGAGATTATCATCGACTTGCGCCCACGTATTTACGGAAGCAACAAGAAAAAACGAAAATAAGATTATATATTTTCTCATTTTATAATAACGCATTAGCAAATGCAATACAAATTTAATATACCTTTAACACAGGTAAAAGAAAATCATTAATAAGTTTTATATTTTTTTAATATTCAGTAAATTAAATAATTATTTGACCTGTTGATAAAAGATTTATAAACAATAAAACTCAAATTCTGTCTTATCAATGATATTTTTTAATTTTACAATTCTTAATTTTAAATCATAATGACAAATTTGAAAGAAGGAGATAAAGCACCCAACTTCACAGGAGTTGACCAAAATGGAGAGTCTATTTCACTAGATCAGTATAAAGGTAAAAAAGTAGTTCTATATTTTTATCCAAAAGATAACACCCCCGGATGTACTGCCGAAGCTTGTAATTTAAGAGATAATTACAGTGATCTTCTAGAAAAGGGCATGAACGTTATAGGAGTTAGTCCTGATTCGGAAGAATCACATAAAAAGTTTATTAAAAAATTTAATTTGCCATTCATATTAATTTCTGATCCCAACAAAGAAATTCTAAAATTATATAAGGCTTGGGGAGAAAAGAAATTGTATGGTAAAACATACGATGGTGTTTTAAGGAAAACATACATCATCTCCGAAAATCAAACCATAGAAAAAATATTCGAAAAAGTAAAAACAAAAGATCATACCAATCAAATTTACCAGGAATTGAAAATCTAAAAGTAAATAAATAAAATCATGGAAAAGGAAAAAAAAGAAAACAACATCAATAAGGAAAAACTAAAAGCTTTGCAGCTTACCCTTGATAAAATTGATAAAGACTATGGTAAAGGAACCATTATGAAAATGGGCGACAAAGCCGTAGCAGATGTACCATCTATTTCAACAGGTTCTCTTTCATTAAATATGGCTTTGGGAATCGGAGGACTTCCCAGGGGCCGGGTTATTGAAATATATGGCCCGGAAGCATCGGGTAAAACAACATTAGCAATGCATGTTGTTGCTGAGGCACAAAAAGTTGGTGGAATAGCTGCCATTATTGATGCCGAACATGCATTTGACCGATTCTACGCAGAGAAATTAGGGATTGATGTTGAAAATCTTTTAATTTCTCAACCCGACAATGGTGAACAAGCCTTAGAAATTGGAGATCATTTAATTCGATCCGGAGCTGTTGATGTTATTGTTATAGACTCTGTTGCTGCACTTACTCCTAAAGCTGAAATTGAAGGTGATATGGGCGATTCCAGAATGGGTTTGCAAGCTCGTTTAATGTCTCAGGCATTGCGTAAACTTACTGCAAACATTAGCAAAACCAACACTTGTTGTATCTTTATTAACCAGCTACGTGAAAAAATTGGTGTAATGTTTGGTAATCCTGAAACTACTACAGGTGGTAATGCATTAAAATTTTATGCTACGATACGTATTGATATTCGCAGAATAGGTCAAATCAAAGATGGTGAAGATATTACGGGAAACAGAACAAGAGTTAAAATTGTGAAAAACAAATTAGCACCACCATTCAAAAAAGCTGAATTTGATATAATATATGGCGAAGGAATATCAAAACTTGGAGAAATAATTGATATTGGAGTGGATCAAGAAATTATTAAAAAAAGTGGATCATGGTTTAGTTATGGAGAAACAAAATTAGGACAAGGACGTGAAGCTGTTAAACAATTATTGAAAGATAATCCTGAATTAGCCGATGAACTTGAGACAAAAATTCACGAATCATTTACAAATAACAAGGGATAATATATCATGAAAAGACTACATTTAATATTGGGTATTGTATTTCTTTTGATCTTTTTTTCATGCTCAAAAGAAAAAAAACTTGAAATAAACAACCCTGTTGACAAAATTCAGCTATCATCTGATATTCTGACTCCTGAAGTTCTATGGTCGTTTGGAAGAGTTAGCGGAGTGGAAGTTTCACCAGATCACTCAACTGTTTTATTTGGAGTATCATTTTACGAATTAGAAAAAAACAGAGGAAACAGGGAGTTATTTGTATTGCCTGTTGAAGGTGGAAAAGCTATAAATATTACAAATACTGAATCAGGCGAATATTCTGCTATTTGGCGTCCTGATGGTAAGAAAATAGGATTTTTAAGTACGGAAAGCGGCAATTTGCAAATGTGGGAAATGAATCCTGACGGTTCTAATCGTATTCAAATTTCTGATATTGAAGACGGACTTAACGGATTCAAATATTCTCCCGATCAAACAAAAATTGTATTTATTAAAGATGTAAAATTAGACAAATCGGCTGTGGATTTGCATCCTGACCTTCCAGAAGCAGAAGCCCGAATCGAAACAGATTTAATGTACCGACATTGGGATAAATGGCACGATTATACCTACAGTCATATTTTTATTGCTGATTATGATGGTAAATCGTTAAGCAATTCTATTGATATAATGGAAGGTGAAAGATTCGACAGCCCTATGGAACCTTTTGGGGGAATGGAACAAATTAACTGGAATCCTAACAGTGAAGAAATAGCTTATACTTGCAAGAAAATGGTTGGAAGAGAATATACTTTATCAACCAACTCTGCTATTTATATTTATAATCTGGAATCGAAAGAGACCAAAAATATAACTGAAGGATTAATGGGATACGATGTAAGTCCTGTTTATTCTCCTGATGGTAAAATGATTGCCTGGGAAAGCATGGAAAGAGATGGATACGAATCTGATCAGAACAGATTATTCATACTTAATTTCGAAAGTAGTGAAAAAAAGGATTTTACTGCTGATTTTGATCAGGATGTACATGCTTTATCGTGGACAGATGATAGTAAATCAATTTATTTCAAAAGTGACTTTCATGCCAGATTCCAAATCTATAATTTAAATATTGAATCTGAAGAAATTAAACAAACAACTGAAGGAATACACAATTACAGGTCGGTACATCCATTTGGTGGCAAGTTAATTGGATCTAAACAAAGTATGACTTTCCCAACTGAAATATTTGCAATTAATCCTGAAACGGGTGAAGAAACTCAGCTATCATTCATAAATAAAAATCTTCATAACCAGTTAACATACGGAAATATTGAAGAACGATGGATAAAAACAAGCGATAATAAAGATATGTTAGTTTGGGTTATTTACCCTCCACATTTTGACCCTGACAAAAAATACCCAACTTTATTATATTGTCAGGGAGGCCCACATGGATCAGTCAGCCAGTTTTATTCATATCGCTGGAATTTCCAAATGATGGCAGCTAACGATTATATTATTGTTGCTCCTAATCGCCGTGGATTACCATCGTTTGGACAGGAATGGAACGATCAAATTTGTGGCGATTACGGCGGACAAAATATGAAAGATTACTTTAGTGCAATAGATGCCTTGGCCCAGGAACCTTATGTTGATGAAAATAACCTTGGAGCAATTGGTGCAAGTTATGGAGGTTTTTCTGTATTCTGGATTGCAGGTCATCATGAAGGCAGATTTGATGCTTTCATCGCACACGATGGTATTTTCAACTTTGAATCTATGTACCTTGAAACAGAAGAAATGTTCTTTATTAACTGGGATATTGGTGGCCCATACTGGGATAAATCTAATAAAAAATCTTATGATAACTCACCTCACAAATTTGTTGATAAATGGGATACTCCAATTATGGTGATTCATGGTGAAAAAGATTATCGTATTGTATATACCCAGGGAATGGGTGCATATAATGCTGCACAGTTAAAAGGTATTCCAAGTAAATATTTGCATTTCCCTTACGAAAACCATTGGGTATTAAGTCCGCAAAATGGCATATTATGGCAAAGAGAATTTTACAGCTGGCTCGATCAATGGCTTAAAGATGATGAATAGACTTTAATTAATAACATAACTACATAAAGGCTGGAATCATTCATTTCCAGCTTTTTGCTTTTAATCTTAAAATCTTGTAAATTTAGTGTGATTTTTATTCTGTAATAAAGCCTTAAACAATGTACACTATTTTCCATTTTTTATTAATGATTGCTTTTCTGATTATATATGTTTTGGCATTTATAATTGTAAAGCCTTTCCTGCTAAACTATAAAAGATTGGTTTCTACTTTAATTTTTAAAATTTCTTACTTAATTTATATAGCTGTTCTGCTAATTAGTGTATATTTATTTATGTTATATGGCCCAAGCGATATTGAACATCAAATAAGCGAAGTGTTCTTTTTTACTTTATTAACTTGTTTGTTTATTCCTAATCTGGCGATACTATTTAGAAGAAAATTTAAAAAATACAGAGAGTTCTACAATTACTTGTTCTCAGCTATTAATCTTATTATAACAGTTTTTATTATTTATAAATTAGATCAATTTAATTGGTTTATTTTCTAGCTTAATTAATCAAACCATAATTTTTAGCTAATTTAATAGCTTCGTGAGAGTTTTTCACATTTAATTTTTCTAAAATTTTCTGTCGGTGTGTATTTACAGTATGAACACTAATAAACAAATTATCTGCAATCTCTTTACTGATCATACCTTCTGATACTAAATCAAGAATTTCTTTTTCTCTTTTAGATAAATTAATTTCTTTAGCTGTTTCCGGAAAATGAAACAATTCCCCTGTTTTAAAATTTATTACTTTGTTTTGCAAAGGCAAAGATATATCCTGATTAGGCGATAAATCCATAACACATAAAGCTAACCAAATATTCCCTGTTTATCCAACTCTAAAGCCTGAAATTGTTCAATAACCCTAATATATTTATCTTCTTCATTTTTAATCCGGTAATCATTAATCAATTTATAATTTTTCCTTTCATCAACAGGTAAAGTAAAAGCAATTTTAAAAAAATAGCTAGCTATTTTCATTGCATCAAGATTATCATCCGGATGAACTTTTTTATCAAAATATTCATTTCCTTCTTTATGTGCTTTGTTTATATTAAAACCAAAAATAGTTTCAAACCTAGATGATAAATAAACATGTTTTTTTTGATACAAATCAAAAATCGAAATAGAACTGTTTTCAATAACATTTAGCTTGTCAAGAAACTTAGTGTGTTTATCTAATATTGTGTAATCAAGATCTTTAGGAATAAAATTCTGACTGTTAAGTATTTCAAAGTATTCTATTTGTGTCTTTTCCGTATCTGAAGCCATAAAAAATAATGATTTATCAGTATTGATAAGCCCTCGTAGAAGCTCTAACTTTGCAAAGTTAATAATATATATGAAAATGAAGATAATACGATTTTTTATACTATTAGTAATAATGTTGCATATAAGTAATATAACTTATTCACAAGAACCTACACAAACCATCAAAGGAAAGGTATTCGATAGTGAAACATATGTTGGATTACCGGGAGCAACAATAATTATTATTGGTTTTGACCCCATAATTGGCGTAACAACAAATATTGATGGATATTTTAGTATTAACAGTGTTCCTGTTGGTAGAATTAATCTTCAAATAAGTTTTATTGGATATAAAAATTATTATATTTCTGAATTGCTTGTAAGTTCAGGTAAAGAAATTGTTTTAAATATTCCATTAAAAGAAAGTTTCACTGCATTAGACGAAGTTGTAATAAAACCTGACACCAAAAAGGAAAAATCAATAAATAAAATGGCAACATTATCTGCAAGAACTTTTTCCGTTGAAGATGCTCAACGTTTCGCAGGCGGTATGGATGACCCATCACGTTTGGCAAGTTCTTTTGCAGGAGTTACTCCAAACACAGTCGAAAACAATGAAATTGTAATTAGGGGCAATGCTGCCAAAGGGATACTCTGGAAATTAGAAGGAGTTGAAATACCTGCACCAAACCATCTTGCAGGTTTATTTTCAGGTGGTGGTGTAAATACCATGTTTAATAGCAATATGCTGTCTAACTCTGATTTTTTCACAGGAGCCTTTCCTTCCGAACATGGAAATGCCCTATCGGGTGTTTTTGATATTAACCTGCGAACCGGCAATAATGAGAAAAGAGAATATGCAATTCAATTAGGCTCGTATGGAATTGATTTTGCTGCCGAAGGACCTTTTGTGAAAGGGAAACGAGCTTCATACCTGATAAATTACAGATACTCAACTTATGGGATTTTACAAAATCTTCTTCCACAGATAACAGGATTGCCCGATTTTTCGGACCTGTCATTTAAACTCAATTTCCCAACAAAAAAAGCTGGCATATTTTCCTTATGGAGTATAAATGGAATGAGCAAAGTTCAGTTTGAAAATGAAAAGGATACTTTAAAATGGGAAACAAATTATGATAGTTATAATTACGACATCCACTATAATTTAACAGCATCCGGTATTAATCACAGAAAAATAATTGGAAAAAATTCATATTTGTTCTCAACTGTTTCATTTTCAGCTACAGAATATGTCAATAAAAACACATATTATAGACCAAATTTAAAAGAAATTCCTGTTTCAGACCAAAATGAAATTAACTACAGACTAAGTTTTTCTACATTTCTAAATCAGAAATTTAACAGCAGACATACTAACCGAACCGGTTTAACCATAAACAGACTTGCATACGATTATGATGTTACAGCAAATACCAATGTTGCTTTTAATGATACTTCAGACTTTTTTGTAAAAAGTAAGGGAAATGCTTTTGCTTATCAATTATATTCACAATCGAAATATTTTATTACTGAAGATATTAATATTAATGCAGGCTTACATTTTTTAATATTTAATACAAACAACAAATTGTCAATTGAGCCACGAATTGGTATTAACTGGCGTATTGCTAAAAACCGGACTGTAAGTTTTGCTTATGGAAAACATAGCCGATTAGAGCCTTTACGTATCTATCTTATGGAAGTTCCTGTTGCAAATGGGTGGGAAACCTTAAATAAAGACTTAGATATTACCAAGGCTCATCATTTTGTGTTTGGATATGACTGGAATATTAAAAACAATACACATTTAAGAATTGAACCATACTACCAAATCCTGTATGATGTACCCGTTATACCGGATAGTTCTTTTTCTATGATAAACTATAATAATGAAATGTATTTTTCATCACAACTTAACAACAAAGGAACCGGTACAAATATGGGTGTTGACATTACACTTGAACGTTTTATGAAACAAGGATATTACTACATGCTGACAACTTCACTATATAAATCAAAATATATCGGTGGTGATAATATTGAAAGGAATACAAAATATAATCAAAATTTTGTATTCAATCTTTTGGGTGGAAAAGAGTGGCAAACAAAAAAGAATAATACATTTAGTTTAAACGGTAAGTTTACAATTTTAGGCGGGAGAAGATATGCTCCTGTTGATTTTGAAAAGTCAAATAGTAGCCAATTTGTAGTCTGTGATAATACAAAGATTTTTGAAGAGCAGTCGCCAACAAATTACTATGTTGATATTTCAATGAATTACACGATAAACAGGCCAAAATTTTCACAGTCAATAATTCTTCAAATTAAGAATTTGCTAATGCAAAAAGAATTTCTTGGTCATGCTTATAATTATGAAACAAACTCGGTTGAACCTTATGAATTGACTATTATGTTTCCATATTTAAGTTATAAAATTCAATTCTAAATATCATAAGAAGAATAAAGCACACAATATGTCCGCAAGTCACGGGGTGACTAAATGATATAAAGGCTGTTATGTACATCTTTTCTTGTCAAGTCACCCCGTGACTATCAGTTAATTAGGTGGTTTGTTGCGGATTTTAAGATAAAGATACAATTTATTAAAAGCAGTTATTTTCTAAAAGATTTAAAACTCTTTCTGTTTTTTCTTTCATTGATGTATAACCATCCAGCCAATGTATTTTTAAACCTTTCCGTTCCATTCCTCTAAACCAGGTCATCTGGCGTTTTGCAAACTGGTGAATTGCGGTTTCTAATTGCTTAAACATCTCATCAAATGTAATTTCTCCAATAACATGTTGGGTAATATATTTGTATTCTAAACCATAATATATAAGATTTTCAGGAGAAATACCACTATCCATAATGCGTTTAACTTCATCAATCATGCCTTCGTCCAAACGTTGTTTTAATCGCTCGCTTATTCTTCTTCGACGTGAATCCCTGTCAAATTTTACTCCTATTAAAAGCGAATTGATTTTCGGAAAATAATCATCAATATCTTTAGACTCATCATAAAACGTTTCAATTTCAATAGCGCGAATTACTCTTTTTCGAGAATCGGTATCTGAAGTATTATGTATTTTTTTAAAAGATTTTAAAATTGTAATTAACTCTTCGGTGCTTTTATTTTCAAGTTCATTTCTCAATTGCTCGTTTGCAGGAACTGGTATTAGCTTATATCCTTTCAAAACAGCATCAAGGTACATTCCCGAACCACCACAAAAAACAGGGAACTTTTTTCTTTTTTGTATTTCCGAATAAACTTCCAGGAAATCTTTCTGATATTCATAAACATTGTATTTATAGCCGGCATCAACTATATCAATCAAATGATACGGAATTTGTTTTCCCTCAACAATATAATCATCCAGATCCTTACCGGTTCCTAAATCCATTCCACGATATACCTGTCTTGAATCAGCACTAATTATTTCGCCATCAAGAATATAAGTCATTCTTGCAGCAAGCGATGTTTTACCACCTGCTGTCGGTCCCAGAATGGTCAACATATCGTATTTAATATCCATTTCCTCTTTCTGTTTTTAACAAAATTATAATAAAGAAATTTCTTTTACTAAAATTAAAGATTGTTAATGGATAAATTTTAGCTCATTCCTGCCTGCCATAAGGTTTGGCTAATGTAACGACGGACATTAGGCATTTTTAATTTATTTTAACTTGGTTAATTCATCAATTCCAAAATATTGGACTAAAGTCCTGGTATTCTGCATTATTGCTTAACCCCAGCCTTATCCCGATGGTTATCGGGAGGGTTAGTTAACTAGATAATAAAAAGGGCTTTAGCCCAAAATATGAATAATTCAGGTTAGATCAATTTAAATCTATACCTTTGCACGCTATAAAAGAGATGATTCATGCAAAGCAACATTAATATAAGGAATAAAAAGGCTTCGTTCAATTATACATTCATTGAAAAATATACGGCAGGAATTAAACTAACCGGTACAGAAATAAAATCTATTCGTTTAGGCAAAGCCAGCCTGGGTGATGCTTATTGTATATTTATTAATGGAGAGCTTTTTATCAGGGGATTAAATATTACTGAATATGCTTTTGGGACTCATTATAATCATGATCCCGGACAAGATAGAAAATTGCTCCTTAACAAACGCGAGCTAAAAAAACTTGAACGCAAATCAACAGAAAAGAGTTTAACAATAGTGGCTACCCGTATTTTTATTAACGAAAATGGTTGGGCAAAGGTAAATATCGCTTTGGCAAAAGGTAAACAGGAATTTGATAAACGCCACGAAATTAAAAAGAAAGATCTTAATCGCGATATGGAGCGAGTAAGAAAATACTAAACTCATAACTCCTGAACTAACGTAATTTTTTCAACTTTTTTTGTGCAAACTTTGTGGCTTAGTGTCTTTGTGGCAACTAATATTCAGCCACTAAAACTCTAAGATTCACTAAGAATTACACGACATTTTATTTACGATGCTTTTATAATAAATACTTAATTATGCGAATCAAGGATTGTTTTTTTACCACGAAGTCGCACAAAGTCCCGAAAGCTTTCGGGATCACGAAGTATACACAAAGTTATAACTAATAATCTTTAGCCGGGTTTATAGCCATTTTATAAAAAGAAACTGAAAATATTATTGAGCAAAAAAGAAATTATTCAGATCGTATATGTCTTCCGAATTAAATTCTGAATCAAAGTCGAAGAATCCATTTATGGCGTCCAGTAGCTCATCGAAAGAAATATAATCGTCACCATCCTGGTCAAGCTTTTTGTACTTTTCAGGAATTTCAACATTTGTCATTTCTGAATATTTCGACCATCCTAGTCCAATTGGCATCATATAAGCTTCGGTACGCTCAACAGCTGTTAAATCCATGAATAAGCCTTCGCGTATTTTGTTTGCGCTTAACTCAGCACCAAACTCATCTACAATAGCTCCTTTATTTGAGAACTGTTCTTTATCTATATAATTTGGAACACCATCTCTATCATCATCATGAGGACATCCAACAGAATCAACCTGAACTCCGGTAGGCGTTTCAAGGCAATTATCTGCTAAATTCAATACTCCATCTCTATCGTCATCGGCTATTAAGGTATAATCAAAATCACCTGAAACATCAGCAAAAAGACTTTCAATTATTTTAGTTTTTGCCTCAGAAAATAAATCAATATTTAAAGAAACATAAGTGAATGAGAACATATCCATTTTTGTATCACCAATTCTACCTACAGTATTTTCAAAACTAACACCATCTATGTCATCGGTAAAAGTATAGTGCAATGATGTTGCCAGCCTTAGAGCTACTCTGTCGCTGACTTTAAAATCCAGCCCCAGATCTGCAACAATAGAAAATGAGCTTGGGGTATAATCACCTCTTCCGTAAGGGTCCCAGCTTCGAATATCGGTTTCATAATCATAATCGCGAGTTACTAATTGATCTCCTACACGTATTGTTCCATCAGGATAATAAACATAATTACCTAAAGTTACCCCGTTTTCTTTATAAATAATATCTGACTTAGAGCTAAAACTTATATACTCGCCCCCAAGTGAGATAAAAGGAACAATCTTCCTTTCTCCTTTATAGATATTACCAAAGCTATATTCTACATTTAAACCAACGCCGAATAAAGTTGATTCAAAGTTCAGATTTTTTGAGATGTCCTCAAATGATCGTTCATAGCCGGAAATATTACCAACAGTTGCATTTATATTAATTTTCCAGAAATGCTTGTTATCAATATACTGATATACATTTATACGGAGGGCAGGTTGTCCCTGAATCATATTGCTAAAGTCGTTTTGCAGCTCTCCATAATAATTAATTATACCTGTACCGATTCCAAGCACAGGCATATAAACAGGATTTTCGACTTCTACTTCCTGGTATAGTAAATCTTCGTAGCCTCCCTGTGCAAATACAATCTGGGCACTTAAAAAGAAAACTATTAATACAGGTAAAAACTTATACAATTTCATTCGTATAAACGTTATTTAAGATTATGAATTTCAATTAATTATAATTCTAAATTTGAAATAAATCTTTCTATTACCATAGAACAAATCAATTATAATTAACGATACCACTCATGGCTTGTAATCATTAATGCTTCCTGCACCGTAACACGTTTCCCCTCATTATATGCGGAAACAAAAGCATCATCTATTGTTGTTGTATTCCATATATGTACTCTATAATCACGAGCTGCTTTATAAACATAGAACGATCCAACGGAATATTTTCTCCAACCTTCGTGGAACTCAGTTCGCACTTCTTTATCTAAGTTATATTTATTAAAGTATCTGCTTATATTAATTGGTCGATGACCAGCTGCAATTTGAACCCTGTAATAAATTCCTGATTCAGGTTCCAGCATATTTGTAAGTTTTGTATTCTCTCGAATCAGCTTTAAGGCACTTTCAGCTATTTCAATTTTTACTTTACCTGTGTAATCTTGTGGCTGAACATAATTAATTGGCTCGGTTATAGCTTCTCTGGTTGAAGAAATTACAGCCAATAAATTTTCCATCGACACATTTTCCAAATTAACATCTTTCTCAATTATATTGATGCTCAAAGTATTGTCATTTTCAATGTACGAGAAAGTTCCATCCATATTTGGTTTTTCTGTAACACCTTCGTTTGGAACCAGTTTATATGAAACAACAAAATAAGGATCGGTTGGCAAGTTCATCCACAACAATTTTACAGTTTGATCTTTAAAAGTAAAAATTGCTTCTTTACTTTCTAATGCAACAGCAGAAAATCCTTCAGGAACCATTTCCTGGATCTTTGCAAATTTTTCCTTATTACCCTTATTTACAAGTAAATTTACCAGGTATTCGTTACTTCCCTGAGCCAGATATGGTGTTTGTCGTATACATTTTACCTGTTCAGCTCCCGATCCTGTTTTTTGAATCGGAGCTACAAGGTTTTTAAAATCGTTAATGTCAACAATTAATTTAGGGTCAATTGTTGAGGAAGGATTTATTACTATATACTTAGGATCTACCTCTACCGATTTTCTATCATTATCGGCAATATAAGAGAATGTTCCATTTAAATTAAACGTTCCTTTTAATCTTTGATCAACTTGTAATTTATATGATATTGTTATTTCTTGCTCAGCAGGAAGTTTTAACCATATAAATTTTATTTTTTGATCTTTAAAACTAAAATCAGCGTTTGCAGTATTAACCGGAACAGGAGTTAACCCAGCAGGGATTTCTTGTTGAAATCTGGCAAAACTATCAAAATCAGATTTATTTAATGTAATTTCAACATAAATCTCATTTCCTGCTTCTACTTGTCCGGGAGCATTCATATCCACATTTACGTCTGAAAAAATAATATTCAAGACAAACAGGACAAACATATTCACAAGAAGCAATAGATATTTAATCATATAAGTAATTATTAAATTCCCAAGGCTCAATAAAAATAGCTATAATAATACAATAATAACAAAATATCAACATTGGTTATTAACAATTGTTAATAACTTTGATGCTTTGTTAATAATTACACCTTGTTAAAAATAACAAATTAAAAGTTTGGACTCAATAAATATTCAGAATAAAATTCATTGATTTTTTCAACAGCCTCTTCGGCGGTATCCACAACCTTAATTAAATCAAGATCCTTTTCGTTAATATTATTTTCCTCAACCAAGACTGCTTCTTTAATCCAGTTAATTAATCCCTGCCAATAGGATGATCCAACCAGGATAATAGGAAATTTACCTATTTTTTCAGTTTGAATCAAAGTAATTGCCTCAAAAAGCTCATCGAAAGTACCAAAACCGCCTGGTAATACGATAAATCCCTGGGCATATCTCATAAACATGACTTTTCTTACAAAAAAATGCTCAAAACTTATTAGTTTGTCAGGATCGATAAATATATTAGCGGATTGCTCAAAAGGTAAATCAATATTTAAACCTACCGATTTCCCGTTACCTTTCTTTGCTCCCATATTTCCGGCTTCCATAATACCGGGTCCACCACCTGTAATTACACCATACCCTTGTTGTGTGAGGTTGAAAGCAATATCTTCAGCGAGTTTAAAATACTTATTATCAGGTTTTGTTCTTGCAGATCCAAAAATTGAAACACAAGGCCCAATTCGAGATAGTTTTGAAAAACCTTCAACGAATTCTGCCATTATTTTAAAAATGGTCCAGGTATCAGTTGTTTGAACTTCGTTCCAACCTTTCTCCTGAAAAGCATCTTTTATTAGTTCTTCGTTTGTCATATATCTTAGTTTTTAAAGCCAAATATTTAGTTAAGCTTACTAAATTAAGCTTTTTTACTAAATAAATTATTGAAGTTCTTTAATTAAAAATTGCGCCGTATAACTTTTCTTATTCTTTACGATTTCTTCAGGAGCACCGGTACATAATATTTCGCCTCCCTTTACTCCGCCTTCTTTACCTAAATCAATAATATGATCAGCAACTTTAATTACATCCATATTATGTTCAATTACAATAACAGTATTACCTTTATCTACAATATTGTTTAGTACTTTTAATAATACTCTGATATCTTCAAAATGCAGTCCGGTTGTAGGTTCATCTAAAATATACAATGTTTTTCCTGTGCTTTTTTTAGCCAGTTCGGCCGCCAATTTTACACGTTGCGATTCACCCCCTGACAGCGTTGTTGATGGCTGACCCAATGTTATATAACCTAAGCCAACGCCTTGAAGTGCTTTTAATTTTTGTTTAATAGATGGTATTTGATCGAAAAACTCGACACTCTGGTTGATTGTCATATTAAGCACATCACTTATAGATTTCCCTTTGAACTTTACTTCGAGCGTTTCTCTATTGTAACGTTTGCCGTTACAATCTTTGCAATGCACATAAACATCAGGCAGAAAATTCATTTCAATAGTTCGTAATCCTGCACCCTGGCATGTTTCACATCTACCACCTTTTACGTTAAATGAAAAACGCCCCGCTTTGTATCCCCGGATTTTAGATTCAGGTATTTGCTCAAATAGTTTGCGAATATCAGAAAATACACCTGTATATGTTACCGGGTTTGATCTTGGTGTTCGACCTAAAGGTGATTGATCTACCTCAATAACCTTATCAATATTTTTAATTCCTTCAATGGATTCATAATCTAAGGTCTGTTTATTACTTCTATAAAAATGTTTGCTTAAAATTGGGTGTAATGTTTCGTTTATTAATGAAGACTTTCCACTACCGGAAACACCAGTTACACAAATAAATTTACCTAATGGAATCCTTAAAGTAACATCTTTAAGATTATGCCCTGTTGCTCCTTTTAAAATAATTTCTTCGCCATTCCCTTTTCTTCGTGTTTGAGGAACTTTAATCGTTTTTTTACGATTTAAATAATCTGCAGTAAGTGAGCAGGATTTTAGGATATCATCTGGCGTTCCTGTGGCTACAATTTTCCCTCCATGTCGTCCTGCCTTTGGTCCCATATCAACTACATGATCTGCTGATAATATCATCTCTTTATCATGTTCAACAACAATAATAGAATTACCTGTATCGCGAAGTTGTTTTAATGAGTTTATCAACTTCAAGTTATCTTTTTGATGCAGACCAATACTGGGTTCATCTAAAATATATAGAACATTTACCAGTTTAGAGCCTACTTGTGTGGCTAATCTGATCCGCTGGCTTTCACCTCCGGACAAACTTCTTGCGGTTCTATTCAATGCCAGATAATTTAATCCAACATCCAGTAAAAATGATAAACGCTCTTTTATCTCTTTTAAAATATCCCGTGCAATAATTTTTTGTTTATCAGAAAGCTGTTCTTCTAAGTTACTGAACCAATCATACAATTCATCAATATCCATATTGGCTATTTCAGCAATATTTTTTTCGGCAACTTTAAAATGCAACGATTCTTTCTTTAATCGATGACCATTACATTTTGGGCAAGTAACTTTTTTAACAAATTGATCGGTCCATTTCTTACCATTATCAATCGCTTTATCTCGCTGAAAATTGTTGATATAATTAACGATACCATCAAAACTCAAAAAATAATTGGAAAATTTGCCAAGAGGTGTATTTAACAACTTAAATGATTCGTCGGAACCATAAAGAATAATATCTAATGCCTTTTTTGGTATGTCTTTTATTGGAGTGTCAAGTGTAAATTTATACTTAGCCGCAATTGCTTCCAATTGCCAAAAAAATAAAATGTTTTTGTACTTACCTAATGGTGTTATTCCTCCATTCTTTATACTTTGGGTTGAATCAGGGATGATTTTTTTTATGTCTATTTCGTTAACATATCCTAAACCATTACATCCCGGGCAAGCTCCCTGCGGAGAATTAAACGAAAAAGTATGTGGAGCAGGTTCATTGTAAGATGTTCCACTAGTAGGACACATTAATTTTCGACTGAAATATTTAATATTATCCGTGTCTTTTTCGAGAATCATAAGGATGCCTTTTCCCTGATCCATAGCCGTTTTTACTGTCCTCTTTAATCTTTTAACATCATTATCAGATACTTTTAGTTTATCAATAACAGTTTCAATATTATGTGTTTTATAACGATCAAGTTTAAGACCATGTGTAAGTTCAGTTATTTTCCCATTTATTCTGGAATATAAATATCCTTTTTTCCTGGTTTGCTCAAACAACTCTCGATAATGTCCTTTTCTACCCTGCACTAAAGGAGCTAATATCATGATGTTCGTACCATTAAACTGATCAAGTATTAATTTTATGATTTGTTCATCGGTATACTTAACCATTTTTTCGCCAGTAACATATGAATAAGCATCAGAAGCACGTGCAAATAATAATCTAAGGAAATCATATATTTCGGTTACTGTTCCTACTGTTGATCGAGGGTTTCTGTTTGTTGACTTTTGCTCAATTGAAATTACAGGGCTTAATCCTGTTATTTGATCAACATCAGGACGTTCCATATTACCAATAAACTGACGAGCATAAGCTGACAAGGTCTCAATATAACGCCTTTGCCCTTCAGCATAAATTGTATCAAAAGCCAGAGAAGATTTTCCACTTCCGCTTAAACCCGTAATTACTGTAAGTTTATTTCGAGGAATTGAAACATCAATATTTTTTAAGTTATGAACTCTTGCACCAAGAACCGTAACTTCTGATGTTTTTTTTACTTTTTCATCAAGTTGTTGCAGTAATTCTTTATCCAATGTTTAAATTTTTTAATCGATAACAACAGTTGAGTCAATTTTAGAATAATCAATATTTTTTGAGTAACTTCTACATCCTTCTTTTGGAATCTTTATTAAATACTCTTTATTGGTTTTATTCGTAAGAAAAGAGTCTCTTAACCAAGGATTAAAATACTTCAAAATTTTGTAATTTATAGAATATTTCTTGGCAAAATCTGCAAAATCTGTAACTGAAGAATCTACTTTAACTTCAAAGGTTGGAATCGTGTGATACATATCTTTATCTCTAACATGAAATCCATATTGATCAGGGTTCTCAAGTATCAACTTAATAGCAAGGATGCGATATATATATCTACCTGTTTCGTTGTTAAGTAATAAATTATAATAATTGTTCTCTTTTTGCCTGTTTACCTGTCTTATTAATCCCCTTCGTCCCATATTATACGATGCAGCAGCCATTGTCCAGCTACCGAATAATTCGTGTGCATCTTTTAAAAACCCGCATGCAGCTTCCGTTGATTTTTCGAAATGATATCTTTCATCTACTTCATCGTTCACTTCTAACCCGTAATCTTTAGCTGTTCCTTTTAACAACTGCCAGATACCAACTGCTCCTGATGGTGAAACTGCATTTTTCAAATCGCTTTCAGCCAAAACCAAATATTTGAAATCATCAGGTATCCCATTATCTTTTAGTATTTTTTCAATTTCAGGGAAATATTTATTGGCTCTTTTAATAAATAAAAGTGTTTGTGATTGCCAGTATGTATTTATCAATAATTCCTGATCTAATGATTCCCTTATATCAAAATGATCTAAAGGAACAGCCTCGCCGGCAAACATCAAATCATCCGGAAGTGATAATGAAAATACTGAATATTTCTTTTGAAAAGCTTGCTCAAAATCATTATCAGTAGGTTTTTCTTCAGGTCGTGAATTAATAAAAATAAAAGAAGCTATTAACAATCCTAATAAAGTCAAAAATGTATATTTCCTTTTCATATTCTATTATATTTTAAATATCCAAAAGCACAAAAAGTTTATATAATAGATAAACAATAAATCGTAACAAAAGTTACAAAAATAGATATTTTTTTAAAGGTAAATATGAGAATTATCAAAATGAGTAATTAACTCCGGCATATATTCCAATCGAATAAGGATGCGATTCGACAGACGAACTGGAATTAATTTCATTTAAATAATATTTAATGGATGGTTCCAAACGAATATTTATTCTATCCATTATCGGATATTCAATACCAAACCCAAGTATACTATTATAATTAATTGTATTTACACCCTTCGTTTCGCCAATAACTTCTTTATTACCGGCATACTTAAGATACACATCATTCCCAATTAAAAAATTAGCTCCAAACCCACCAACAATATTAAAATCTACATTTTTATCAATTAATTTATACCGCATTAAGAACGGAACTTCTACATATTGGAAACTCTGTTGAATTTCTGCATCAAGGTTATTATATATAGGATCGGATACATCGGCTACCCCTTTGCTATCTAGAAGATTACTAACTCTCATTAATTCCTCGTCAATAATTACATACGGGGAGTTAAATGAAACATCACCTGATGAATTTGTAATTGAATATGAATTTATAAATCTGTCTTTGTATTCTTCGGCAACCAAATCGTATGCCGTATTAGCATAAACCGACATATAATCAAAAGACTGACCCATAGTTGTATAATAAACTCCGGTCTGAACAGTAAGCCTGCCAATAGCCTTATATTGTACATTCAAACCTCCGGTATAAGACATAATAGGATTTTCTGCACTATTATAATAATCTTGATTATAGTCACCACCTGTTTCAGCAATATACCTGTATGAATATAAAGGTGAAAACTCTCCTCCTAAAATCCATTTATTATTTTTTGGCTCTTTATCTTCAATTAAATCATTTAATGCATAAGAATTATAAATATCAGGAAGCGAGTTTAAATATGATTTAACTCTTTGTTTTCTTACATCAATTATAGCTAACTCAACACCTTCTGATTTAATATATATTTGCTTTTGTGAAAGTTTTTCAAGATTTTTTTCTCTTTGTTCAGTATCACTTCCAACAGGCATTAGATTATTTGAATTGTAAGATTTAATTTCTACAAAATCTGCTTCAGCAATAAGTTTTTGATTTTCTACATCAAGTTCTTCGATTTTTTTATTTTCGAGATTATCAGCAATTCTTTCATTAACTTTTTCCTGATTCAATATTTTAATTTCATTTTCAGATTCCTGTTGTAAATTATTTTCAGTAATCACTGTATTGTTATCAAAACTTTCACCATTATTTGATAAGTATAAATAACCTGAACCGATAATTGCAAAAGCAGCTACTGCAGCAGCAATTTTATAAATAATAATTCTTTTTGCTTTTTTGTTATTATCTAATACTTGTTCAATATTTCCCCAAATATCATCAGGAGCAGATTGAGAATAATTCCTCAACTGTTTTCTAAAAACACCATCCATCTGATCAAAATTCGCACCCATCATACCCAGTTTACACTTATGTTATAATATTTTTTCACTTTCTCTTTCAATATTTCACGTGCCCGCGACAAGTTAGATTTGGAAGTTCCCTCTTTAATATTTAGCTTTTCACATATTTCTTTATGCGAATACCCTTCAACTGCATAAAGGTTAAAAACCATTCTGTATTGTGGCGACAATTCCTGTATCAGTTTTAATAAATCTTTTGCCGCTAAATCACTCAAAATATGATCGTATTGTTTATGATTTGCGTCATATTCTGTTTCCATATTTACAGCAAACAAATAATTTTTATCCCTAAATCTCTCAAGTGCTGTATTTGCAATAATTCTTCTAATCCAACCTTCGAAAGAACCTTTATTATTAAATTGCTTAAGATTTAAAAAAACTTTTATAAATCCATCTTGCAAAATATCTTTTGCTTCATCTTCATTATCGGCATATCGCAAACACATTCCATACATCTTGTCAGCAAAAAGCTGATACAATCTGTTTTGTGCTACTCGATTGCCTTTTAGGCAAGCTTTTATAATGTCAGTGTAATTATCCAAAAGATATCCCCGGTTTTTCGATGATATACAAATTTATGAATAATTTTACTACAAAAAGCTTGCTAAACTTTTTTTGTTTGTTTTATAAAATGTAGATGAAGAAAATAGTACTTGGGTTGCGTAGAATATTTAAAAATAAAATAAAAATTCAATCAAAACGCAACCATTTTATAAAAAAATTCGTCTAACTTACACATCATTAAGGAGATTGTTAGAATTATTAATTCTGCGATAATTACATCGTCAGGATTTAATACATTAGTAATTAACCCTTTAACAAAATCTAATTGTGAGAATTAACCTAAGTATTATGGACATGGTTGTTAAATCGCAATCCAAAAATGTTCATAAAGAAGTAAATATTGGAGTTATAATTATATTTATAATTGTTACTCTTATTTTTTTACTTTCGTTAACTCAAAGCAACTATAGCAAAGAGTTATTCAGTCAGAAAACTGAATTAAGAAAGTAAAGGCAACAAATAAACTTGTTCTGTATCTTTCATCAGACAAATTTCCAAAAATTATTAATACAAAAAGTGGATGATTTTTTCATCCACTTTCATTTGGCACTTTCCGAAGTAAGCAATTATAATAAAAGATAATTAAAATTGAAGTTGT